>JANMAA010000034.1:0-23607 GCA_031359215.1 Acidobacteriota bacterium | reverse complement strand
TCGCAGCAAGCCAATATTATGGCGCAACTGATTGTCGAAAAAGAACGCACAAAATCCCAACTTTTTGCGATTTTGACACCTGAACAACAAGCCCAAGCCAAGCAATTGAAAGAACAAATGAAGGAAAAATTCAAAGGTAAATTTCAAAAACTCACTACCGGTGAAGGCTTATAAGCCTGCCATACAACCTGCCCGAATAAAAGGCTTCGTTAGATTTTTCTAGCGAAGCCTTTCCATTTTTATAAATTTTCCAATTACTTATCAAACGCTGTAATCATAAAATCCTTTGCCCGATTTTCTGCCCATCCAACCTGCGTCAACATATTTCTTCAAAAGCGGACAAGGACGATATTTCGGATCGCCGAGACCTTCGTGCAAAACATTCAAAATCGCCAAACATACATCAAGTCCGATAAAATCAGCTAAAGTCAGCGGTCCCATCGGATGATTCATTCCGAGTTTCATAATTTCATCAATCGCTTCGGGTGTCGCTACACCTTCATAAAGGCAAAAAATCGCCTCATTGATCATCGGCATCAAAACGCGGTTTGAAACAAATCCGGGATAATCATTGCACTCGACCGGAACTTTACCGAGTTTTTCCGACAAGTTTTTTACTTTTGCGTAGGTTTCGTCGGAAGTTGCGATGCCGCGAATGATTTCGACCAATTTCATCAAAGGAACAGGATTAAAAAAGTGCATTCCGACAACTTTATCAGGACGCGAAGTTGTTGCCGCGATCTTCGTAATCGAAATCGAAGAAGTATTTGTCGCCAATATTGCGTCGGGCGCGGTTATTCTGTCCAATTCTTGAAAAATACCTTTTTTAACTTCAAAATTTTCAACAGCGGCTTCGACAACTAAAAAACAATCCTTAAAATTATCAAAGTCGTTCGTCGCTCTTATTTTCCTGAGAATTTCGTTCTTGTTTTCTTCGGTGATCGTTTCTTTTTTAACAAAACGGTCGAGACTTTTGCTAATATTCTGCACGCCGCGTTCGATCAATTCGGGCTTGATGTCATACATTACCACTTCATATCCGTTACTTGCGGCAAGTTGGGCAATCCCGTTGCCCATCGTTCCCGCGCCAATCACACCTATAATTTCACTCATTATTTAATAAATTCCTTTTGATATTTTTTTTAGAAAGTTTTAATTAAAAGTAACCAAAACTTAGTCATAAAACAAACGAGCGAAAAGAATTTTCTTAACGCTCGTTACACTTCGCTACATTTTTAATTTGAAAGTTATTGCCAAAGATTCGGCGGCGGTTGAAATGTATTTTGTTGATAGTTATTCCCGCCGAGGTAAAACCTTTTTCCTTCTTCGCCAAAAAGAAAAACCAAACCGTAAACACCGGCAGCAGTTCCCAAAGGAAAAGAAAGACAAGCGATAATGCTTCCGACAATTCCCCAAACTCTGGCGTTTCTCGATTCCTTTATCAGTTTCCAGCCGCCAATAATTTGGGGAACGACAAATAACAGCGTGATAAAAGATATAAGCACGATCATCCCGATAAAAACCAGACCGACAACTTGATCTTCATTTTTTTTTGCCGTTGCAAAAATTCCCGCACCGATCACACCGTAAAATAATACGATGAAAATCATTATCAAAGATTGTAGTCCGCCGTGAATCATAAGAAATATTCCGGCAAGTTTGTTTTGTTCTTTTGATGTCATTTTTTTTCTCCCGCAAATAAATCGGCGATTAGTATTTTAATCTTCAATTCATCAAACGTAAGCAGTGAATAAATTGTTGCAAAATCTGTCTAATCTCTTTCAACTGCCATAGCTACCGAATTTCCGCCTCCGAGACAAAGCGCGGCAACACCTTTTTTAGCGTTTCGACGCTTCATTTCGTAAAGCAATGTCGTTAGAATTCGTCCGCCGCTGTTCCCGATGGCGTGTCCGAGTGCGACCGCGCCGCCGTTGACGTTGACTTTTTCCATATCGAGTCCGAGTTCCTGCATTACGCCGAGTGCCTGCACGGAAAAGGCTTCGTTAAGTTCAAAAAGGTCAACTTCTTCCATCGTCCAACCGGCTTTTTGCAAGACATTTTTCACGCCTTCGACCGGAGCCATCATAATCAATTTCGGCTCGATTCCCGATGTTGCATACGCAACGATTCGTGCCAGCGGTTCGATTCCCAATTCTTTCGCTTTGTCGGCTGAGGTAACGACAATCGCCGACGCGCCGTCATTTACGCCGGGAGCATTTCCCGCTGTTACCGTGCCGCCGTCCTTCTTAAATGCGGGTTTTAATTTGCTCAAAGAATCAATCGAGGTATCGTCACGAATAGTTTCGTCGTGATCGTAAATTACCGGATCACCTTTGCGTTGCGGAATTTCGATCGGCACTATCTCTTTATTAAATTTACCCGAATCACGAGCTTCCATCGCTTTGCGGTGCGAGTTATACGCATATTCGTCCTGCGTTTCGCGCGAAATCTGATATTTTTCCGAGACGACTTCGCCCGTGTTTCCCATGTGCCAATTTTCAAACGGACACCACAAACCGTCGTGGATCAAAAGATCAATGTCGGTTTGATTGCCCATTCTGTAACCTTCCCGCGCATTCGGCAGCGCGTATGGAATATTCGACATCGATTCCATTCCGCCCGCGACCACAAAATCAGCATCGCCGAGTTTGATCGCCTGCGCCGCAAGTGAAACTGCCCGCAATCCCGAACCGCAAACCATATTGACCGTCAAAGCAGAAACTTCCGGCGGCAAACCCGCTTTCAAAGCCGATTGCCGCGCCGGTGCCTGCCCAAGTCCGGCTTGCACGACGCATCCCATAATTACTTCATCTACATCTTCGGGATTTATTTTTGCACGATTTACAGCTTCTTTTATTACGACTGCACCCAAATCCGTTGCCGAAAACCCTTTCAAACTTCCTAAAAATTTTCCTGTCGCCGTTCTTGCGGCACTTATAATTACTGCTTCTTTTATATCCGACATATTTTTTTATATTTATCTTCCTTATTAAATAATGTTATTACACAATAATTTATTTTGTCATCTATTGAGTGTTTTAGACAAATTCATTGGTCTGCAAATAAATCATTAAATCATTCAGAGCCTGTTTAAATTTTCAGTTTTAAGCCGCAAATGCGGCATAAAGAAAGTAGCCGGATGTGCAACGTCCGGTTTGTCGAATATCTGATTCCCGCACCGGCTAGGTGCGAAAATATGATTCTGAGCGCATCTTCAATGCGTGAATATTATTTCAATCATCCGGCGGTTTTTAACTCCGGCTACATTCTCAAATGCGCTTTAAGTGCAAATTTCAAAAATTTAAACAACTCTTAAATACTTCTTTAGCGCAACATTAGTCCGAGATATATGTTTTTGTAAACTCTTAACAATGAAAAGATTTTGAAATGTTTGGTTTAATTTTTCTTCATTCATAACTTTCGCTTTTACTAGCCATAAGTCCCGAAGTTATGCCTATTGCACTCCAAAATAATAACACCATATTTATCAGGTCTTGGCTCAGTTGGTCTTTTTTTGATTGGAAGTAAGCACTAACAAATATTCCGAGCAAAAATCCCATCAAACCTCCTAAAACTGCTCTGCTGTAAAACCCCATTTTTAGTTCGAGTTTATTGGTTATCCACCAAATACCAAAGGTAAGAAAAATACCTGTTGGAATGGAATAAATTAGTCCATAGATAATTAGTATTCCAGAATATCCACCATATAAAGACGCACATAATAGGCTAAAGAAATAATTTGTAAAGGCACCTGAAACAAAACCTCGTCCAAGTGCCGCGAAGCCGGGTTGTTCTCCAAATGAACTTTTATAAACTTTGATATAAACCCAAATGTGGAGAAAAGTGACTAACTCAAAGATTAAAAAACCAATTACAATTCCCATAAAAAAAACCAACTCCACTGTTATTAAAACAATTTTGATACCAAAGCGAAATCTCAGTAAAAAAGTATTGTTATCATTGCAATCTGCAAATTTAAAGTGATGTTTTCGCAATTAGCAAGATTTTAGAAGGCTTGTTTACCTACAACCATATTTTTGAGTTAATCATCTCTTATTTTGCATTTAAGGCTCGGTGGCTTTAATATTTTAACCGATCCTTGAAACTTATAAGAAAATGAAAAATTCTCATTTTAAAAAGTTCCTTTTTTGCTTTTGTCTGTCCGGTTTGATATTTCTTTCCGTTACAGTAGCAACAAATGCTCAACAGGTTGTAGATAAAACAGTTGCAACAGTTGGCGACGGGGCGGGCGTTCCCGAACTTATTACATATTCGGATTTGCTTTGGCAGCTTGCCCTGCAACCGAATGTGCCGCTTAATCCGCCGACTTCCGAAGACCTTAACCGCGCACTTCAACTAATTATCAATCAACGGCTTTTTGCTTTGGAAGCGAAAAGATTACCGCGCGCTGCGCCGCTTCAATCAGAAATAGATGCTGAAATCAAACGTGTTTTAGAACAATTTGCTACCGCCGATGTTTTTGAAAAACGGTTGCGTCTGGTCGGGTTCGATTCGATCAAAGATGCCAATTTTCAGCGTATTATGGCACAAAGAGTAGCCATCGAAAAATATCTCGACTTTCGCTTCCGATCATTTGTGGTGATTACGCCCGAAGACGAAACAAAGTATTACCGCGAGGTTTTTACTCCTGATTTTCGCCGCCGGAATCCCGGATTGCTGTTGCCGCCACTTGATGAACGACGCTCACAAATCAACCAAATCCTGATCGAAGAAAAGGTTGCGCGGGACATCGAACAATTTTTGGACGATTCCAAAAGACGCGCAGAAATCATCGTGTTAAGCGAGGTTTAATTTTTTGATTTCGAATTTTGACTTACCTGTTTGAAACTTTTTTACTGACCGAAACCAAGCATTTCCGCTAATTCGAGTTTATCCGGTAAAGCTGTTCTTGCACCGATTTCGCGGCATTTTAGGGCGGCAACGGCATTTGCCGTTTTTGCCGCATTTTCGACTGTTTCGCCTCTCAACAATCCGTATAAAAATCCGACGCGAAACGCATCACCTGCGCCGGTTGTGTCTTTGCAGCCGTTTGGGACTTCAAAACCTTTTGTTTCGATAAATTCACCTTCGCACAAGATCAACGAGCCTGTCTCACCCAAAGTCATTCCGACCACTGCACATCCGAACCGCAACTTTATTTCGCGCAAGGCATTTTTTTTATCTTTGATTCCGACAAGTTTTTCGGGAAATTCGGCGGAAGAAATAAATACATCAATGAGCGGAATCATTTCTAAAAGTCCGTCGAAAAGGTTATCAATATCGATTGAAACTATCGCGCTATGTTTCTTTGCCTCTTGAGCCATTTTTGCACAAGCGTGCGCGTCGTGCGGTGTCGAATGAAAAATCTTTGTCCGCCGCGCAAGTTCTACCGGAATATTTTCCGGTGAAAAAGCCAGTTTTTCATCACGTTTCCAGATAATCGTTCGCTCCCCGCTTCGACGATCAATAATAATGAACGCAATCTGTGTCTGTGCCTCTTCAATTTGCCGCGTATATTGCACATCAACTCCTTCGTCGCGGATAGTTTGCAAACCAAAATCACCGGCTTGATCGGTGCCGAAATTTCCCACATACGCGGTTTTCATTCCTAACCGCTGCAATCCGACCATTGTCGAAGCGATTTCTCCGCCGGCAAGTTGAAAATAATTGTCGAGTTCGATCTTTGAATTAAATTCCGGGTATTCAGGCACAACTATCAAATAATCAACGGCATTAGTGCCAAAACCCACGACATCAAACTCTTTATTTTCGGACAACTTAAATGGAAATTGCATTTTTTATTTTTAAATTTGAAATTTTAAAACTTAGTCAATAATATCTAATAATTACACTTTGAGAACAAATTAAATTTGACAATTATTTTACGAAAAAACTCTTGCCAAATAGTTCTTAAACGGGTTAAATTGAAAAACATAGAACATTCACTTAGCTTTTAAGTGAAACTCAAAAAAATCATATTTATTTATTGGAGAAAACAAAATGCCAACAACAGCTTGCCCCGAATGTAGTGAAGATGTTTATGTGGATGCCGAATCCGAACAAGGTGACATCATCTCTTGTGATGAATGCGGAACCGAATTAGAAATCGTCGGTCTCGATCCTATCGAATTGGATATTTATTCAGAGGACGATTTAGACGATTTTAAGGATGATGAAGAGGATTTTGAATAGCAGAAAAATAAAAATATCAAGAATAACTAAGGCAAAGGTGTTTTATTGAAATAGAAATACCTTTGCCTATTTATCAATGTTAATTCTTTATTTCATAACCTGACCGGTTTTGCTTGATCCGAAAATCTTTTTTAGATTCGATCCGAATTTGCCGAAATTTTTCTTTCGGGAAATTTTCATTTTTCGGATAAATTGCCAATAGATATGAAGATGTGATCTCCTCGGCTAAAGATTTGAAAAGCGATTCATAATTTTTTTCATTTGTATAAAAAGCTCTTCCGCCGGTTTTTTCGAGCAATCCGCTGGCTTCAAGGGGCGTAAGAAGTGGTTTTTTATTCTGCTGTTGCCGCGCAAATGAAGGTAAAAGGACTGAATAGACTGTTGTTTCTGCATCATTTGCACGTTCGATTACGGTGCGCGGTGTGACCGTATCTCCGACCGGAAAACCATCCGTGATTAAAATAACAGCTCGTCTCGGCATTTTTTCTTTGATTGCGGACGGTGATTTTTTTTTCAAAAGCCGAACTGCATCATCAACCGCATCATATGCGTGTGTCGAAAGTCCATCTTGTTCCCGTAAAAGTTTAGCAAAGGTCTTTTCTAATTTGTCCGGGCGATTTGTAAAAGATTGGAGGGTTTTAACCTGCATTCCAAAAGTCATTACCGCAAAATAAGAATTGTAATCGGCAAGTCGCCGAACAAAGGTTTGGAGCGCATCGTGTATGCGCTTAAGTTCTTCAGTTGTAATACTTCCCGAAACATCCAAAGCAAAGACTATTGAAAGCGGACGACCTGCATCACTTTTTTTGATGGGTTCAAAAAAATCGATCTGCCGTTCCGCGCCGTCTTCGAAAACCTTGAAATCTTTAGCATCCAGCCCACGAACCGGCTTTCCATTTTTATCAGTTACAGTTATTTCAAATGAAACCAGATCGGTTTGCACACGAATTACATCATCATTTTTTTGGGCAAAGATTGAAAAAGTAAATAATAAGTAAAAAATAAGAAATAAGAAATTTGGAGAATGTCGTTTACTATGTATTTTTTTTTCGTAGTTCATCTCAAAAAATGTTGCTTTTTATGTTACACGGGTTTAGAATCATCAATGAGAGTTTTTTAATAAATTCTCCCAATGATAAATGATCAATGAGCGTTTAATTCAATTGATCGGTGTAATTTTTATGGCACCTTAATTTTACCTTATTTGCCAATATTTTCTCTGAAAATTATTTGATTTAATAATTTTTCTTCGACGTAGGTGAAACTTTTATGGATTTCGCCTGTATCTGCTTATTATAACTCATCAATCGTGCATTTTGAAAACTTTCTATCATTTTGAACGGTCAAATTAACTGCAACACAATGTAAGATAATTGGTGGCAATTTTCTGCTCTAACATTTTGCTAACTTTTTTATTTATCGATATTTGGCACGATTTTTGATTCAATTTTCAGCAGTTTTATTGAAGAAATTGAACGAAAATACCTCATTTATCAGATTGAAAAACAAACTGAACTTAGACTGATTATGGAAACAAATAAAATGGAACTATTCAACCTCTCTGATTATGACCTGAAAACCAAAATTTTATGGTATCTGACTTTGTTTCTGAGTCTTATCGCTCTTTGTTTTGCAGTTTTCAAAGCTATCGAATTTTCTGTTTTACAATTCGCAGTTTTGGGAATTTCACTCTTTATTTCCCTGCTGGTCAACAAATATCAGATCAAAATTCCTAAAACCCAAACAACTATCTCGGCAAAAGAGTTAGCAGTTTTTTGGGGAACTATCTGGCTGGGCATTCCGGGCGGCATTTTATTGGCGGCAAGTGCATCGTTGGCAAGATTCGGTAAAATACCCGGATCACAGAAGCGTTGGCTTTTCGGATTTTATGTAAATACTTTTTCCACCCTAATTTCTGCTTCAGTTCTCTATCTTACTTTGTATTATTTTGCCGGTTTTACGCCGAATACAGTTGACGATAATACGGTTAGTGTTAAATGGTTGTTTATTGCTGTCAGTTTGATGGCGATCACTCATTTTTGGCTATTTGCCATTTTTACTTCGGTTTTTCTGACGTGGGAACGAAATTATTCCTTCTTGGGACTTTGGAAAAAAAACTTTCTTTGGACAGCCGTCAGTTATCTTATAGGCACAATTGCGGTATTTCTGTTGCATCTTATTTTTCTTACATTTGGTTTGGGTTTCGGCTTTATTGTTTTACCGATGGTCGTGTTTGCTCATATTGCCTATAAAATCCATTTAGCCGAATTAGCCGTCAAGACCAAAGAAATTTCCGAATCGAGCCGCATTCATCTTGCTACGGTTGAAGCATTGGCAACTGCCATCGATGCCCGAGATCAGGTAGGCATCGGGCAAGTTCGCCGCACACAGATTTATGCAGTCGGCATCGGTAAAATACTGGGATTATCCACAAGTGACATTCAGGCACTCAATACGGGGGCATTGCTTCATGACATTGGAAAACTCGCTGTTCCCGACCATATTTTGAACAAACCCGGAAAACTGACGTTTGCCGAAATGGAAAAAATAAAGATTCATGCCTCGGTTAGCGCATTGATTCTTGAAAAAATAGATTTTCCATATCCGGTTATTCCAACTATCAAATATCATCACGAAAAATATGATGGAAGCGGCTATCCCGAAGGGTTAAAGGGAAATAATATTCCTCTAACGGCACGAATTCTATCAGTTGCCGATGCGTATGACACTTTGCGAAGTGCGCGTCCATACAGGGCGGCAGTTTCGCGGGAAGAAGCACGTCGATTTTTGACTAGCGGCACCGGGACCCAGTTTGATCCGAAAATCGTAGATGTATTTTTGCGAAATCTCCGCCAATTTGAAAAAGAAATCCAGTCGCAAGGATTTTCTTATATTGTTGAAGGCACTACCGGGGAAAGAAACAATTCGATGGATTTTGAGAAAAATCAAAGTTATGTCGAGCAAATCAAACGCGCTAACCGTGAAATTTTTTCACTTTATGAATTAGCACGGGTTTTTAGCTCATCGTTGAATCTTTATGAAACGCTTTCCTTGTTTGTCGAGAAAATCGGCGAATTAGTCCCATTTGATACTTGCGCGGTTTATTTGATGAATGAAACCGAAGAATTTGCAACCGTAATTTATGCAGCCGGAAAAAACAATGCCGCACTCAAAGATAAAATGATAAAACCCGGCGAAGGCGCGACCGGATATGTGCTGAAAAAGCGGCTTCCGGTTTATAACATAAATCCGGGACTCGATTTTTCCTTTCAACAACTTGATTTTATTCAAGATTATACGGCGATGGCTTCGCTACCATTGATTTCCGATGAGAAAATGGTTGGTGCGGTTTCGATCTATGCCTGCCAAATCGAAAATTATCAGGAAGAACATATGCGCCTTCTTGAAACGGTTTCGCGCATCGCCGCCGATGCTATTTGTATGGCACTCCAACACGCTGAATCGGAATCAAGAGCTTTGACCGACCCGATGACAAACTTACCGAATGCCCGAAGTTTACAAATTCATTTTGAAAAAGAAGCCGGACGTGCCAGTCGTAACGGCAGTAATTTTCAGTTGCTGATGCTTGACCTCGATGGCTTTAAGGCGGTCAACGACACCTTTGGACATAAAGTCGGCGATGCAATGCTGCGTGAAATTTCCAAAGTAATGCGTGGACAATTGCGTGATTATGATTTTTTGGCACGTTATGCCGGTGATGAATTTGTCGCCATCGTGCCTGAAACCGACTCGGAAGAAATCCGCGAATTTTCCCAAAGACTGGAAAAAGCGGTTTCTGATTATAAATTACCGATAAGTGATGGTGAATTTGCACGGGTCGGTGTAAGTCTTGGGGCAGCTTGCTATCCGAGGGATGGAGAAACGCTCGACCAGATAATTATTGCTGCCGATAAAGCAATGTATTCGGCAAAAGCATTTCGTAAAAGATCAGCCAAGGCGAAATTACCGCCCTTACAAATAGAACAAATCATTGAAGTTATAGAAGAAATAACAAACGAAAACCTCATTGTCGAATTAGATGAAAGCCATATTATTTCAAACGCTGTTAACTAAAAAGCTTGGGAAAAACGGAAATGCAATTGCCCGCGCTTCACTTGAAAAATAGTGTTCGGTGAGTTTTGCTGTGGGATTATAAATTGCGGCGGATTTAATAAATAGCCGTAATCAACTCCAAATTCCCCGCCAACCGGAGTTTTAATTCTCAGTCCTAATCCAATCGTATGCGTCCAGCGCGCCCGTAAATTCTGCCGAAAAACATCATCAGCGGCAACATCTGGCGGATTAAAAATGTCTTTGACGCGGCGGAAAACATTTCCTCCGTCATAAAACGGAACAGCACGAATGCTTGCGGTTAACGGCACTCGCGCTTCCAAATTAGTAATTGCCAAAGCATTTCCACCGAACGGGATTGTAAATGGGTTAAGCGTAACTATCTCACCCCGGTTATTCCGAAATGTTCCCTGTGGTGAAACTACGACTCTTGGTCCGGCTCCCTCGAAATCGAAACCGCGTAAGGTTGTCGAACCACCGGCAAAAAATCTCTCGCTGATCGGCAAAATATCTTCCAAATCGGGAAACTGTGATGATGCAAAATTTTGATTTCTGGAAAAAACACTTGCCAGCCCGATAATGCCACGGGCGGCAAAGGTCGTATTTCTCAGTTTTGGAAAGGTATAAAAATTGTAGTAAGAGGCTTGAAATTTATGAAAACCGATATTTGCGCCTAAAAATGGAGCCGATACATTATATTCAGCCGTCAGAAAATTACCGCGCGTCGGATCGGTAGCACTATACCGGCAAGGGTTTCCGGCATCTCCTTTGGCAATAATATCAAGCAAAGTATATTTTATCGAACAATTTTCCCGCGTATCAAAGGCAAAATTCGCACCGAAACCTGAAATTCGCACTTTGGCATCAGGACGCAGTAAATCACGAACTAAAAGGCTTTCGATATTAAATAAACGAACATCCTCAAAACGATAGCGAACAAACAAAAGACTCCGATTTTTGCGGCTGATCGTGCGGCTGGTTTCAGCCGAAATCGTCAGCCGATTTATCGTCGGCGCACCGGTATCACGTCCGAATTCATCGATCGGATTACCGTTTTCGTCAATTCGCTGAACAATACCGAAAGTTCCCCTATCAAAAGTCGAACGAAAAAATCTCGTTACCGTCGAATCACGCAGATATTGAGCGGTAAAGGTTAAGGGTGAAAAGCGATTCTTCCCGTCGGGCAAAAACCTCGGATTTATATAATCGAATTGAGCAAGTTGTTGCAGGCGGCTGACGCGAACTCTGGCACCGCCTTGTTGCAGTTTACCGAATAAATTAAAATGGCGAATATCAAAAAAACCGTTTGCGCCAAAATCAGTTGAATAGCCGCCTCCGTAGGTGATAAGACGCGGTTTCTGTTCCTCGATATTAATAATTATGTCGGTTAAGCGTCCGCTTCCATCCGCCTTTTCTCCTGCCGGTTCGGGCTTTATTTGCACGAGACTGAAAGCATCCGTCGCATAAAGATTCTGTTCACTTGCGAAAATGTCGGTCGAACGCAATACGTCTTCAGGGCGTAGGTTGATTGCTTTGAGAATCGCTTCGCGTCCGGTTCTTTCGTTGCCGTTTATTAAAATACGGTTGATAAAAACTTTCTGACCTTCGGATTCAACATTGTAAATAATTTTGACTAATTCTTCCGTCGCATTTTCAGTTTTTGGTAATTCGACGAGTGAATAATTTACCTTTGCATCGTAAAAACCTTCTTCCGAATAGAACTTTGAAATTTCTTTGACACCATTGCGCGCCCGCGCCCGCGAAAAGTTTTTACCGCTTATATCAGGTATTTTGGTCAATAAAGTAGCGGTTGAGATCAATTTATTGCCTTCGACTTCGACATCGGCAATCCGTGTCGGTATGCCTTCGTCCACTACGAAAGTAATGATCAAATCCTCACCATTGAGGGCAACACCTTGCCGGACGCTAACTTTGTTTTGGCGAAAACCCAGTTCCCGCATTAAGGATTGAATCGTCAAACGGTCTTCTTCTAAAATTTCGACACTCGTAAATCCGCGCCCGTAGCCGAGATATGGAATAATTCCCAGAAGACTTGCTTGCTGTGAGCCTAAAACCGTCGATATATCATCAGCCGTTAATTTATCCGTCCCTTCTATGCGAATATCGACCAGCTTCAATTTCCGGTTAAGAACGGCTTGATAGGTCAGATCAACCACTCGGTCAGTCAAATCCGCGCCGCTCAAAGACGTGCAGAGCGTTTCGGTTCGATTGGTTATCGAACTTGCTTCGTCTTCGTTAAATTCGGGTTTGACCGAACAAATCGGCGTAACCTGTGCGAAAAAATAGCCTTGCTCCTGATAATAATTTCTTAACCGCCGCGAACCTTCAATGATTGCCGCATAATCGAGCGTTCCTTCGCGCTTGACGGATAAAAGTTTGGTTTGTGTTTTCTCGCCGAGCTTTTTAGTATTTCCAGCCTCAACCGAAACATTTACGGTCGCCCCGACTTTACCGTTGAGTTCAATGTTTATCGCATTTTTATCTCTATCATAAATTACTCGCGGTTCTTCAAGTTCGGGCGCAAGAAATTTCTCATCGCGCAAGGCTGCCTTGACCTTTTCTACATCCTTCAATAAAACTTCCCGCGAAAATAGTGCGCCGGTCTTCAATTCTAATTTCGGACGGACTTTTGCAGTGTTAAAATCCGTTATATTTATTGCGAAGTTCTCTACTTTTGCCTGTGTATTGGGCGTTACCTGAAAGGTTACGGCAACTTCGGTTTCGCTTTTCAAAGGTTGTTGAATGTAAGTAACTTCGGCTTTGAAATAGCCTCTATCGCGCAAATAATCCAAAATCAGATCGGCATTATTCTTTAAAATCTGGTCAGTGATCGAGGTTCCCGGATTTAGTAAGTTTAGTTTTAACAACAATTCTTGTTCAGTTACAGATTCTCCGACAAATGTATCGATTTGAATACTAACTTTTTCAGCTTTCGTTTTACGTTTTATAATAAATTTTAAATTTACGTCATTTTGCCCGCTTTCACTGGCAACTGCCGAGGCTGAAACGATCTTTTCAGTCTCAAATAAGGATTGCAGGGCATCTCGTAATTTAACGGCAGAATATTTTTCGCCGAGCGCATTTCGGGCGATAAGCCGAAATTGTTCAGCGGCAGAATCATCGCTGTCGGTTCCTTCAAATGAAATCTCGATATTGGAAATCCGGCGGTCTTCATATTTGTTTTGTGAAAACGCCGCGCCACAAAAAACTATCAGAAAACCGAAAATTATAAGAATATGAAAAACATAAGGAAAAACAACTGCACTTCGGCGCAGACATTTTCTCTTATTTGGTTTATTTTTTATCTCCGCACGCTTGCTCAAAAACATTTTCTCAAATTTAATAACAAAGAAACATTTTTTATGATGTAAGTTTAATGCTTTCAGGTTTGTCTGAAAGTAATCGTTTTAAGACTTTATCGAACAGTCAAAAGTTTAACAAAAAAATTTTCGATATAAAAAGAAGAAAAACGTATGTTTCGTTATAACGTAATTGGGGCTTTCTCAGTCTAAAGAGAAAATTTTAACACAAAGGCGCAAAGGCGCAGAAACGCAAAGTTTTTTAAGGTAAAAAAGCCGAAATAGAAAACATTTATTTTTTTTACGTCTTCGCGCTTTTGCGTCCCTGCGTTAAAAATGATTTTGAGAAAGCCCTAATAAACACGCTTTCTACTTTTATGGCACGAATGCTGCCGGAATCGGTTTATCCTCGGCGATGCCGAACTGCACGGCACGAAATCCGTTATCCGAACTTCTCAACCAATACCAAGTTCCGTTTCCGGTTCGATAAACCGCAATATCGGTTTTACCGTCGCCGTCATAATCAGCCGCTACCGGAATGTCCGATGCAATGCCAAATTGGACGGCGTAAAACCCTTGCGTACTCCCAAAAACATACCATACGCCTGAGCGATAAACCGCTTGATCGGCTTTACCGTCGCCGTCATAATCGCCAACCGTCGGTTTATCCGTAGCAATGCCAAACTGCACGGCGCGAAAGCCGTTATCCGAACTTCTCAGCCAATACCAAGTTCCATCCCGATAAACCGCGAAGTCTGTTTTGCCGTCGCCATCAAAATCAGCCGGAACAGGTTTGTCCGAAGCGATACCAAACTGCACGGCGTTGAATTGACTGTTGGCTAAATTCCATGTGAACCATACGCCTGAGCGATAAACCGCCAATTCAGCACGTCCGTCGCCGGTGAAATCGGCGGGAACAGGAATGTCGCCCGCCAAACCGAACTGAAAAGCGTTGAAACTGCCGTTTGAACTATTGAGCCAATACCAAATGCCGTCGCGGAAAACGGCGATGTCGGTTTTGCCATCGCCGTCGAAATCGGCGGGCGTGATTTTGTCAGTTGAAATACCAAACTGGACACCGGTGAATCCCGTTGATTGCAGGAAATACCAAATTGTATTTGAAGGACGAAAGACGGAAATATCATCTTTGCCGTCGCCATCGAAATCGAAACGGTGTCGTCGCACAACCGAAGTCGGTTCAGAATCGGAATTGTTGTTTAAGTTAGGGTCGTATTCGTTGGCGGTCAGACCGGCAGTATTTTTCAATGTGGTTACGTTTTGCGGTGTAACGACAATCACAACATTAGCACTATCTCCATTACGGATTATGCCAATGCTGCAAATGATCTGACTACCATTTTCCAAACAATTACCTTGAGACGGCGTAGCGGAAACAAAGGTAACACCCGTCGGTAAAGTGTCCGTAACAACGACATTGGTCGCATTATTCGCACCGCCGTTGGTGATGGCAAGATTGTAAGTAACATTGTTGCCGATGACAACCGGATCGGCAGCATCCGTTTTGTCCAAGGCAAGGTCGGCAGTAACGGCAGGTAGATTAATGGTGAATGTTCGCGGAGATGAAGTTCCGCCGCCCGGCGCGGGAGTTACTACAGTAATGTTGACCGTGCCGTGTCTTGCTAAGTCTGCGGCTGAAATTTCCGCCGTTAATTGACTAGCGGAAACAAAGGTCGTCGGTCGTGGTTGTTCGTTCCAATAGACGGTGGAACTATTGATGAAGTTCGAGCCGTTGGCTGTCAGCGTAAATGCCGTTCCACCGGCGGTTGCCGAGTTTGGATTAAGACTCGTCAAGGTTGGCACCGGGTTATTTCCGCCTACGATGGTCGTTACGGCATCGGGCGTTTCCGGTGTCGCTTCGACATTTCCGGCATTATCACGGGCGATGGAATAGAAGCGGTAATTGCTGCCGGGAAGTCCGGTAAATTCCGCACTCGTGTCGGTTGTGCCGCTCAGGAATGGTTGATATGATGCGCCGTTTTCGGAAGCCCAGATGTCATAACTTTGCAAGCCCGAACCGCCTGTCGGGTCTTGTCCCGTCCACGAAATTGTGAATGTATTCTGCGTTTGCGTTGGCGGCAGAGCATTGACCGTACTCGTCGGCAAATCAGCGTCGAGTGAGTTGCTGACGGTGTTGGTCATGATCGGTTCTTCGGTGTCGAAGATGATGGTCGCGTTGTTGTTGATGACCGTGCCGGTCGTTGCCGTTGACTTGGGCTGAATGGTGTAAGTTACGAAGCCTTGACCATCGTTTCCCTCATTGTTCGGCGGAAGCAAACCGAGATTCGCGCTGGTCGGCGGTTCGCCCGTCGTCGGGTCAATCGCTTGCAGAGTCCACGTTACGCGCCCCGTCGTAATATCAATGCCCGCCGTGATGTCCGCGAACAGATTGCCAAACTCCGCTCCAAGCTGTATGCGCCCTTGATAGAAAGCGCGATTTTCGGGAACTTGAATTCGATACTGCCCGAAACCAATTTCCGTCAAACGAAACGTGCGCCGATCAAGATTTGTGTCTAGTTGGTCTATGATGCGAATACGTTGCGCGGCGGCTGTCGCAGTAGGAACATTTTCAAAGTTGATTGTATAAGGCAAAGCTAATTGTTTTCCTACAAACTTATCTATACCGAACCCGCTCGGACCATGTTTGTCGTTTGGGTCATTAGGATTGACAGGACAATACCTGTATCGAATAAAAGGGAAACAAGTGCTAAAAGAGGAGGTACCGCAAGGAATTGCGTCAAGTTCAGGCTGTCGACATCGACAAAGGCACTGGTTATAGTGCACAGCCGCGATCGCGAGGTCTGCGAAGTACTGCCCGGTTGACACAATTACTTCTGCAAAAAGAGCATCAAAAGCAATTTCGACACATAGAGCATCTAATGGTGGAGCGAGCGCGGCACATAACTCGAGCGCAGGAACAAGATTCTCAATAAACTCTACCAATCTAGATAAATGTCTATCGCTTGCCTGAACAGATTCTTCTAGTAACTGATCGAAGCAATTGGCAGCGCATTCACCATTTACGGTATACAGGTCAGTCACAAGTAATCGCCCATTTACTGTTTTTTGTGCCTTTACGATCGCAGATTTGTTGAATGGAGTGTCTGCATCAATATAGCCAGGATTTACATAGAATCTTTTGAATGTGTTCCACCATGCTTCCGGATCCTGTAAGATATTGGCAAACTGAGCTGGCAGTTCTATGTTATCATTAATTAACCTTAACCTTAGCAATTCGGTTTGAACCTGACTTTGTGAGATAACTTCCGCATTTGTTTTTATCGTATATCCAACAGTTGCTTCAAACTGCGAATTGACGTTTCGAATTAGATACCCAACAGGTTTTTCTTCGTTAGGAGCAATATCTCTAAAGGCAACAATTTGAGACCTGTTTGCTCCATCGGGCAGCGAGTTTTGATAGGGAATACCATCTGATGGTTGGATCATAAGCACATCAACCGGTTGAGTTGTTGTTACTCCAAAACTCAGAAATTCCACATCTACATTGCCGGTATTTTTAATCGTGCCAATCCATTTCGCAAACCTACCTCGAGGCGGAAACGTATCTGTCACGCCGTTCATTTCAACTCTAGGTATGGTTGCAGTTTCAATTGTAACCGTCTGTGTTGCCGTCGTAGCTTGGTTATTCGGATTTGTCAGCACCACATTATAAACACCGTGTGGCGCGTTATTGAATAAGAACCGGGCTTTCACGGTTGCGGCATCAACAAAGATTATCTTCGCGGCGTTAAGCACAGTTGTCCCTTGAACGAGTTTCACCGTCGCCTTGCTGTCAAAGCGTGCGCCTCTGATGGTGATGGTAACTTGTCCGTTATCGCCGATGCGGTTGGGCGCGACTGAGGTGATGCTGAACGGGATGATTTCGGCTTTGATGGTGACGTTTTGGGTGGCGACTGATGAAGGACTTTTTTGTTTGTCTTTCGATTTTTCTTTATCGTCCACGATTGAACTTATGGGCGGCACAAATTCGCCGCGTGCCAAATTATAATAGTTTCCCGCTTGTGTGGTTGGGACGATGGTTTCCTGGTCGGCTTCGTAGGGACGACTAAATAAATAATCGTAAATGCTGCGGTCTGCCAAGAAATCAAAGCGCGTGTAGAGTTCGTTGAAAGAACCCTCTTGACCGTCAATCGAAAAGCGCAGCGTTTCGTTGGCGGGCGCGTTTGTCTTATAATAACGCTCTTGTCCCGTAACCAAAGTGGTAGTGCGCGGCACTCCGATTTGAAGTTCCGCCACGTCAACCGTCGTCGTGCTTGTCGCGGTTGTTTGATTGTTGCTTTCGTTGCTCTCGCGCACACGGTTACGCGCATCCGTGCGAACGATGACGTAATACTGCCCCGGATTTACGGCGGGCAATGTAACCGTCATTATTCGCGGACGGCTCGCGTTCGGGTTGAGCGGTCCGATGTCGTTTAGTTTTCCGACAAGCGGGTCGTCTATGTCCCAAGTCGTATCCGTCGAAAGATAAACATTGTCCGTCCATGTTCCCGTTGCCGGATTCGCGCTCACGTTCTGCACCGTCCATTGAAAAGTCGCCGGTTCGCCCGGCGAGGCATTCACCGGCGGTGTGATTGATGTAACGGTCAAATCCGAAGGCGGCGCAAGACTCAAAGCAATCGGTCTCGGAACGCTCGAATTATTTGCATCACTGCTTTCACCGATCAGGTTGTTGCGGTCGGTCTGAACGATGACGTAATACGGACCTGAAAAGCCGACCGGAATTTCCGCGTTTAGTGTTTCATTATAATTTGCGCCGCCTGCCAACACGCCGTTGTGCGGCATAAAACCAAGGGTGCGGTCTGTCGGGTCGAGGATTTGGTCAAGCGAAAGATAGACATAATCCGTCCAGACATTTCCAATCGTCGCATCCATTCCCGTATTCATCACCGTCCAATTGACGGCGATTGCTTGCCCGGCAATGCCGCCGGTCGGAGCATCAACATTCGTAACTTGCAAATCAACCCCGGGAACCAGAATCGGTAACGCTTGGCTTCGGGCGTTGTTAGTTTCAAAGCTGCCTTCAAAGACGAAGTTGTCAGCATCGGCTTGGACAATCAGGAAATAGCTTCCCGCCGGAACATTTGGCAATATGGCTTGAGTTTGAGCGTTGTAGGTCGCACTTATGTTGAGCGGTCCATTAACCAAAGTTCTATTCAATCGCGTATCGCCGTCGTCAAGCGTGGCGTTGGTTGAAAGATAGACCGCATCGTTCCAAGCGGGATTCTGCGCGGCGGCTGTTCCGCTGTTTGCGCCCGTCCAGTTCACCGTAATACTTTGACCGGGCAGAGCATTCGGCGGAGCCGTGATGTTTGTTACAGTCAAATCGGGCAGAGCGTTTGTAACATTAAGTTGTGTCGTACTGCTTGCCGTGTTGTTGCCATCGCCTCCGCATTCTTCGACATTATCGTTCGCATCCGTGATGATAAAAATAAAGTAATTGCCTTGCGCTCTCGTCGGCACAATGACGTTTTCGGTTCGCGTGTAGTTTGCGCCGTTGGCAAGCCCGCCGTTTTGCGTAAAGTTCGCTGCTAAAATCGCCGTATTTAAATCGAGCGTCGCCGTCGGGCTGAGATAGATTCGGTCAATCCAAGAACTTTCAATCGTCGGTCCCGTTCCCGTGTTTGTTACCGTCCAAGCAATGCTGACGGGCTGTCTGGCTGTTCCAGTTGTCGGATTGCCGATTGCCGTTAACTGCAAATCGGGCGGAATTGCTGTTATGTCTATAGCCTTCGCCGGATTGTTATTATTTGCTTCGGCATTTACTTTCGGGTCGTATTCAAAAATCTGTCGGCGGCTGTCCGTGAAAACAAAGAGATAGTAAGTCCCGTTGAGACAAGCGGGCAGAGTTACGTTTGCCGAAGCGTTGTAAGTCGCACCCGCAACAAGCGGACTGCTACGAAACACTGTTGCCAGCGGCGTGTCCGTTGCGACATCTAGTGTCTGATCGGCTGAAAGATAAATTGTGTCAAACCAATTGGGCGCGGCATCAAACGCGCCTTGATTTTGAACAGTCCAATTGACCGTAATTTGTCGGGCGGCTTGCCCGTTGGTTGGTGCGGTGATTTGATTTTGGATAATTAAATCAGGCGGAGTGGCGCGAATATTAACGGGCGAACCCGGTTGTTCACGGTCATAATTCGAGTTGTTATTCTCGTTGACAAATTCATAAACGGCGTTCTGTGCATCGGTCAACACAAAGACATACCAATCCCCCGCAATATCCGGCGGCACATTGAAGGTTACATTTGAAACCGTGTAGCTTTCGTTTTGATTCAACGCGATGTTCCGTTGACGGCTGCCAATCAAACGGTCGGTGCCGGTATTGAGAGTCGTGTCTTGCGAAAGATAGACAGAATCAATCCAACTCGTTTGTGGCGCGGTGCTTCTGTCTCCTGTGTTATCAACGCGCCAATTCAATGTAATGGTGCTTCCCGTAAAAACTTCTTCGGGTGCTTGCACCAGACCGACGCGCAAATCAGGCAAAGGCGGAACGCGTAAGTTTATTGTCTTTGAACCCGTGTTGTTGTTTTCGTTATCTTCTATAACGCTGTTGCCGTTGTCCGTTTGAACAAGCACAAAATAATTGCCAAACGTGCTGCGTGGTATTCGCACTTCCGCCGCCGTCGCCACATAGCTTTCGCCGACATTCAACGAAGTGATGTTCGTAACGGAGTTCAAGGCTATGTCGTCATTGCTGACCGTCGTATCGAGCGAAAGAAAAACGCGGTCATTCCATTCCGTAGCATTCGTTGCTCCATCGCCATTATTCATCACCGTCCACTGAACGGAAATTGTCTGGTCAAAGAAAGTTTCGTTCGGAGCTTGAATATTTGTGACTCTCAAATCAGGGCGCGGTGTGCGCGTTACGGCTAACGGCTTGATGTCCGCGTTATTGTTTTCGTTCTGTCCTTCGTCAATGTTGTTGTTCGCATCCGTAACAACAATCAAATAATAAGTTCCGTTTGTTGGAACGACAGAGCGCGGAATGCTCACGCTTTGAATTCTATTTACGCTTTGATTTGGCGCAATTGTTCCCGTGAAAGAAAAATCGCCAAGCAATGTGTCATTGCCGACTTGATTATCGGGCGAGATATAGACTTTATCCGTCCAAGTTCCGTCTGCCGTGCCAACACCTTCGTTCCTATCCGTCCAAGCCAGATTAAAAGAAGCGTCCGTGTTTGCCGTCGAAGGCGGATTGACAATTACGCGCAAATCAGGTCTTGGAGCGATAACAGTCAAAGAAGCCGTGCGCGTCTCGCTTTGATAATTAGCAGAGATATTGACCGTCGCATCGTTTGTTATCGCCAACGTCGAAACTGTAAAAGTCCCGCTCGTCGTGCCCTGCGGAATTATTATGTTAGCGGGAACTGTGGCAACATTCTCGTCGCTACTACTTAGATTTTTAGTAGCTCCACCCGTTGGCGCGGGATTAACCAATGTAAATGTTCCTGTCGAAGTTTGTCCGCTGTTGACACTCGTCGGATTCAGTGTCAATGAAGTCAACGCCACTGACGGACATTTGCCCGTGCTGCCGGCGGCTACGATAGCGGCGATTTCCGAGGCGGAAAGGGCGCGACTATATAGACTGACTTCATCCATTCTGCCGTCGAAATGTTGTCTCCCAAAGGGTCCGCCGACTCTTGCTCCGAGATACAGATCAAAAGTTGTTTGCGGAGTGAATATCCCCAAACTTCTCTGACTTACCTCAACCCCGTTTCGATAAAGAAAAGCACTGCCCGTCGTTTTGTTATATGTTACGGCGATGTGCTGCCATTGATTTGTGGTAATAATACCGGCGGGCGAAATGATTTCATGCAAGTTCCCATTTATATCAACAAAACTAGCAAAAATTGATCCGAATCCGCTCGAAACGGAAAGGAAAAGATGTGTTCCGACTTGTGTGCCGCTGTTCCATTCTACAATTGGACGGGGAAAATCAACAGTATCCGGGTTTATCCAAGTTTCAATCGTCATGCCGTTACTCGTGCCGACATCCAAACCCGGCGATGCGGGAATTCTTACATCATCGTCAACGCCGTCGAAATTAAATGCCTGCCCGACGTATCCGACATCAAAACCCGTCCCGTTTTGCAAAATGCCGTTGTTGATTCCTTGCGTATCGAGCGCATTGTTTTCGCCTTTATACCACGAAACCAAATTAGCCGGTGGCAGCGTACAAGTCGGTGTTGGTGTTGGTGTCGGAGTTGGTGTCGGAGTCGGAGTTGGTGTCGGAGTCGGTGTTGGAGTTGGCACTGCCATACAGCCGCCGAAGAAAATGCTGGAGCTACTGTCGGCAAATTCGACAACTGCGAAATCTTGTGTGCCATCATTGTTGAAATCTCCGATGGCTACACCAGCAGGTAGACGTGATTGGAGGAGATTGAAGGTGCCGCTAAAGTCGCCCAAGCCATCGCCAAAACGGAAGGATACGGTGTTGTTGTTTTCGCCTTGGTTGGCAGTTACAAAATCCTGATTGCCGTCATTGTTGAAATCTCCGAGGGTGATGCTAACAGGAATATCCCCGACGCTGACATCGGTAGTGCCGCTAAAGCTGCCCAACCCATTGCCTAGACGGATTGATACCGTATCGGGGGTAGGGTCGATGTTTGCGGTGGTTGCTGCAAAATCTTGGTTGCCATCGTTGTTGAAGTCTCCGATAGCAATACTCAAAGGAATATCCACGAAACTGACATTGGTCGTACCACTAAAGCCACCCGACCCGTTGCCTAAACGTATGGAAACCGTGTTGTCACCAGCGTTGGCAGATGCAAAATCCTTGTTGCCGTCATTGTTGAAATCTCCGATGGCGACACTTTGAGGAGCAACACCAACGCTGACATCGGTAGTGCCGCTAAAGCCGCCCAACCCGTCGCCTAAGCGGATGGATACTGTGTCAGTGTTACGATTGGCAGTTGCGAAATCCAGCCTACCGTCATTGTTGAAATCTCCGATAGCAATGTTATTAGGCTGACCGCCGACACTAACATCAGTGGTGCCGCTAAAACCGCCCAAACCATTACCAAGGCGAATTGATACTGTTCCGGCGAAACTGTTGGCAGTGGCGAAATCCTGATTGCCATCATTATTTAAATCTCCAATGGCGATACTATTAGGACCGGATCCGACGCTGACATTGGGAGCACCGCTAACATTATTAAACCCGTTGCCCAATCGGATTGATACCCTGCTGAATTGCTGTCCAGTACTTGCCACATCCTGATTGCCATCATTATTGAAATCTCCGAAGGCGATGCTGGTAGGACTATTGTCATTGAAGAAAGAGATACCGCCGCTGAATTCAAACGCATTACAGAATGGTCCGCTGTTGACCGTTAAGGTAAAAGTGGTAGTGTTCATTCCACCACTGCCAAATGCCTTGACTGTTATCAAGTAGCTTCCTGCCGGATGCGCGTTGGTGATTCGCACCACGCCAGTTGTTGGATTAACAGTCAAAACGCCTTTGAAATTACTGTTAGTCGAAGCGTTAATACTCGTCGCCCCGGTTGGAACGACATCGGGCGTAACGGTTGCGTTTGAACCGACAGTAACCATTGTCGCCGGATAATTGCCGAGAGTTGGTGTTCCGCCGAGGATTTGATTAAGTGAGTTTGTGCTGCTTGTGTCAAGGATCGCCGCTTGCAAGTTTGTGTTGATAAACGAGAATTGTTCGATGTTTGGACTTTCCTCGTTGTTTTTAGCTTCCATTTGTGCGGATGTTTGCCAAAGAAATAAACCGGCTGTTGCAAAAAGCGCGAAAATGGATAGTTGAAAAAACAATCCGAGATTGTTTCCTTTGGCTGTAGAAATATTTTTGAAGTTTTTCATTTGATTCTCCTTAAGTGGTTTTAGAAGTTGACCGCGCATTTTTGGTTCGCGGTGCTTGATAATGTGTGCTATTACTGCACGTCTTTGAGTGGCAAACGGCGGACAGAAGGTTCGCGCTCTAATTTTGCCTGCCTTTGAGCTCGGCTTTATCAAAATTTAA
>JANMAA010000262.1:0-3267 GCA_031359215.1 Acidobacteriota bacterium | reverse complement strand
CTGTTCCGGCATTGACGTGATCGACCGTTACCGAACCCGGACCGCTCATTACACCAAAGGAAACAATTCCGCCCGGGAAGAGATCGCCTTCGGTTACAGTCGTCACCGGAGTGCAAACATTACCCGGCGTTGGAGTCGGCGAAGGGGTCGGAGTAGCTGTCGGAGTCGGTGTTGGAGTTGGCGTTGGCGTTGGAGTCGGCGTTGGAGTCGGAGTTGGAGTAGGTGTTGGAGTTGGAGTTGGAGTTGGTGTCGGAGTCGGAGTCGGAGTTGGAGTTGGAGTTGGTGTTGGTGTCGGTGCGCCCGGCTTGCACTTGCCGAAGCTGCCCGCGTTGAAGATGTTAAAAATTTCCGTAGCCGAAAGTGTGCGGTTGAAGATTTCTACTTCGTCAACGCCTCCGAGGAATTCGCCGTCGGGTCCTGCGCCGATGAATAACGGGTCGGTCGTGTTGGTTTGGTTAAGTATTCCGATAGTCGTCGGTTTGGATATGTCCAAAACGCCGTTGATGTAAAGGCGCATCGTCGTGCCGTCGTAAGTTCCGGCGACGTGCGTATAAGTGTTAAATGGAATTGGGTTGCCGGCGGTTATGCGGTCGAACGTCGTGTTGCTGCCGATGCTGAAAACGGGTCTTCCGGTCGAAGCGGTAAAGCCGGTGAACAAAAGTCCGTAGGGCTGGCAATTTCCGCTGCCGAAACAGCCTTTAAACAAAACGTCGCCCGAACCCGGTGACGGATTTATCCACGCATCAACGGTCAGCGCGGTTGTCGCCCGCAGAGACGGCGAATCGGGAACAGTTACCCTTGCTGCGCTGTTGCCGTTAAATTGAAAGGCTTGAAGAACTCTGCCCGCCGCGAAAGCGGTTTGACTTCCCAACATTCCGTTATTGCCGCTGCCGGAGATGTCCATCGCGTTGCCGTCTCCTGCCAGCCACGCGACAAGGCTCGGCGGCGGCATCAGGCACATTGTTGCCGGCGGCGGCAAAACCGGCTTGCATTTGCCTGCGCTGTCGGCATTAAAAATGGCTTGAATCTCGGTTTGAGAAAGCGCACGGTTGAAAATTTCCAACTCGTCAACGGCTCCGGTAAATGTGCCGACAGGTCCGTTTCCGATGAATAGATCATTAGTGTTGGTTTGATTTAGTGTACCGATGGTTGTGGTTTTGGAAGCAACCAAAACCCCGTTAAAGTAAATCCGCATCGTCGTGCCGTCGTAGGTGGCGGCGACGAACGTATAGGTATTTAGTGGAACCAGACTGCCGCTGCCCAAGCGGTCAAACGTCGTTTCATTTCCGAGGCTAAAAACGATTTGACTGCCGGTGAAAATAAGCCCGTAGGGTTGGCAGTTGCCGCCGCCGAAACAGCCTTTAAACATTACATCACCCGAAGCCGCCGACGGGTTAATCCACGCATCAATGGTCAGCGCGTTGGTGGCTTTCAACGATGGTGAATCGGGAACTGTAATCGCACTAGTGTTGTTGCCGTTAAATTGAAATGTTTGTGCGACTTTGCCTGCGACGAATGCGGTTTGAGTTCCCTGAAAGCCGTTGTTGTTGCTGCCGGGCGAAATGTCGTGTGCGTTGCCGTCGCCCGGAAACCACGCGACCATACCCGAAGGCGGCGGTGTGCAGGGCTTGCATTTTCCGGCTGTTCCGGCACCGACGATTGCCGCGATTTCCGACGCGGAAAGAGCGCGATTATAAATGCTCGGCTCGTCAATCAAGCCTGCCCAATCAGTTCCGTTGGCAATATTCTGTCCGATCACCAAATTGCCGGTTGTCGTGCTGACAGGACCTCCGCTGCTGTTCACACTTCCTCCAAATATCCCGTTGATATAAATCTTGAGTGTTGTTCCGTCGTATGTTCCCGCGACGTGCGTCCAAGTATTCAAAGGCAATGCGACACTGGAAATTACAAAGAAAGGAGTTCCACCGACAAAGACAACCCACTGAAGGTTATTACCGAACTGTTCCAGCGTATAACCGGCGTTATTGGCAGTCGTTCGCTTATTAATAATCGAAGCTTGTCCGCTATAAGCTGACAGAAAGACCCACGCCTCGGCGGTAATGTTTCCCGACGGCGGGTCGAGCGACGGGCTGGAAGGCACGACAACGCGGTCATCAACTCCATCGAAACTAAAAGCTTGCCTGACTTGTCCGGCGGCGAAAGTCGCGCCGTTTTGCAACATACCGTTATTGTTATTGCCGGATATGTCGAGCGCGTTGCCATCGCCCGGAAGCCACGCGACCAAACCCGAAGGCGGCGTGGTGCAGGTTTGCGCGAAAGTTTGCGTCGCGTTTGCGCTTATCAAAGCGAATAAAATAATTATCGAAAGACAACTGAAATTTTTCTTGAACATAGTTTTTTTCTCCTTAAAATTTAAAATTTAACCTTTGAATTACTAACTGCGGCAATCGAAAGAAAAAACAAACATCAGCGACGGGAAATTTTAATCAAACCGGTAATTTTATCTAAAAAATTGAAACCTCAATTAGTTCCGTTTCGCGGATTTATCAATAAAAACGCCTTCAATCTACAAGGCGTAAAAAGACAAGAAATCAGTCCAAAAAAAATTTACAATTTCAAAAAAAGTTGTATAATCGGTAGAAATTACGGAATAAATGAAATTATGGCGGAAACTCACGATGTAACATTATTACTTAAAAAAGTGAGCGACGGCGACGAAACTGCGCCGGATAAACTCCTTCCGCTGGTTTATGACGAACTCCGTAAACTCGCCAATCACTATATGGAAAATGAACGCGAAGACCACACTTTGCAGGCGACGGCACTGGTTCACGAAGCGTATATCCGGCTGGTAGATTGGGAAAATGTCAGTTGGGAAAACCGGGCGCATTTCTTTGCGGTTGCCGCCCAAGTGATGCGAAAAATTTTGGTTGACCACGCCCGCAAAAAAAAGGCGAACAAGCGAAATTTCGGTCAAAAAATCGCGTTGGATGATGTCAATAGTTTTTCGCCGGAACGCGAAGTTGATTTAATTGCGCTTGATGATGCGCTGGAAAAGTTGGAAAAGTTTGACCAAACACAGGCAAAAATTGTCGAACTCAGATTTTTCGGCGGCTTGACGATTGAAGAAACCGCCCACGCTTTGAAGAGTTCGCCGACAACCGTGAAGCGCGAATGGACGGTGGCGAAGGCTTGGCTGAAAAGGGAAATCAGCCATCAAAAAACGTGAGAACGGGAGCGCAGACAGCCTTGCCTGCGAGTCAAACCCAATTCAAGATTTAACACGCAGACAAGGCTGTCTGCGCT
>JANMAA010000239.1:0-19287 GCA_031359215.1 Acidobacteriota bacterium | reverse complement strand
CAAATTGTGCGTCATCGGCACCCTTGCTCACGCGCGGGTTTCTGCCAATTTATTCCATACACCAATTCTAAATCTGCTCTAAGTAAAGTTTTGCAAAGTTTTTTTTCAATCAAATGATTTACACATTTTTCAATCAGCTATCAAAATTTTGGTGACTTTTTCAATGTTTTCAATCTATACTTAAAATGCAAAACTTATTTCAGCCATAATCCGTCAATCAAAACTATTTGACCGGAAAATGAATGAATACCTATACCGAACCGTTACCAGCCAGCCGTTTATTCGGCAAAATTTAAGGAGACTCAAATGAAACTGCAAACATATCTTCAAACGGCTTTCAATAAAGTCAAATTTAATAATATCGGCAATCGTCAGCACATCACCCAAACGCGGAAAGGCATCATCCGCAATTGGCGAAAAAGCGGCGCGATTTTGTGTGCATCGCTGGTTTTGACGCTTTTTTGCTGGACAGGCGGACAATCGGTCAAAGCCGACTCAAACATCGGAAATGTTCCGGTTGGTTCATCTCCCCAAGCCGTCGCAGTCAATCCGGTAACCAATAAAATCTATGTCACTAATCGAGATAACGCAAACGTAACGGTGATTGACGGGACAAATAACACGACGACGACCATCGCGGTTGGCACAAGTCCCGGTGCCGTCGCGGTCAATCCGGCAACGAATAAGATATACGTTGCTAATACCGGCAGCAACACTGTAACGGTGATTGACGGAACGAATAATACAACTACGACAGTAACAGTCGGCACAAATCCCAGTGGCATGGCAATCAATCTTGTGACCAATAAAATCTATGTCGCTAATCGAGACAGCGCGAACGTAACGGTCATTAACGGGACTAATAATTCGACAACAACCGTAACCTTTGGGGTTGGCACATTCCCTCGTGGGGTGGCGGTTAATCCGGTAACCAATAAAATCTATGTCTCTAGCGATATACTCGATAGGGGCGGATTCGTAAAGGTCATAGACGGGACAAACAATTCGGTAACCGAGGTGGCGGTCCTTACTAATCCCAGTTTCGTAGTAGTCAATCCGGTAACAAATAAAATTTATGTCGCTTGTAGTGGATTCTTTGACGGTGCAAGAGGCGGTATAGTGATGATTGATGGGACAAATAACTCGACCACTATCGTCATATTTTCCCCCGAGTTGTCCTTCGGTTTCGGTTCCCTGGTAGTTAATCCGGTAACGAATAAAATCTATGCCTCTGGTAATGGAGTAATAGTGATTGACGGAACGAATAACTCGATCTCGTTCATCGCACCTATAGGCGGTGCTCTCGCGGTTAATCCGGTAACTAATAAAATCTATGTCACTGGCAGTAACATCACAGTAATTGACGGAGCAAATAACTCAACCACCACCATTGCGATTGTTACTGGTCTCCAAGCCGTTGCAGTCAATCCGGTGACGAATAAAATATATGTCGCTAATAATGTAAACAACAACGTCACGGTGATTAGCGGCGATAGTAATTCGACGGCGACCGTTATGACCGGGGTAAATCCCGTTGCTGTGGCAGTCAATTCGATAACCAATAAAAGCTATGTTTCTAATTTCTTAGAAAACTCCGTTACTGCAATTGACGGCACAAACAATTCAACCACAACCATTGCAGTTGGCACAAATCCCTATGCTCTTGCGGTCAATCCGATAACCAATAAAATTTATGTTGCTAATCAAAGCAGCGCAAGTTTAGCAGTGATTAACGGGTCAAGCGATACTGTCTCGGCAACTGTCTCGGCGGGGACAAATCCCGTCGCCATCGCACTCAATCCGGTAACCAATAAAATTTATGTCGCAAACTGTGGTTCGACCTGTTTCGGCACCGGCACAGACAACGGCAATGTAACAGTGATAGACGGAACAAATAACTCGACTACAACCATTGCGGCTGGCACAAATCCTTTTGCCATCGCAGTCAATTCAGTGACAAATAAAATATATGTCACTAATCAAGGCAGCAACAATGTAACGGTGATTGACGGGGCAAACAACCCTACGATAACTGTTCGAGTTGGCACAAATCCCGGTGCTATCGCAGTCAATCCGGTGACAAATAAAATATATGTGGCTAATCTAGGGAGCAATACCATGACAGTGATTGACGGGGCAAACAACTCGACGACAACCCTCGTAGTTGGCACATTTCCTATTGCCTTGTCGGTCAATCCGATAACCAATAAAATCTATGTCGCTAACCGAGACAGCAGGAGTGTAACGGTAATTGACGGGACGAATAACTCGACAACAACAGTTACAGCCGGCTTACGTATCCGTGATATTTTGGTCAATTCGATAACAAATAAAATATATGTAGCTAATTCGAGTAGTGGGATAACGATAATTGACGGGACGAACAACTCGACAACAAACATCGTGGATGGTGCAGGTCCCCTTGCTTTGGCGATTAATCAGGTAACGAATAAAGTCTATGTGGCTAATGAAGGCAGTAATAACGCAACGGTGATTACGCCTGCGCCGACCAATCCAATTCCGCTCAATACGACCGTTACGCCCGTTGCCAACAATATAGTTACTACTGTATTGCCGACTTTTTCTCTGCGGGCGACTTCAACTTATTCACCAATCGCGCCACCGCCGCAAAATATCTATTTTCAGGTCGATACAATCAATAATACTTTTCAGCGGGCATCGGAACAAAGCAGAACCGCGACGACTTTGATCGCTAATGCCACAATTTCAAATTTGCAGCCCGGCATTCACATTCTCTATTTCTTTGCCACCGACGGTTCGGAAGCAACTTCCATCAATCCGCTTCCTCTGGGTGAAGGAAACTTTATTCAAGGGACAAATTCTCTTGCGCCGGAATCAAGTGCGATAATCGGCGGCATCAATGCTTATGTGTTTCTTTATGCGCCGATGCAAAACCGCACACCATTTGATTTTGACGGTGACGGAAAATCCGATATTTCCGTTTATCGTCCATCAAGTGGTGTCTGGTATCTCCAACAATCGCTCAACGGATTCACCGGCAGACAGTTCGGTATTGCATCTGACAAACTCGCACCTGCCGATTTTGACGGCGACGGCAAAACCGATCTTGCCGTTTATCGAAACGGTGTCTGGTATGTGCAGCGAAGCACCGATGGTTTTACCGCTTTGCAATTTGGTGTGGCGGAAGATGTGCCGGTTCCTGCCGATTTTGACGGTGATGGGAAAGCCGATATTGCTGTTTTCCGTCCGTCAAACGGCACTTGGTATTTTCTCAACAGCCGTAGTAATAATTCGTTTTCAGGGATTCAATTCGGAGTAGCCGGAGACAAACCGACGCTCGGTGATTTTGATGGTGACGGGAAAGCCGATATTGCCGTTTATCGTCCATCAAACGGTTTTTGGTATCGGCTCAATAGCGGCAGCAACAATCAATTCGTAGGTTTTCAATTCGGCATTGCGGAAGATAAACCGGTTCCGGCAGATTATGACGGCGACGGGAAAACCGACATCGCCGTTTATCGCCCATCAAACGGAACTTGGTATCGCATCAACAGTTCAAACAACCAATTTACAGCGGTGCAATTTGGATTAAGCGAAGATATTCCGACAGCGGCGGATTACGACGGCGACGGGAAAGCCGACATCGCGGTATATCGTCCGTCAAATGGAGTTTGGTATCGGCTCAACAGTGGAAACAATAATCAATTTGTCGGTTTTCAATTCGGCATCACGGAAGATAAACCGATTCCGGCAGCTTTCGTCAGGTCTAATGCTCCATAAGAGTTGGCTTTACACAAAATCAGCCGTTTCTAATCCGACATCGAATACACTTGATTTAGTAAATTCAACTCATTATAAATCCTGGGGCTTATTCAAAGTCGCTAAAGGCGACAAACATTAGAGCCTAGCGAGAATCGCTAGGTTTTGATGTCAAAATGCCCGACGCTGAAAGTGTCGAACAAATCGGCGGTCATTGTTGTTGCTCACTTTCAGCTAGAAAATCTTTTATTATCACGTTCTCAGCGATTCTCGCTAGGCGGCGAAGCGGTGATGTTGGTCATCTTCGATAACTCAAAGAAAATTTCCTACTTTGAATAAGCCCTGTTATAAATCCTAGGGTTTGGATAAATGCCGTAAATTGTGGATAATTTTGTATAGGATGAATATTTGGAAAAAATACTCATCCTTCAGTTGTATTGAAATCGATAAATCCGAACTTTAGCTTTAAAAGATTCAAAAAAATTATATGTGCCCCGAGTGTGTAGATTTTGCTAATCTTACTAAAATTTAAAGACTTTAGCTTTAACGTAATTCAAAGTTCGATTTAATTTGAAGCAAATACTTAACAAAATTGAAAACAATTAAATCAATCTTAACCGGACGTGGTTAAGCAGTTGGAAAGTCAACAATTTATGGTTGCAAAACTAACCGTTATTTTTTTTATTTTATTATTTCTGTTAGCAGGAATTACTCTTATCCTCGTGCCGTGGATCAATATCGGAAATTCCGGCGATTGGGGCGAAAATTTTTTGCTTGCATTTGTCGCTCAAAAAACAGGATTGCCAATTTTGCAAACAGCGATCTCTTCGGGTTGGTTTCGCGGTGCCATAACGGGTTTAGGCATTCTGAATCTATTTCTTGCCTTTTGGGAAATGGCTCATTTTCAACACAATGTTATGTCGCTGGAGGAAGAGGTTAATGAATTGAACAATCCGAACCTGGATACAATTCAAAAGTAAAATGAAAAGTGAATAACCTAGATTTGACTGGCAAGCCTTTAATTTATCTTGTTACAAACGGCGCAACGACTGATAAAAACTTTGCCGAAAAGAAACCGAACATTCTCAAACTCATCAAAAACGCTGTTCAAGCCGGTATTTCTTTGATCCAAATTCGTGAAAAACAACTTTCAGCGCGACTCGTCTTGGAACTGGCTGCGGAAGCCGTAAAACTAACGCGGGACACCGAAACAAAAATTTTAATAAATGACCGTGCCGATATTGCTCTTGCTGCCAATGCTAATGGAGTTCATTTAACCTCCTGTTCTCTTTCAGCCGAAATAATTCGCTCCAATTTTCCTGACGATTTTATTATCGGTGTTTCAACCCACACACTTGAAGAAGCCGAAAAAGCGAAAAAAACGGGTGCGGATTTTGTGACGTTCAGCTCGATTTTTGAATCGCCAAACAAAAACACCCCGCAAGGTTTAGAGAAATTGCGGGAAGTCTGCAAAAAGTTAAGACCATTTCCTGTTATCGCACTCGGCGGTATTAACGAAACAAATTACAAATCGGTTCTTAAAACCGGCGCAAGCGGATTTGCCGCCATCCGTTTTTTGAACGACATACAAACCTTTGAGCGAATTTTTAATGATAGTGCCGCAAAGATCAAAATAATCAGGAAACCTTAAGAAGGATTTTTTTTGCTTGAAAAGAAGCGTTAAAATACATTTATGACAAAAGTTTGTTTGACCATTGCCGGACTTGATCCGTCCGGCGGCGCAGGAATAGTGGCGGATATAAAAACATTTTCGGCATTTAATTGTTTCGCCACTTCTGCAATAACTTCAATTACTTTTCAAAATACCACCGGCGTTTTCGGGGCGATTCATCAAACTGCCGAAACAGTTGCTTCACAGGTGATGCCGATCATTGAAGATTTTGAGATTTCCGCGCTTAAAACGGGAATGTTGCCAACGCGCGGGATCATCGAAGAAGTTGCGCGGCTTGTAAGAGAAAATAAATTAACAAATTTTGTGGTTGATCCGGTTGTGCGTTCAACTTCGGGATTTGATTTGATTGACGATGAAGCATTAAAAATTCTCGTCGAAAAACTTTTCCCGCTTGCCGACATCGTAACGCCAAACCTGCCTGAAGCTGAAAGAATCGCGCGAATGAAAATTGAAAATGAAACCGACATTGAAAAAGCTGCGGAAATAATGCAAAGTTACGGCGCAAAAAATGTATTAATAAAAGGCGGGCATTTTGCGACATCCATTAAAAACCGAAAAGCTAGAGATTTGTTATTCAGTGGTAATCAAAAACATATTTTTGAAGCGGAATGGATTGAAACAACCGCAACGCACGGAACAGGATGCACTCTTGCGGCGGCAATTACCGCAAATTTAGCTTTAGGAAAAAATTTGATCGAAGCAGTCGGGATAAGTAAAAAGTTTGTTACTCAAGCAATTAAAACTGCACCGAATATCGGCAAAGGCAATTCTCCGATCAGTCATTTTTTAGTAAATTTTAACTCTATCTCGCCGGAGTAAAGACATTAGGAGATTGATAAGTAACACCGAAAGTAATGCCTGTTCGCGGACTGAATTTGGTTAAACCGACAATCGCCGCCGTATCAAATCTTAAGCCGGAAGCCTTAATTTGTGTCCCGACCCGAAATTGCGAAATGCTTTCCGTTCCCAATGGCGCATCGCCGCCCCGGGTGTTGGCGCGTCCGTTGACCTCGCTGACAATATTTATGCGGTCATTGACGCTGTATATTCCCGCCAAACCATAAAGCAAAACATCATTTTGCGTAAATCTTTCAAGCGGCGCGGTCAAAATTCCCAGTCCGAGATTCCCGAAAGCGTTAAAACGCGGAGTTTTACCGGCACGCTTACCAAACTTTTTCTGGATTAAAATCGTTCCGAAAACATTTATCTGATTTGTTCCAATACCACGCGCTTGATCTGAATTTGGCAGTTGAAAGCCGAATTTGAAACCGATAGCCGGTAAATTGCGCGATTCGTTGCGGAGTTTTATCTTGGTTGAAAGTGTAAAATCACCCGCGCTATTGGTTGAAATGCCGTTGATATTCAACGGAATCGGTGAAGGATTAGTTGCCGAATTTATTGCGAGAAAGTTTTGCAGCACGCCTTCGACCTGAAATTCGATGTTTTGTGCAAAACCGACTTTAACCCGAATGTCGCCGACGCGGGTTAAATCACCCGTTAAACCGGAGAGCGGAAATTTTGCATTTTGCAGAAAATCGACACCCGCCGCAACATTCACCGTCCCTTCAGGAGTTGTATCAACATCTTCGGTCAAAAGAGGTCGCTGTTGCGCTATAGCAAAAATACCACTGCAAAAAATCAGAACCAGAAATGTAAAAATTTTTATCATTCTAGTTTTTTATTTTGCCATTAAACCTTATGTTTTGTAAATGAATTGGCTGGAATTTGAAAAATATTGCGGTAAAATTTTTTGAAAACAATACCCCAATTTTAAAAAAGTTGCAGATGAAATTGACCTTTGATAAGTGTTTCCCGTATAATTATCGTTTTTCGACTTGCAAGGATTTCTTGCTTGAGAGTGAAAGGAGATAACAAAATAATGAGTTACGCAATTATTAGAACAGGCGGAAAACAGTTTGCAGTTGAAGAAGGTCAAACTTTACGAGTGCCTTCGATCGACCAAAAAGCCGGCGACAAAGTTGAAATTGAAGCAATGCTTTCGGGCGAAGGTAAAGATTTAAAAATCGGCGGTGCAACCGTCAACGCTACTGTTGTCGGACACGGACGCGGTGAAAAGATTATTGTTTTCAAGAAAAAACGACGTAAACAATACAAACGCCGACAAGGTCATCGTCAGGATTACACGGAAATTACTATAGATAAGATTTAATTGGAGGAAAACGGTCTTTGGTCTTTGGTCTCCGGTTTTAGTTTTCTAAATCCAAAATCCAAAATCCAAAATCCAAAATAGATTTATGGCTCATAAGAAAGGTGTAGGTTCATCCAGAAACGGACGCGATTCAAACGCACAAAGATTGGGTTTAAAGAAATTCGGCGGCGAACACGTTCTCGGCGGAAACATTTTAGCGCGTCAACGCGGCACGAAATGGAAACCGGGCAAAAACGTCGGACGCGGTAAAGATGACACATTGTTTTCGCTGATCGAAGGCTTCGTCAAATTTGAAAACAAAGGTCAAAAAGGCAAATTCATCAGTGTTTATGCCGAAGGTGCAACCGAACTTGCTCCAAAAGAAACAGCAGTAGTTTAGACTTTCTAATTTTACAAAAGAAAACGCGTATTCCATCTAAAGCGGCGTGCGCGTTTTCTTTTTATAAAGAAAATCTGATGGAAATAGCTGATAATCCTCTAAAAAAATAATTTTTTTTATTTTTTTTTATTTTTTCTGCATTGATTTTTTAGACTTTTCCACAGCTTGTTTTAACTTACGCAGTTTTTTCTACTTTCTTTAGCCTCGCTATTAAAGATGCTTGTGCGGTTTTCCACAGATTTTTCCACAGGCTTCTAATACTTTCTCGAAAAACTGTGGAAAAAAACAGGTTAATTTACGGGTTATAACCTAAAGTATTTTCTACTTGACATCAATAAAAATGGATGTAGAATCCAAATATAGTCAAATTGCTTACGGGCTGTTGACCAAAACAGGGAGAGGCAAACAGAGGCGGTGACGCATTGTTTGAGAGCAATGACAGACGGAAAGAAGTTGCTATTTACGCCCTGATTTGAAGCCGAAAGGCTTTGCTAAGAGAAGTCAGAAATGATTTTTCAAGTTGTTCGGATAAAAACGAACAACACCTTTTGGAAAGGAACAGCTAAAAGGGAGCAATGCCGCTCATAAGCGAAAGCAAGTGAGCCTCGTTGCCGGGAACGTAACCGGCGGTGGAGGAAAAGCCACCCCAACAAAAACCTATCGGCACGGTGCTTTGAGAGAAGCACTACAAGGATGTGAAAACATTATTGGTGTTGACCGGAAATGCACTCGCCGCGAGTAGTTTTCGGAATATAAAAATCGGTGATAACTAGGGTGTACATCTGAAAATCACCAAACCTTATTCGAATACTTCGGTATTCAAACAAGGCAGAGGAAGGTGTTATTTTCGAGAAATCGAAGTAACACCTTCCTTTTTTGTTTGCGATACGCATTTTGCTAACCTGCCGTATTAGTCCTACAATCTATCTTTATGTTTATAGACCGCGTAAAAATCAGGATAAAAGCCGGAGACGGCGGCGACGGCGTAACGGCTTTTCGGCGTGAAAAATTCATTCCGCGTGGAGGACCTTCGGGTGGCGACGGTGGGAAAGGCGGCGATATTTGGATAGAATCGGACGAAGGATATAACACGCTTTTGCATCTGCGCTACAACCCGGAACACAAAGCCGACCGCGGCAGACACGGCGAAGGCTCGAACCGGCATGGTAAAGACGGTGAAGATGTTATCGTCAAAGTTCCTATCGGAACACAGGTTTTTGATGCCGAAACTGAAGAACTTTTGTTTGATTTTACCGAAACCGGGCAGCGTTTTTTAGCAGCAAAAGGAGGAAAAGGCGGTTGGGGAAATCAGCATTTTGCCACACCGACGCGTCGTGCGCCGCGATTTCATTACACCGGCAGACCGGGCGAAGAGCTCGAATTGCAATTAGAATTAAAATTGATCGCTGATGTCGGATTGGTCGGTTTTCCGAATGCGGGCAAATCAACTTTGATTTCCGTAATTTCCGCTGCCAAACCGAAAATCGCCGATTATCCTTTTACAACTCTCGAACCAAATTTGGGTGTAGTCAATTTAGGAGAATTCAAAACTTTTGTCGTCGCCGATATTCCGGGCTTGATCGAAGGCGCATCGGAAGGTGCGGGTTTAGGCGACAGATTTTTGCGTCACGTCGAACGCACGAAATTAATTTTGCATTTGGTTGATGTTTCGTCAATTTCGGGCAGAAATCCGGTCGAAGATTACGAAATTATCAATCGTGAATTAGCCAATTATGATCAGAATTTGGCGACGCGACCGCAAATTGTCGTCGCCACAAAAATTGATGCGCTTGAAGAACCGGAACGATTGGAAAGTTTGCGTGAATTGGCGGAAAAAGACGGCAAACCGTTTCTGGCAATTTCCGCCGTAACAAATCAGGGAACTAAAGAATTGGTAAATGCGGTCGCTCAGAAATTAGACGAAATGAAACGAGAGCAAGTTGAAATTGTCTTAAGCGAAACAAATGCCGGATAAGTTATTTAATTTCAAAATGCACGACGGCTCACGCAACTTTATGAATTTGCCGACAGATGTAATCGATTGGAGCGATTTATATAATTATCTCGGCGAACTTAATGGAGTAAAAAAGACAGGATTTCTAACCGATAATGTTACAGAGGTTTGGATGGATTTTTCGTTTCGTGGACACGATTTTTCGGTCAATAATCAAATGGGCGAGTATTGGTTCTTCAATGAAAATCCCGATTGTCCAGAACAGATTTTGATCGAAATCGCCGAACATTGCGAGAAACTTTTAGATAGATGAAGAGAATCGCATTTTACGGCGGTTCGTTTGATCCGCTTCACAATGGGCATTTGACGATAGCGCGGAAACTTATTCGTCTTTTTATGTTAGATGAAGTTGTTTTCGTTCCCGCTTTTCACGCGCCGCATAAGAAAGATAAAAATCCGACCTCCGCATTTCACCGTTACGCAATGCTTTGTTTGGCAACGAACGGTTTGCCGAATATCAAAGTTTCAAAGATAGAATTAGATGCGCCGACCAGACCTTATACGGTGGAAACTATTTTAAGGTTAAAAGACGAATTAACTGACACACAGATTTTTTTCGTTATGGGCGCGGATTCTTGGGCTGAAATTACAACGTGGCGCGATTGGGAAAAAGTTCTTACTATGGTCAATATCATTGTAGTAACCCGTCCGGCTTATCTAATTAATTTTACACACGTTACACGCGAAATTCAGGAAAGAATTATTGATTTACGCAGGCAAACTGTAAGTTCTCAACTTGAAACTTTGAACTCGAAAATTGTAACTAAAAAAGAGCAAATTTACATCACGGATATTGTTAATCTCGATATTTCAGCAACGGAAATTCGGCTCAAAATTCGTGAAAACAAACAAGATTGGCGTGAACTCGTGCCGATCGAGGTTGCAAAATACATCGAAAAATACGACATTTATTAAACAATGGAAGCAACACAAGAAAAAACTTTACAACACGAAATGACGGAAACAATAGAAATTGAGGAAACTATTACGCCTTTTGCCGAACTCGACGAAGAGGTAAAACTTGCTCTGACTTGCGCGAGTGAGAAAAAAGCGTTTGATATGGTCGCGCTCGATTTGCGCGAGATTGCGAGTTTTACTGAATTTTTCATCATTTGCACCGGCGCAAATCAGCGGCAGGTTCAGGCTATTTCCGATGAAATAAACGAACAACTCAAAAAACAACTTAAATCAAAAGCGATCCGCATCGAAGGCTACAACGCAGCTGAATGGATTTTGCTGGACTACGGCGATTTTATCGTGCATATTTTTGAGAAAGAGGCGCGGGACTTTTACGATTTGCAAAGGCTTTGGCGCGATGCTCGAAAAGTTGAATTGCCTGATGATATTTAACCCGCAGAAAAGCAAAGACGCAGAGAAAAATTAAAAACTCTGCATTTTTGCTTCTCCGGGTAAAAATTTATGAAGTTTCGATTTGTTTGGATTGGCAAAACTAAGCATAAGCATTGGCGGGCGTTGCAGGAAGAATTCTGTCAACGCCTTTCACATTTTGTAAAGTTTGAAATAGTTGAAATTAAAGATGGCGACAAAGAAAATGAAAGCAAACGAATTTTGGAAAAAGTGAATCAAAGCCAATTCGTCTGTTTATTGGACGTGAAGGGACGCTCGATTTCTTCGCACGATTTAGCTGAAAATATTGAGAATTGGCAAAATCAAGGACTTAAAGAAATCGCTTTTGTCATCGGTGGCGCGGAAGGTGTGTCATCTGAGGTTGTCGAAAAGGCTAATTTTAGTTTATCCTTATCGTTTCTGACTTTTACCCACGAGATGGCTCGTGTCGTGATGTTAGAACAACTTTATCGAGCATTTACAATTATTAAGGGTTTTCCATATCAAAAATGAACGAAATTAATTTAGAAGAAATCAAAGAAAAACTTATCGCCGAGCGCGAACTTCTGATTGAAAAACTGAAAGGCAACGATCTTTCGGTTGATGCTTCGGAAACGCCCGATCCGGTAGATTTGGCGGTCAGAAACTATTCAAAAAATGTAATGTTAGCGGTTTCGGAAAATGAAAGCCGACAATTGCTTTTAATTAACGAGGCGTTAGAGCGCATTGCCGACGATGAATACGGTGTATGTCAAAATTGCGAACAAGATATAAATCCGAAACGCCTGAATGCCGTTCCGTGGGCGCGTTACTGTTTGAATTGTCAGGAACTTCTCGAACAAGGTCTTCTCGATGAAGATTAATCAGTGGTAAATGGTAAGTGGTGAATGGTGAATTAAAATCTTTGCATTCATCATTCACCAATCACCAATCACCATTAAAGATAGATGTTTGCTAAAATTTATGACTCGCTATTAACTCTCGCCTATCCTCAAGCCTGTCAAATCTGCGAAAACAGTGTCGAAAAATATTTTGACGGCGTTGTCTGTCAAACTTGTTGGGAAAAAACTCTGATTTTTTCAGGTGCAGATACTTTATGCACCAAATGCGGACGATTTTTGCAGTCGATTTCAACAAAATTTGAAACATTTTGTCATTTATGCGACGAACACTTTTACGATTCGGCGATTGCCGTCGGCATTTATGAAAATGCGCTTGCAGCTTTGATTATTCATCTCAAACGCGAACCGTTTATCGCCAAACGATTGCAAAATCTTTTTATTTCACGTTTCCAAAATTCCGCTTTCCAAGACCTTTCCCTTATAGTTCCCGTTCCTCTTTCAAAAAAACGAAGATTGGAACGCGGTTTTAATCAAGCTGAAGTTTTAGCTGCTGTTCTGGCTAAAGAAATCAATATAAAACTCGACCAAAAAAGCCTCATTCGCACGATACATACGCCGATGCACCGTGCCGCGATGGATAACAAGGCGCGGGAAATGAGTGTTATGAATGCTTTTGAAGTATTACGCCCCAAGATTATCGACGGCGAAAATATTTTATTGATTGACGACGTTTTTACTTCCGGTGCAACTGTTTCTTATTGTGCCAAAGTTCTCAAAGAAAATGGTGCAAGACAAGTTTGTGTTTTAACCGTCGCCCGCGCTTGAAGATTTATAAACGGTAGCGAACCTTTTTTCTTTTTAGTTGAGCATCTTCATTTTCAAAGTTTTGCAAACGCATCGTAACGTCCGCCGTCATTCGCAAATCGGCGCGTTCACCGCGTTCTAAGTGAAAATTTCCAGCCGCCGCGATCATCGCCGCGTTGTCGGTGGAAAGATGTTTCGAGGGAAAATAAACGGGCAGATTCAATTTATCCGCCGCATTTCGCGCTGACTCACGCAAAGCGTTATTACAAGCTACGCCGCCTGCTACGATCAATGTTTTCGGTTGCAATTGGACTGCAAGTTTTTCCATCGTGCTAATAAGTGATCTAACGACCGTCGATTGAAAACCGGCACATACATCTTTTATTGCTTGGTTTGGCTTTTCTCCGTCAGCCGCCGGATGAATTTCGTTTTCACGAATATATCGCACTACCGCTGTTTTCAAACCGCTAAAACTAAAATCAGGTCTGCCGTCGCTAATTTTGGCGATCGGAAATTTTATTTTGTTCGCTTCGCCTTCTTTCGCCAAAGTTTCGATTACCGGACCGCCCGGATATTCAAGTCCGAGCATTTTTGCCACTTTGTCAAAGGCTTCACCCGCTGCGTCGTCGCGTGTCCGCGAAACTACTTTGTATTTTCCCTCTTCGGGAATGTAAAAAAGATTAGTATGTCCACCCGAAACGATCAACGCTAAAGCCGGATATTCTATCGGAGGATTTTCAAATTCGACCGAATAAACGTGCCCTTCGATATGATTTACGCCGATAAATGGTATATCTAACCCAAAAGCCAATGCCTTGGCGTAACAAACGCCGACCAGCAGCGAACCGATCAGTCCGGGTCCCTGGGTTACGGCGATTGCCTCGATTTCTTTGAGCCTAACATTTGCCCGTTGCAAGGCTTCATCGACAATCGGATCTATTTTTTCGAGATGTTCGCGTGAAGCGAGTTCCGGCACAACGCCGCCATAAGGTTTGTGCATTTCAATCTGCGAGGCGATAACTGATGATAAAATTTCCTTACCGTCGCGCACAACCGCCGCCGCCGTTTCGTCGCACGAACTTTCAATTCCCAAAACTAACATTCTTTTAGATTAAAGTGAAAAATTTAAAGACACAAGCCGGAAATTTGTAAAAATCTTGTTATTTGAAGACAATACGCCTTCCGACAATTTCGTAGTTTTCTTCGACAATTTTTTTTACGGCTTCAATATAAAGTCTATGTTCGTGTTCCAAAATTCTCGCAGAAAGAGTTTCGGCTGTGTCATCCACTTCTACTTCCACAACTTTTTGCGCGATTATCGCACCGTGATCTAAATCTTCATCAACCAGATGAACCGTGCATCCTGAAACCATAACACCGTATTCAATCGCTTGCCGCTGAGCATCTAAACCTTTAAAACTCGGCAACAAACTCGGATGAATATTCAATATTCGGTTTGGAAAAGCACTGACAAAATTACTTGAAAGCAGTCGCATATAACCCGCTAAACAAACCAACCCGACATTTCTTCTTTTTAATTCCGCAACTATTTCTTCGTCGTGTTCTTCGCGTGTGCGACCCTGACGGGTTATAGCAAGTGTTTCTAAGTTGCGTTCCTTTGCCCTTTGCAAACCTTCTGCGTCTTTTTTATCACTGATAACTACCGCAACCTGAGAATCGGAAATCAAACCGTTCTTGACGGCTTCTGCGATTGCCAGCATATTTGAGCCGCGTCCCGATATTAAAATACCGATGTTCATAAATCATTTTTAATCAATTATCCATCAACATTTGAGATTTTTTTTACTACAGAGGCACAGAGAACTCAGAGATTTTTTTTCAAATTTATCTATGGACAAATTAATTTTTCTCTATATTCATCTGTGCCTCTGCGGTAGATTCTTTATGAAATTAGATCAAATTCTCAGCGGCATCACGATATATTTGTAGCTGTAATTGGTGTCGCCGGCGACGCTCATTTGGGTTTGCCCATTGCCGTCTTTGAACTCAAAGGCGATGCGCGGTTTTCCGCCACTCTCCTTGACTTTTACTTTTTCGCCGTCGTTTTCTTGTTCGGTTCCGACCGCTTCGGCTTCGCCTGCGCTTATTACATTCAAAAATTCTTGCAAATATTGCGAATTAAAACCGATGTTCACTTCTTCACCGTTATAATCAGCCGCAACCTTTTCGTGAGCTTCGCCTTCTTCGCTGGATTGAGCAACGATTTCGATCTCGTTCGGTTTTACGGTCAGACGCACGGATCGGGTTCTTTCATCCGCCATCAAAGCCACCCGACGAATAGCGGTTTTCATTTCCTCCGCATCAAAAATCGCGGTTTTATCATTATCTTTCGGGATAACCATTTCATAATTCGGGAATGTGCCGGAAAGTTTGCGCGTAATTAAAAGTCTGCCGTCAACTTCAAAATAAATATGATTTGCGTCTTCGCCGAAACTGACATCACCTTTTGCATCACGAGAGATTTTCGTCAGTTCCATCAATGCCTTCTTAGGAATCAGTGCATCCATCGTTTCCGTCTGCGCGTTTTCCGATAACTGCTTTTCGATAAAAGCAAGCCGGTGTCCGTCAGTCGTAACCATCCGGGCAGTATTGCCCTCGATCATAAATTTCGCACCCGAAAGCGTAAAACGTGATTGTTCGTTCGTAATCGCAAAAGCCGTATTGTTGATAAAATGATTAAATATTTCAGCGGAAAGTTTCATGGGTGCGCTTTTGAAGGAAGGAACTTCGGGGAAATTATCTTTTGAAACCCCGGCAAGTCGAAAGTTCGACTTGCCGCAGGTCATTTTTACCCATTCATTTTCATCCTTCGTAAAATGAACATCAGCGTCGTCCAAAAGGCGCACAATGTCAAAGAGTTTCCGCGCCTGTATGCACATCGCACCTGATTTCTTTATGTCGGCTTCAGCATCACAACGGATCGTAACATCCAAATCCGTGCCGACAATCCGAATCGTATTTTCGCCAACCGATTCTATTAAAATATTTGACAATACGGGAATCGTGCTTTTCTTTTCGACAATTCCTTGAACAAATCCGAGTTCATCTTTCAACACACTTTGCTTGATTACAAATTCCATATTTTTCTCCTAATACTATTAAATATAAAATAACAGAAACCACAAAATTATTTTTTATCTTCTTCAAGAAACCAATTTTCGTCTTCGCGCATTTTGAAAATAAAGCCATAACCTTTACCTTTTCTATAAGAACCGCTTCCTTCGTAGTGTGAAGCACGAATAATTCCAAATGTGGTTTTTTCTTTCTCTACATCATACCGAAAAATTTTCCAAACGTCTTCTGCTTCCTTTTTAAGCTCTTCAATATTTTCAATTGAAATATCTGTTTCGTAATTTAAAACTAAGGCTGATTCTCCGTTTTGAAAATTCATTCCGTTAATGCTGTTAATTTTAATTTCTTTTCCCGACGGCAATTTGGTTTTTTGAGAAGTTTGATTTTCGCTTAAATTTCTATTTTCGCTTTTGGAACATCCAAAACAAATCAAAATACAAATAATTATAATTGAGAGTTTGGTTGTCATATTTTTTCTCTAATTTTACCTCAAGTTATACATTCATTACGCGCCGCTTTTTACTATCTTTACTAATTTAAAAACTATATTTATTTATAGTAGTAGTAGTAGTGCCTGTGGAAAAGTGGAAAACCGACTTAAATTATTCTAAACACAACTCTTATAGTTCCACAGGCTTTGTGGAAAACTTGTGGAAAACTTGCTCGCCTGTGGAAAAAAATGACAGAAATACAATAAACCCGCTTTTCCACAGGCGATTTTTTAAACAACCTGTGGAAAAGTGGATAAACTTTGTTTAAGTATTGAAAGTAAATACAATACTTAAATGCTCCGCTTAATTGTCTGTGGAAAACTTCCACTAAATTTGTTGTTACATAAATGCTAACTAACTGCAAAGATTGTCTATAAGCTCACTAACAATCCTGTGGAAATTTCTATCGTCCTTAATTACCGAATCAATTTTCTCAACCGAGTGCATTACCGTCGTATGATGTTTGCCGCCAAATTCGCGCCCGATTTCGGGAAAACTGTGTTTTGTCAGTCTTTTGCAAAGATACATCGCCACTTGACGCGGCACGGCGATTTGGCGTGAATTGTTTTTCGACTTTAATTCTTCAACCGTCAACTTGAAATGCGAAGAAACCATCCTAGAAATTCTTTCCATAGTTAATCCTTCCGGTTGTTCGCTGTCGATAATGTTCTTCATCGCATCCTGCGCGAGCATTTTCGAAATCGGAACACCGCGCAGAGATGAGATTGCTATCAAACGAACTAAAGAACCTTCGAGTTCACGGATATTGCTTTTAACTTTGCCGGCAATGAAAAAAGCTATTTCATCAGGCAAAACCACACCGTCCAAATCGGCTTTACGTTTTAAAATAGCTACTTTCGTTTCAAGATCAGGTGGTTCGATGTCAGCGATCAAACCCCATTCAAAACGTGAATGAAGTCTTTCTTCAAGCGTCGGGATTTCACGCGGCGGACAATCCGATGTAACGACGATTTGCTTTTGGTCGTTATGAAGTGCGTTAAAGGTATGGAAAAACTCTTCTTGTGTTCGCTCTTTTCCCGCCATAAATTGCACATCATCCATTAAGAGAACATCTATCGAACGATATTTTTCGCGGAAAGTCTGCGTTTTGTCATAACGAATCGCGTTTATTAATTCGTTCATAAATTTCTCGGCGGAAATATAAGCCACGCGCAGATGCCGGTTGCGTTCTTTGATAGCGTGTCCGGCGGCGTGCATCAGATGAGTTTTGCCAAGCCCGACACCACCATAAATAAACATCGGATTATAAGTTTTGCCCGGAGCTTCGGCAACTGCCAAAGCTGCGGCGTGAGCAAATTGATTGCACGAACCGACAACGAATGTATCAAACTTGTATTTCTGATTGAGAGAATTTTCAATCGGCTCAATATCAACAAAATTAGTTGTATTATTTTTAGCTAAAGATTCAGTTTTAGGTTTTTCAAAAAAATCGAAACCGTTCTGTTTATTTAAATTTAGAGGCGTTTTTTGTTTATCGAAGAAAAAATCTCCGTCGTCATCTTCCGTGAAATTTTCCTCGTCCCTTTCCGACTTAACAATCTCCCAATCCAACTGATAATTGAACATATTCAGTTCTTTCATCGTTTGGTTAATAACTTCCAAATAATAACTGCTAATCCAATCTTTGGTAACTTGATTGGCTTGCAGATGTAAAACTTTATCCTGTTCATCACACCCATTAAAATGAATCGGTCGAAACCACGCATCAAAAATCTGTTTATTTAGACGTTTTTCTACTGATTGAAGAATATTATTCCAAACATTTGATTTTTCTACCAACATTTCCATAGTTTCTCTCCGCTAATTTTTTTGTTAAATCTTTAGTGAAACTTTTAAGCAATTATATTGTTCAAAATTTCCTAAAATAATTGTGAAATACTATTAACAATTTGTTACAAACCTTTCTATCGTGGTAACTTTCAAGACTTTATTAAGTGGAAAATAAAAAGTTTTCCACAGGCTTTTCCACAGGCTTGTGGAAAGTTGCTTAAAAGTTAATGTAAAACTTTAAGTGTTTTATTTCCAACAATTTACAAGAAATTAAATGATTGGAAACGGGTGAAAGATTATCAAATAAAAGGTAAAATTGCAAGAGAAATCCACAGGTTTTAAAAAATAAGTTTTTCGATCGGATAAAGACTTGAATTCACATACACTTGGCAGAAATTTAGATTGTGTTAGACTGTTTTTTGAGCGGGTTTCGAGGCAAAATTTATGAATAAAAGAAGAAAAAAAAAGAAAATTGTTGAAGAAACCGATATAAATAAAAACGAATTCACTTTAAAAATAGAAAAAATTGTTAAAGGTTTATATTATCTAAGCGAGTCCGATGCTGAAATTTTACCTTTTAACGGTGATAAAACCGGATCGGTTTCAGTTAAAGAAATTTTGAAGCAATCTGCAAATGGAACTGAAACAGCGGTTGAGGAACGGGATTTCAATGAATTTTTTGTAAGATTGACAAAAATGCAGGATTGGTTCGGTGAACAGGAAACCACAACTGCCAATAAATTTACCGAACTTAAAAAATTACTTGAAGATAATTTGAAAGATTTGAAGGTGTTCAAAATTGGCAAGATCAATTTAGATATTTACGTTGTCGGTCTCGATGCTGAAAGTAATTTAATGGGCATAAAAACGAAAGCGGTTGAAACATAAGGCAATAATTGTTTTCAATAAAGCAGAAGGAGCG
>JANMAA010000182.1:0-20847 GCA_031359215.1 Acidobacteriota bacterium | reverse complement strand
GGAAAGATGTCTATTAAAAAAATCCGTATTTATCTTCCTAAATCCGTATGCATCCGTGTTAAAAAAATACTCTTTCCTTTTTTATACGACTTTAAGTGCCATATACCAATTGTAAAATATGTCGATAAAAATGTTAATATTTATCGGTAAATTGTATTTTGGTGAATTTGATATAACCTTTAATAATCAAAAAAATCTATGAACAAAAATCAAAAGTTATTTTTAAAACTTTCCCGTCTTAATAGTGAATAGTAAAAGAATATGAAATATAGTGTCTTTTTATTTCTCGCAGTTTTTCCACTAATTTTAGCCGCGCAAACTCCCGTCAAACAAACAGGCGTTACGGGCGATGTTTATCGTCACCTTAATTTTCCTTCCGGAATTTCCGACGCGCGTAACATTGACGTTTGGTTGCCGCCGAACTACGAGGAAAGCCAAAATGAAAAATATCCGGTAATTTATATGCACGACGGACAAAATTTGTTTGATCCGAAAATCTCTCAAGGCAAAACCGATTGGGGCATTGATGAAACAATGACAAATCTTATTAAAGCGACCAAAATCAAACCGGCAATCATCGTCGGAATCTGGAACACGCCGCGCCGGACTATCGAATTTATGCCTCAAGGTGCTTTTGAAGCAAGAGATAAAATTAAAAGAAAGAACAAGAATATCGATCTTAAAAGTGCTGAATCGGACAAATATTTGAAATTTATAGTATCGGAATTAAAGCCGTTTATCGATAAAACCTACCGAACGAAAACCGACCGCGATAACACTTTTATAATGGGTTCGAGTATGGGAGCATTAATGTCGCTCTATGCAATCGGCGAATATCCTGATATTTTTGGAGGCGCGGGATGTCTTTCGCCCCAATATCCTCTTGCCAGAGGCGTAATTATCGAATATATGAAGAAATATTTACCTTCACCGAAAAATCATAAAATATATTTCGACTACGGCACCAAAGGTCTCGACGCGCAGTATGAATCCTATCAACTAATCGCGGACGGTTTAATGAAAAAAAAGCGTTACAAATCAGGCAGGAACTGGATCACGAAAAAATTCACAGGCGATGATCATACTGAAAAATCGTGGCGCAACCGGGTTGCAATTCCGCTCACATTTTTACTTTCAAAATGAATTACCCCTTCGTTTAATTCAAATAGCTAATGTTTTTCAAATAAATAGGGCAAAATGAACCCTATATAATTGATTTGGATTAGCTTTTTATCAATAAACGGTCTAAACTTCGTTTTTAAGATTAACTGTCCTGATTAATTGTAATTCAATCAAAAAATAATTTTACGGACTGAAGTAAACAAGGAGAATTGTGTGAGAAAACATTTATTTAAGGTGTTCGCTACATTTATTGCTGTAGCAGTTTGGACATCTGTCGGTTTTTTGAATATGGGCTCGCAAGCCGCGACCATATTAACCGAAGATTTTGAAGCGGGAGGAAAACCGGCATACGCGGCTGGCAATGTAACTCTCGGAACAGGTAGTTGGTATCTGGATGATGCCTTGACCGGAAATACGACCAGCGATCCCAAAACAGGTGCTTATTCGGCGCGTGTCCGCAATATCGGAAAAGTGCGAATGAATTTTAATGTTTCAAGCGCAGCGGTTGTTTCGATCCAACACGCTGTTTTCGGCTCTGACGGTTCGAGCACTTGGGAACTTTGGTCATCGACTAATAATGGTTCTAGCTGGACGAAGGTTGGCGCAACTATCACATCAAGCCTGACAACCCTTTCAACGGTGGGTTTTAGAGTCAATGTTGCTACTCCTATCCGGTTTGAAATTCGTAAGATTGCGGGAGGCACCAATCGAATAAATTTTGATAATATTTCAGTTAGCGATTTCATTACTTCAACTCCGACTCCAACGCCGACTGCGACACCAACTCCAATAGTCACACCGACTCCGACTCCAACTCCTGCTCCTACATCAAGCGTCCATTTGACCATGGGAAACCCCTCAAATGCCATTATGGATGTTAATCAGCCGTCCAATTATTTATTGGACAAACCGCAATATGTGATGTCATATAACCGTGATAACGGCAGACCGAATTGGGTTTCGTGGCATCTTGATCTGAGTTGGCTCGGTTCGACACCGCGTCAGGATAGTTTTCGCCCCGATACAAGTTTGCCGGCGGGTTGGTATCAGGTGCAGGCAACTGACTTTTCCGGCTCAGGTTATGATCGCGGACATATGTGTCCCTCAGGCGACCGGACAAAAAGCGTTGCCGACAATGATGCGACATTTTTTATGACAAATATGCTTGCTCAGGCTCCGGTAAATAATCAACAATCTTGGGCGAGTCTTGAAAGCTATTGCCGCACCTTAGCCAATTCTGGAAACGAACTTTATATTATTTCCGGCGGAGAAGGAACAAGCGGATTTATCGCCGGAGGTCGCGTTGCCGTTCCGACCAATACGTGGAAAGTTATTATGGTATTACCAAGCGGTTCAAAGGACGTTTTGCGGGTTTCGATAGATACCCGCTTGATCGCGGTAGTTATTCCGAATAACAATAATGTGGTCAATGATTGGCGGCAGTATCGCGTCAGCACCGATTATGTCGAATCAATAACCGGCTTTGATTTCTTCTCGAATGTCGATAATGCCGTCGAAGCCCGGATTGAATCAATTATCGACACGCAATCGATAGCAGAATGGGAAATGATTCCTGACGAAGCCGCTGTCCTAGAAAATTTTAGTGAAGCGGAAAAACCATCTGCTCCAATGAACAAGTAACAATACTGATTTGTGAACATTCAAACAAAAGCCTGTTCCAGCCGGAACAGGCTTTTGTTTTATAACCGAAATGATTAAACATCGCTTTTCCGCCACTTTAAGATTATCAAACTTGACTTTCCTTTGGTGAGTTAGATATTTTATAACTTCGCTTTTAATTAAATGAAGCGGACAGACAGGCACTTAGCTCAGTGGTAGAGCACTACCTTGACACGGTAGGGGTCAGCAGTTCAACTCTGCTAGTGCCTACCAATTTTATAAATTGGTTTAAGAACCTAAAATAGAAAACGAGCGATGAATTCAAATTCATCGCTCGTTTTCTATTTTGAAGCAGATTTATTTGGTTGGGATTTTGATTTCCCGACCGGCGTTTAATTTTGATGTTATTAACAAGCCATTAAATTTTGCAACCTCTGCCGCCGATGCGCCGTAGCGTTGGGCAACGGTTGAAACAGTATCACCGGCTTGCGCCTTAACCACTTTTACGATGTTGGTCGGTGTCGGAATGTTCGTCGTCGTCGGGCGTGAATAGACTATATTTTTTACGCCGTTATTGGTCGGAATAATAATTTTTCCACGCGGAACTGATGCGCCGCCGTTTGCTGCAACTAAATCTGCTACGCTTACGCCGGTGCGGTTTGAAATATTTTCCCAAGTTTCACCAGCCGCTGTTTTGGCAATTCCCGCCGTATTGCGATTAGAAGTCGGGAATTTGCGGAAAACGGCGACAACTTCATTAGATTTTCCGGGCGGAACGCGAACGATATACGGCTCCGGTGGTGTCGTATTGCTACGAAGTTCAGGATTCAGATAACGAATATATTCAACCGTCGTATCCGAAGCCTGCGCGATCAAACCCAGATTAGTCGATGCCGGAATTCGAATTTGATCATACAATAATTGCGGCGCAGGACGAATATGCCCGAAACCATATTGATTAGGATTGTTGGCGATTAAAATCGTCGCTAAAATGTTCGGCACATAATTGCGCGTTTCCTGCGGAAGATACGGGTATGCCACCCAAAAATTGGCAACACCGGCACGACGGATGGCGCGGTCAACATTACCTTCGCCGGAATTATAAGCTGCCATCGCAAGTTCCCAATTTCCACCGTAACGATTTGCCAAAAACTTCAGATATTTGGCTGATGCGCGGGTAGCGGATTCAAAGCCGTTTCTTTCGTCCATATATGCCGTGCGGCGAAGTCCGAAACGTGATCCCGTTCCCGGAATAAATTGCCACAAACCCGAAGCTGCCGCGCTTGATAAAGCTGACGGTTTCCAGGCACTTTCGACCTGTCCGAGCCACGCGACATTTTCAGGAACGCCTTCTTCGCGGAAAATTCGGCGAGCCATTCGCATAAACATCCCGCTGCGATAAAGCCCGGTTGACATCGTGGCGCGTCCGCGACCTTGATAATAATTGACGAATTGCTGAATCATCGGATGAACCTGAAAACTGAAGCCGAGCGATTTATTGGCAACTGCATAAACTGCATATTGCAATTGTTGTTGCGCCACGGGATTGTTTTCGATCTGTTGTTCTTCCTGAGTCAGTTCGAGTTTTGCCAGATCATCAAGCGGCGAAGCCTCGAATTTTTGTTCGTTAAATCCGACTTGTCCGGTTTCTTGCGTTCCACCGACGACGGAAGTGATCAATGATTTATCGTTTGAAGTATTATTTTCAGTTGGCGGATTTTGAACGATTTTGGCGATTTCATCGGCTGTTTGATTATCGATATTCCAACTGCAAGTTGCTGATAAACTACGAATCTGCGGAACTTGATTAGAAGGAAATTCAATCCGGTAAACAGTTTCGATCAGTTGATTATAACAACTGTTCAACTTTTGATTTCTTTGAACATTCAGCGTCGAATAAAGAAAAGTTTCGACGGCTTTATCAAATTTATCACCTGCCTGCGGACGTAAATTATCCTTTAGAGCAGTTAAACCTTCCTTAAAAAGTGCGCCGGCTTTTTCAGTAACTTGATTTACTTGCGCCTCGCTTTGTTCGACTTCCTGTGTTTTAGTATTGTTTCTACCGCTCGAACTCGTGCTTGTCACCTGTCCGAAGACGGCAGATGTCGATATAAAAATTAAAATTGCGATTAAATTGAAAACCTTAACAAGGTGTGTTTTCATCTGGGTTCGTCTATACTCCTTTATAAATATTTATCAGGGTTAGGGCGAATCGTGTAAAACGACCTAAATAATATAAATGCGTCAAAAAATTTAACGCTCCCGATTAGAAAAAGTTGCTTTATTTTTGCGTTAAAATAATGACAAAAAACTTCTTCAACATACCATATTGACAACTCAATGTCAAAAAAATGCCTTACGCCGCTTGCTTGATTTTCTTTGGCATTACCGTATCCAGTAATGCTTCGCGGAAAACTTCGCGCACATTCTCTACAAATATAAATGTCAAATCGTGCAAAACTTCCTGAGGCATATCATCCAAATCACGTCGATTCGGTGCGGGTAAAATAACTGTTTTAATATGCGCCCGCCGTGCCGCCAGAAGTTTTTCTTTGACTCCGCCGATGGGCAGGACGTTGCCTCTTAATGTAATTTCGCCGGTCATTGCCAAATCTTTTTTGATCGGACGTTGCGATAAAACGGAAACAATCGCGGTCGCCATCGTAATTCCCGCGCTCGGACCGTCTTTCGGAATCGCGCCTTCCGGCAGATGAACGTGAATGTCGTATTTTTCAAAATCATCTTCGTTGATACCAAGTTCGGCTGCCCTTGCCTTAGCAAAGGAAAACGCCGCCTGTGCCGATTCCTGCATCACTTCACCGAGTTGTCCGGTCAATAAAAGTTTGCCTTTGCCGCGCGTTTTTAGTGCTTCGATAAACAAAATATCACCGCCGACTGCCGTCCACGCCAAACCGGTCGCAATACCGATCTCGTCTTTTTTCAAGGCTTCTTCGGGGAAAATTCTCGGTGCGCGAAGGAAATCTTTGACATTATTTGAAGTTACTTTGATCGATTCGAATTCGGTTTCGAGTTCGGCTTTTTTCCTCGCCACTTTACGGCAAATTTTGCCGATTTCCCTTTCAAGATGGCGCAATCCGGCTTCTTGAGTATATTGGCTGATGATCTGCATTAAAGCCTTCCGGTCAAATTTTATATCTGTCTTTTCGAGTCCGTTTTCATCGATCTGTTTCGGTAAAAGATGGCGTTTGGCGATCTCCAATTTTTCTTCTTCCGTGTAACCCGACAGCGAAATAATCTCCATTCTATCGCGCAACGCCGGTTGAATCGTGTCCAAAACATTCGCCGTCGTCATAAACATCACGTTCGACAGGTCGAAAGTAACGCCCAGATAATTATCGCGGAAGGTTGAATTTTGTTCAGGATCGAGAACTTCGAGCAATGCCGACGACGGATCGCCGCGAAAATCTGCCCCGACTTTATCGATTTCGTCGAGCATAATCAGCGGATTATTCGTTCCCGATTGCTGAATCGCCTGTAAAATCCGACCCGGCATCGCACCGACGTAAGTTCTACGATGACCGCGAATTTCGGCTTCGTCGTGAAGTCCGCCCAGCGAAAGTCGGAAAAACTTACGATTCAAAGCGCGGGCGACGCTGCGACCAAGCGATGTTTTACCAACGCCCGGAGGTCCGACTAAACATAAAATCGAACCCTTCGGCTTTTCCTTTAATTTACGAACTGCCAACGCCTCGATCATTCGTTCCTTGACGCGCTCCAAGCCGTAATGATCTTCGTCGAGAATTCTTTCCGCCTTTTTCAGATTCAGATTGTCCTTTGAAGCATTTGACCAAGGCAATTCGGTCATAATATCCAGCCAATTTCGCAAAGTTGCAGTTTCGGCAGTGTCCGGGTGCATCCGTTCGAGTTTTTTGAGTTGGCGCAAGGCTTCTTCTTCAGCGTGTTTCGGCATTTTAACTTTGAGAATTTTATCGCGGTATTGTTCGATTTCTTCAAACAACTCGTTGCCTTCGCCGAGTTCCGCCTGAATCGCTTTTAGTTGCTGACGCAAGAAATATTCGCGCTGCGAACGGTCGATCTCACCACGCGCTTGCGTATTGATCTCCTGTTGAACGGTCAGCACATCGATTTCTTTGCTCAACAAGTCGTTGACGCGCCGCAGACGCAGCACCGGATCGAAAATATCCAAAACGCTTTGCCCGTCATCAACTTTAAGTTCGAGATTGGACGCGGATAAATCAGCCAGTCTTCCCGCATCGTCGAGGTTGGCGATAATTGCTAAAACCTCCGGCGAGATGTTTTTGCCGAGATTTGAAGCGCGTTCCATCGAACCGCGCACGTTGCGGACAAGTGCTTCGACTTCCAAAGAATTGGTCGGTGGAAAAGGTTCTGAAATCGGTGTAATATTCGCTTTGGTGTAATCGCTTCCAATCGAAACCGATTCGATCTTGGCGCGTGAAAGTCCTTGAATAAGTATGCGGATTCGTCCGTCAGGCAATTTCAGCATCCGCATTATAACGGCAACAGTTCCGACGCTAAAAAGGTCTTCTTGTGTCGGTTCTTCCTTGTCAACGTCCTTTTGCGACACGAGCATAATCATCCGATTCTGCCCCAAGGCTTCGTCCACGGCTTTGATCGATTTGTCCCGCGAAACAAACAACGGCACAATCATAAACGGATAAATCACAATATCGCGCAGAGGCAAAATCGGCAGTTCCGGCGGAATAATAATTTGCGGGTCACTCAAGTCGGAATCATCCAACTTATCAGAAAAATCTTCAACTTCACTCATATAGGTTTAATGTTAGGAAAAAACCTTTGGAAAGTAAAAAGTAAAAAGTGTTTCAAGTAAAAAGTAAAATAGAGCGAAGACACCCGCAATAAAGACATATGCGGTATTACATCGCTCTTTTTCGATTTCCAAAACCGTCGCGCTCTTCAAAACACACGACTCATCAGTTCGCTTTTCACTATCGGCTACGCCTCCAACTGTTGCGCCGTAACCTTGCAATACTACACCTTCAACGTCGGAGTCCGCCGCGAAAACCGCGCCGTCTTCAGCTTCCGTCTCAACGGCATCGGCGCATTCGGCACAGAACAATTCGGTCAAGGTTTGAGATAATCTCTGTTATAAAGATTTTTGTAGCATCTTACTTTTGATTTTTATTTGCCGGGTCTTTATCTTTACTGTTACTAACGATTTCGATGGATTTAGACGATTTATATCCCTCATATCTGTTATCAACTCCACTATATTTAATGCTTCCATCCTCATTATAAAGTTTCCAAGAGATTATCACTCCACCACTGTGGTCAACTTTTGCTCCTGTAAAATATAAAATCAAATTCTTTCTTGTGCGAGTGTTGCCACCTGCACTAACCGCATCTAATTCAAGCCAATAATACTTCTTATCTTTTTTTAGATTTTTCAAAACATTACTCAATCGTTCAGCTTTGAGAAACGAAAGTAATTTACTCGGTTTTTCCTTATCGCCAGTGCTGAAATCATTGAGGAACTGCCTTGCTTCGTTATTTAGTTCCTGTAACTTATCCATATGAAATTTAGCTATGCCCAATATTAGCAAACCTCTGTCAATCTCTTTGATTTGCGATTCTATCGGTTCTTTGGATTTTTCATTCCTTTTGATTTCCACTTGAATTTTCTTCTTTTTTGCAAGAGTGTCTTGTTTGGCTCTATCTACTTCAAGTTCGGCGATGTATTTGTCAATACTTTCTATCTTTTTCAATAGGCGATTTCTTTCAGCATTCTGATTGGCTGTTGCGGCTGTTATGACGAATTGATACTTAAACACAGTTTCTTCCGCTGCCTTCTTTTCAACATCAATGTTTGTTATCATTTTAAGAATGTTGGAGTTCAGTACTGTTTGATTATCAGTTGCCGGAAAATACTTTTGCGGATAGTAAAGTGTTAATGAATTATCTTTAAAAATGCGTGAGATACCCGCAATCATTGAGTCTTCCTCGACACTGACATCCTGCCCGGTAATGGTCGTATCAGTTCTGAAAACAGCAAGTAAATCCGTAACGAATCCTAATGCACTTACACCGGCACTTATGGGGTCTAGGATATTTGCTGCTATGGTTGAAGTTGGAGAAGATTCTGCGGTTGTAGTAGTAACTGAATTAATTGTGTCTGCTAATACTCTTTGTGTGGGAAATACTGATTCAAGTGTGTTTTCTAATTGAAATTTTCCCACCGTAAATTCACAGCCTAGATTAGCGCAATACGATTCTTTGAGTTTGATATATCTATTTGTAAAGTTATCCAATTGTTTCTCAACATCGCCCTTAGTTGCACGATAATAATCCAAATTATTAATATCCTGCGGGCTGTAAAAAAAGATTATCTCTGCATCTTTGGCTTTGTCATTTATAATTTCAGCTATTTTATTAAGAGAATTTGAAACAGCTCGATATGTAACCAAATTACTTTCGATTTTTACTTCAGATATTGTAGTATCTCCCTCAAGCGGGGTGGATTTAGGTTGTGGTCGAGCTTCCCGAATAGCCTTTTCTGCTTCGGCGATTTCTTTCTCTAGGGTTTTAATTCGTTTTTCTTCTTCCAATTTTCTTTCTCTCTCGGAAGGTGTCGGCGAAGGATTTGGTGTTGGTGACGGAGTCCCATCTTGGGCAATTGAGAAAGAAACAAATGTAAATAATATAAATAGGCACGTCACTATAATGTTGCTAAAATTGATGTTAAAAGTCATATTTCCTCCAATTTGATTGTCGGCAAGAATCTGAAAATACCCGAAAGTAATCCGAGATTTCAAGCCGCAAAGATTAAATAACAAGGTTTATCGAGTAAAAAAAGAAACTCGGAAACCGCCTCGAAAATTGTAAGGTAACCGCCTTCAATTTATTTTCCAAAGGGCATTATTGTGGTTTGCCTGACTGTTACAATGCCCCTCAATAACAGCCGCCCATAAATTGCCTGAACCATTGAACACTTAATTATTTCAATTCAAACTGCCCAACAGAAATTTTGCCTATTTGTCCGCTAAAATTTCTAAATCGTTTTCATATAGCGAATTAATTATCAAATTTGCATTGACCGGACAACTTGAATTGGGATAATCTGGCGGAGTTGGTTTCTCAACTGTGTAGAAATATAATTCAACCCGACGGTCATGTCTTCGACTATCAAGACAAGCATCTTGGTAACAGCTTTGCGCTTTTGAATCTGACAAATTTCTTACTACTGCTCCATCTAATCTGTCTTTTTCTACTCCAAGACGTTCTAAATATCTTTTAACAACTTCTATTCTTCGACCGGCAAGGGGATAGTTGTGACTATCGCTTGCCTTAAAATCTGCATAGCCCGCAACATACAGTCTAAGATTTGGATTGTCCTTCAAAGTATTAGCAATTTGAATTAATTTATCTTTGTTAGATACAGTTTGCCTCGTATTTTCGTCAATAGGTGGAATAGGAAGCTGGAGCATTGTGTAAAACAAACTAAATTCGCTCGAAGGATAAAGTCCGACTTCATTTCTGCATTGAGATTTTCTTTTAAAGAATACAATCCAACTATCCGGTTCATCATACTTTTTGACATTGAAAATACCGTTTTTTGGTTTATACGGTTCATCAAATTGGAAATAAACAATGCCGGCACCGGCACATTGCACCACGAAATTGCGATAATCGGTTGCCGTGTATTTACCATCCGAAACCGTAACTTTAACATTGTAGTTTCCCGGCTTTAGATTGATAGAATTTGCCTGCTCGATATAACGTGCATCAGTCGGATTCCCAATTGGCGTTTTTTGAAAGTCATATTTGTTTCCTTTATCATCCATTAATGCCCAATTGAGTATGAGAGTTTGAGGCGGCAAGCCACTATTTGGCTCATTATCCTTATCTTCGGCAACCGCCGTCAAAGTTCGCAATTCACACCTACTGCCTTCAACGCTCAATTTTACAGTTGGCGGTGTTGGAGTTGGAGTAGAAGTAGGAGTAGGATAGACTTTTCTAATCTCAATCAGGACAGGCGGAGTAGTTTTAGCGCAAGGTGTTTCACCCGCAAATGTTACGTTGCCTTGCAACGTAACCCAATGATAGCCTTCGGGCATACCTTCTGTGTCAAATATTAGCTCCCGATTGCTGTTAAATGTGAGAATTTTTACTTTTTTGCCGTCAATCTCCGCACCATCGGCGGGTTTATCAACGGGGAAAACATACTTTCTTCCTTTCGAGTCTTTTCCTTGCGTTTCAATCTCAAAATTTGAACCGTCCTCAACCAGAGCATACAAATTATCAGTCGGTATGGTTACATTTCTTAAAGAATATTCATTATTATAGGTTGCCGCCCGGTAAGAGTTCGCATTATTAGGGTCTTGTGATTTATCAGGATGGTCTATTTTAAATATCTTTTCATCTTTCACTTCAAATTTGCCCTCTTCATTAAAAATCGTAAGCACAATTTTTCCATCCGGTTCAACTATTACCTTATTTGGAGCAAATTGAAAAGCAAACCTGCTTTGCTTTTCGGAACTAACGCATCCTTGATAGCTTTGACCAAGAATCGAAGACGTTAAACCTAAAAACAAAACTGCAATTGTAAATCCGATTAGATGTGTTCTTTTTATCTTCTTCATATTTAAATTTCTCCTTTTATTTTTATTGCATAACTCTATGAATCTAAAATGCTGACTGCCGCTTTAATGGTTTTGGTTGGTCGGAATAGTTGATAGATGATAGATGACAGATTTTATCTATCAATTATCAGCTATTTCGGAAAGCATTTTTTCACAATAAACTTTGAAACATCACCTTTATTCTTTACGGCAACGTAATGACCGTAATGACATCCGACCACATTCCTACACTTTGGTTATCCATAAAATAGCGTAGGCGATAGCGGCGGGCTTCGGGTTTTTCGGGGTTTAGTGGCGCACGGGTGTCTTCGTAGGGCGAGCGCATATCGAAGTCGAGGCGTGTCCAAGCGGTTTCGTCGCCTCTTTGGGAATCGATGAATACGCCGTCGAATTTGCCTTTTGTCCAGTCGATTCGGACTGTCGAGCCGGTTAGTGGTGTGCCGCTTGCTTTTGGTTTGCTGTCGGCGGGAATTGCCGAATCGGGCGCAGTTGTGGCAACCATCAATTGTTGGGCGATGGATTGGCTATAATTTACGTTGAGTTTGGCGCGTTGGATTGCTTTGCTCAGACGTTCTAAAACGCCGGCTTCAACCTCGACCGGCGGTGCAAGCGGATTATTAACGGGAATTTTCGGAGTTTCGGCATTTTCACCTATACCGCCGATCATCTCATTCTTATAAGCCGTGCAAGTTTTAGAAAACGCCGCCGCCTTTTGCGCGTTCAAAATGGCGTAACGCATCAATGCGCTGTCATTTACCAAAGCCGTGATCTCCGCCGCACCAAATCCCAAGTCCGTTGCCAGCGTCGGAAACTTTTGCTCAAAATTTATCGTCCAAGAAACCCGTTCATCGTCTCTGGTTGGAATTGCCGATGCTCCCATAGTTAAAAAAACCTCATCTAAAGTCCGGTCAGACCCGTCGAAAAGTTTGTCAGACTCGTCAAAAAGTTTGTCAGACTTGTCTGGAACTTCATTTGACCTGTTTAATGATTCGTTAGACTCGTCCGACGCTTCATCAGACCTGTCAGATGCTCCATCAGACTCGTCCGACGCTTCATCAGACTTGTCGAATGTTGCTTTAGACTTGTCTGGAACTTCGCCTGATTTGTCTGAAATACTTTAAGACTTGTCCGAAACTTCGCCGGACGTGTTTAAAATGTTGGGAGATCAATTAAAAATGTCGTTTGAAGGGCTTAGAAAAAGCAAGAGTTACGGTGAAACTGCACAGGGTAGCTCGGTGTCTAAGCCGAAAAGGTTAAGTGCCGAAGTTTATACGGTTGGTGCTTGTATAAACTGTTAAAAAAGTCGTTTGTGTTGAACAAAATCAAGATACGCTTATTTTTTGAAAAATGCAATAGTTTTTTTGGCGAAATTGAAATTATTTTCCACGTGCGCCTTTTGGCATTTATTTTCCTTTTCACTCGTATATGACAAAAATCGGTAAAAACTTACATAATTTATTTTGGCTGTTACTTTGGGACTAAACACCTGGGCAATATGTCAGATTTTCACTTTTTCAATGATCGAATACAAAAAAGGCTGGTAAAAAAATTTACCAGCCGAATATAGAACATATTGGATATTTTCCTACTGAGCTTTCTCAATAAGTTTGAGCAAGGTGCGAACCGCAACCGCCGTCGGACCTTTTGATTGGTGTGGTTTTGTATCATCTGCCCACGCTGTTCCGGCAATATCGAGATGCGCCCATTTTGCTTTGTCAATAAATTCCTGAATAAACACCGCGCCCATAATCGTTCCCGCTTTTCGCGCCGGACCTATATTTTTGATGTCGGCGATTTCGGATTTGATTCCTTTGCTGTAATCTTTGCCGACCGGAAGCTGCCAGAAATTTTCGCCGGCTTCTTTGCCGCAAGCGATTATTTCATCAACCAAATCTTGGTCGTTGCCCATAATTCCGGTGTTCAAATCACCCAGCGCAATAATTACCGCCCCGGTCAAAGTCGCCATATCAACGATTGTCGTTGCGCCCTGTTTTTCGGCATAAGCAACCGCATCAGCCAAAACCAGGCGACCTTCGGCATCCGTGTTTAATATCTCGATCGTTTTGCCGGTCATCGCCGTAACAACGTCCGACGGACGCGAAGCCTTACCGTCCGGCATATTTTCAACCGCTGCGACAATTCCTAAAACCGGCACGGTCGGTTTTAGCATTGCGACTGCCCGCATTGTTCCGATAACGGTTGCGCCGCCCGACATATCATACTTCATCGCGTCCATATGTTCGCCGGGTTTTAGCGAAATTCCGCCCGTGTCAAATGTGATGCCTTTCCCGACAAGCGCGAGCAATTCACCTTTCTTTCCGGTCGATTTTTTCGGTTCGTATTTTAAAATAATCAGTTTCGCCGGTTGTTCCGAACCATAAGAAACACTCATTAGCGAACCCATTCCGAGTTTTTCCATTTTGGCTTCGTCGAGAATTTCGCATTTCAACCCGACTTCTTTTGCCATTGCCTTAGCGCGGTTTGCCATTTCGGCTGGCGGCAAAATATTCGCCGGTTCATTTGCCAAATCGCGGGCAAAATTCATCGAATCGCCGATAATTTCGCCTCGTTCCAAACCGTTCTTAACATCTTTTACATTCGCACCTTCGATACACAAAACAAAATTATCAACCGATTTTTCGTTCTTATCTTTGGTTTTGTATTTATCGAGTTCAAACTGGCTGGTAACAACGCCCTGCATCGCGCAAGTTGCCGCTTCAACTACATCGCCGTCAAAGCGCGGAAGCAGTGCAAACCCTTTGATATTTTGTTTACGCAAATTGCGCGTCGCCGTTCCCGAAAGTTTTGCTACATCTGCCGCTTTATAATCGGATTTGTCGCCAACCCCGACTAATAACAGCCGACTTGCTTTTACCTTTCCCTTCGGTTCAAAAAGCAAATAACACGTATCACCGGTTTCGCCCTTAAATTCTTCGGTTTTGATAACCGAAGTAATAAGTCCGCCGGTCAGTTTATCTAAATCCTTTAAACTGCTGCTCGTAGCTTTTTCGTCTTTGAATACTGCTATCGCCAACGCGTTTACGTTTGCTTCCTGAAAATTATCCACAATCGCTTGAGATTTCATTATTTACCTCTATTTTTATTTTTTTGTTTCCCGCAAAATTTATTTGACTATAACTTAACCTGATAGTTTTTTCAATTTATCTCTCTTTCATTTGAGCGCGTGTTTCTCTTTCGACGGTGCGTTCTTTGATAGTTTCACGTTTGTCATAGAGTTTTTTTCCCTTCGCCACACCGATTTCAAACTTTATCCGCCCGTTTTTCCAATAAACCCGCGTTACAACCAAAGTCATTCCTTTGATTGTGGTTTCTTTTTCGAGTTTTTCAATTTCACGACGATGAAGCAATAATTTGCGTGTTCGCAATGGCTCGTGATTTTGCTTATTACCGTGTGAATACGGAGAAATATGCGTATTGAAAAGCCAAATTTCACCGTCTTTCACGGCAACATACGACTCTTTGAGCTGAATTCGTCCGACCATCACGCTTTTTACTTCAGTTCCCTGCAACACGATTCCGGCTTCATACTTATCCAAAATATGATACTCGAAAAAAGCGTGGCGATTATTCACAATGTCTTTTCCTTCAACCGACATAAACTCTTATTTTGCCTATCTTTTAAAGCCTAAGCAAGTTTCCATCGAATTAAATGATTTGACAAGATTCTTTTCTATCAATAAATTAGATTTTGAACTTGTTGGGAGATCGTCTAATGGTAGGACTGCAGAATCTGGATCTGCCTATCGGGGTTCGAGTCCCTGTCTCCCAGCCAATTTTTACTTACCGATATGGAATGGAACGAAACCGAAATCCGCGTCCGCTATGCCGAAACCGATAAGATGGGCATTGTTCACCACGCCAATTATTTAGTTTGGTTTGAACTCGGCAGAAGCGATTTTTGCCGTTCACGCGGTTTTTCCTATTTGGAGATGGAAGAAAAAGACAATTCGCTGATGGTGGTTGCGGAAAGTTACTGTCGTTATAAATCTCCCGCTTTTTATGAAGACGTTTTAATTATTCGCACCAAAGTCGCCGAAATTCGCAGCCGTTCGCTCAGGTTTCTCTATGAAATTTATCGCCCGTCGGATGAAACTCTGCTTGCCGAAGGCGAAACTTTGCACCTTGTAACCGACGAAAATAAAAAAGTTCGCACAATGCCGGAAAGCTACAAAGAAAAATTACTTGCCGAACCTGAAACCGATCCAAATGCTTTTCCCGAAAATCACGCACCGCATTAAAAGTTTAAAAATGAAAAAGTTTTTGATGCTTTCGATCGGTCATTTGACTGAACAATCGAAAATCGTTCGTTAATCAAGGCGCGTTGACAGCGCAGAACGCAAAACTTTAAACTTTTTCACTTTTTCACTCTTCAACTTCGCGCAATTTTTCCAAGACCAAAAAATCTTCCAGTGTCGTTACGTCGCCCGCGACAGTTCCGCCCGAAGCTAATTCACGAAGCAGACGGCGCATAATTTTGCCGCTGCGGGTTTTTGGTAATGTATCCGTGAATCGAATATCATCCGGTTTTGCTAACGCGCCGATTTCCTTGGCAACGTGGGCGCGAAGTTCGTTTTTCAATTCATCACTTCCCTTGTGTGTGCCTTCCAAAGTTACAAATGCCGCGATTGCCTGTCCTTTCAGATCATCGGGACGACCGACAACCGCCGCTTCCGCCACCGACGGGTGCGAAACTAATGCGCTTTCGACTTCCGCCGTGCCAAGCCGATGTCCCGAAACATTTATCACGTCGTCAACTCTGCCCATAATCCAATAGTAGCCGCGCTTGTCGCGCCGTGCGCCGTCGCCGGCAAAATAGACGTTCGGGATTTCCGACCAATACTGTTTTTGATAGCGTTCGTCGTCGTTCCAAATCGTCCGCAACATCGAAGGAAACGGATGGGTGATAACGAGATAACCGCCTTCATTCGTGCCGACGGATTTGCCTTCTTTGGTTTGAATGTCCATCAAAATACCCGGAAATGGTCGCGTCGCCGTGCCGGGAACAGTCGGCGTTGCGCCCGGCAGCGGCGAAATCATAATCGCGCCGGTTTCCGTCTGCCACCAAGTATCGATGATCGGACATTTTTCCTTACCGATAATTTTGTGATACCACATCCACGCTTCGGGATTTATCGGTTCGCCGACTGTTCCCAACAATCTAAGTGAAGACAAATCGTGTTTCAACGGATATTGTTCGCCCCATTTGATAAAAGCACGAATTGCTGTCGGTGCGGTGTAAAAAATATTGACCTTGTGGCGTTCGATAATATCCCAAAATCTATCAAAATCGGGGTAATTCGGCGCACCTTCATACATCAACACGGTCGCCCCATTCGACAACATTCCATAAACGACGTAACTATGCCCGGTAATCCAACCGATGTCGGCGGTGCACCAATAAACATCTTCCTCTTTCAAATCAAAAACCCATTTAGCCGTCAGCGTCGTTTGCGTCAAATAACCGCCCGTCGTGTGCAGAATGCCTTTCGGTTTGCCCGTCGTGCCGGAAGTGTAAAGTATAAAAAGCGGATGCTCCGAATCCAATTCTTCCGCCGGACAATTTGAATTGACGGTTTGCATTAGTTCGTGCCACCAATGATCGCGTCCGGCTTCCATTTTCGTTTTTGAACCGGTTCGCTTAAAGACCACGACATTTTCAACCGTCGGACAATTTTCGACGGCTTTATCAACCGTATCTTTCAGGCGAATTTCGCTTCCGCGCCGATAGCCGCCGTCTGCCGTAACGATCAATTTACATTCACCGTCATTTACTCTATCTTTTATCGCATCAGCCGAAAATCCGCCGAAAATTACCGAATGAATCGCACCTATTCGCGCACAGGCAAGCATCGCCATTGCGAGTTCAGGCACAAGCGGCATATAAAGCGCGACTCGATCACCGCTTTCGATGCCGAGTTTTTTCAACACATTGGCAAATTTGCAAACTTCCGAATGGAGTTGCTGATAAGTAATAGTGCGGATTTCGCCCGATTCGCCCTCCCAGATGATCGCGGCTTTGTTTTTGCGCCATCCTTCGAGATGCCGGTCAAGACAATTGTATGAAATATTTATTTTCCCGCCAACAAACCACTTTGCGTGCGGCTGATTCCACTCCAAAACCTTTTCCCACTTCTTAAACCAATGCAAAGATTCAGCCGCGCTTGCCCAAAAATCTTCGGGATTTTCAGCGGCAGCTTCATATATTTGTTCGTATTCGGCAAAATTCTTGATATGCGCGTTGATGGAAAATTCTTCGGAAGGCGGAAAAATTCGCTCTTCGCTCAAAATGGATTCGATTGTCGTCGGATTTGTTTCTGTCATTTTACCTTCCCTGATTTTTTGGGTGATTGATTCAGTTAATTATCCATTGCCTTTGAATAATTTTCAAATACACGAACTTTTTACACTGAAATTGCTTAGTGTCCGACAAGTAAGCTAAACTTGGAATTATGTCAAACTCCGCGCTTGCCGAAATTTATTTTATTACCGCGATGATGATCTTGATATTTGTCATCTGCGGAGTGGCGGTTTATTTTTTCTTCAAAACTTACAAAAAAGAAATGAACGACCGAAAAAAGCGCGATGAGAAAAGAAAAGAAATCCAAAATCCAAAACCCAAAATCCAAAATTAAAATGCCGCATCCGAAAATTTTAGATAAAGATAAAACTGTTTTAGTGGTAGTTGATTTACAGGAAGCCTTCCGGTTTCCAATAAATGATTTTGCTGAAATCGCTTCGCGCACTTCGATTGTCGTGCGGGGTTTTCAGATATTGAATTTACCGATTATCGTAATCGAACAATATCCAAAGGGTTTAGGTGGAACAGCGGAGGAAATTCTTCTAAGTTTGCCTCAAGATTTGGAAATTATCGAAAAAACGGCGTTTAGTTCGTGCGGCGCAAACGCGTTTATGGAAAAATTGCGCGAAACAGGCGCAAAACAAGTCGTCTTATGCGGACTCGAAACGCACGTTTGCATCAATCAAACCGCTCACGATCTATTAAATGAAGGCTTTGAAGTTCACCTTTTAACCGATTGCGTCAGTTCGCGCTTCACCAATGACAGGGAAACTGCGCTAAACAAAATGCAGATGAGCGGAGTCGTTCCGTCTTGCGTCGAAATGGCACTTTTTGAATTGATGAAGGACGCGAAACACGAACAGTTTAAGGAAATTCAGGAATTGATAAAATAATTTGCGAGAAAGTATTTATGAAGTATTGGAATAAAAATAATTGGAGGTTTTTTGATATGCCGTTTCGTTAAAGGAGGTGCTAACTAAAATGAGCAGATCAAAAAGAAAGACTTCTATCGCCGGAAACGCTTTTGCTTGCAGTGAAATGCAAGATAAAAGAGATTACAATCGCCGCTATCGAAGTGCTTGTAAGCAATCTTTGCATATTGATTTTGAGCGAGAATTGTTACCGCATTTGCGAAAATATAGTAATCCTTGGTCAATGAATAAAGACGGCAAAACTTGGTTCGATGCGAAGAAGTTTCCAAAAATGATGAGAAAATGATCTTAAAAATCATACTCAACAAATGGCTTTTTCATGATTTGGAAAAGCCATTTTTGCTGGATAAAATAAGGTTTCACAAATTGGGAAAATTATCACTTTGACGCTTCTCGATTAACAATTTAACATTAAACCATCACACATTGATTATGGAAATTTTACAATCGCTAAATCCACAACAACTGAAAGCCGTTCAGGAAACCGAAGGCGCATTGCTGGTTTTGGCTGGTGCGGGTTCGGGCAAAACTCGTGTTATTACGCTTCGCATCGTTTATCTGATCGCTGAAAAAGGCGTGATGCCGTATAACATTTTAGCCGTAACTTTTACGAACAAAGCGGCGGGCGAAATGCGTGAGCGCGTCGAAATGATTTTGAAAGGGCAGAAATTGCAGTCCGCGCCGTTGATTTCTACTTTTCACAGTCTTTGCGTGCGGATTTTGCGTCAGGATATTGAGCAATTACAGCAAGGCTACACAAAATCTTTCACGATTTACGACACCGACGATTCGCTGAAAGTTATCAAGGCTTGCATCAAAGACATCGGTTTAGACGACAAACAACTTGCGCCGCGACTGGTTAAAAATTCGATAAGTTCTTCAAAAAATCGCGGCGAAGATTACGAAATGTATGCTTCAAAAGTTGAATACACCGATGAGAAACGCGCGGCGATTGCGCGGGTTTTCAAACTTTATGAAGAACGTCTGAACAATTCCAACGCGCTCGATTTTGACGATTTACTGATAAAAACCGTCCGCCTTTTGCGTTCAGTTCCTGAAGTCCGCGAAAAATATAACAACAAATTTAAATATATTTTGGTTGACGAATACCAAGACACCAATCCGCTGCAACTTGCTTTGATAAAATATCTGACCGAAAAACAGCAGAATATCTGTGTCGTCGGCGATCCAGATCAGTCAATTTATAAATTCCGCGAAGCCGATATTCGCAACATTTTGGAATTTGAAGAACATTATCCAGAGGCGAAAACCATTGCGCTCGAACAAAATTATCGTTCGACACAGACGATTCTCGACATCGCCGATGCGGTTATTCAAAACAACACGCAGCGCAAAAAGAAAAAACTCTGGACGGACAACAAAGGCGGCGAAAAGATTTTTTATTTTCAGGCATTTGATGCAGACAATGAAGGTCGTTTTGTTTCGGCAAAAATCTATGACCACTTGCGGATGAATCCGAAAGATAAAATCGCCATTCTTTATCGCACAAACGCGCAATCGCGTGTTTTTGAAGAAGCGTTGCGCCGACAACGGATTGATTACAACATTGTCGGCGGTTTTTCGTTTTATGAACGCGCCGAAGTTAAAGATACGATTGCATATTTGAAACTCGCGCTCAATCCGTTTGACGATATTGCCTTGCAGCGTGTGATAAATACGCCAACGCGCGGGCTTGGTAAAACGAGTCTTGATGAATTGGCGTTTCGCGCCAAAGATTTAGGCGTTTCGCTATGGGAAGCAATTGCAACAATTACCGACGCAGCCTACACGCATCCGGTGAATTTAACGCCACGCGCCAAAGATGCCTTGAAAGCGTTTAAAAAACTCATCGAAAAACTGCAAACCAAAGTCGGTGAAGCCTCGCAATCTGAAAAGCCCGTTACCGAAGTCGTGATGTCAGCGATTGAAGACACGGGTTACGCCAATATGTTGCGGGCGGAAAATTCTGAAGAATCAGCCGCACGTTTGGAAAATTTGGAAGAACTCGTCAACGCCGCCGTTGATTACGACCAACAGGAAGCCGAAGGTTTGCGCGATTTTATTGACCACGCCGCGCTTTCGTCCGATACCGACAAATTTGACCGCAACGCCGCCGTTACGATGATGACCGTCCACGCTGCCAAAGGCTTAGAGTTTCCCATCGTATTTCTTGTTGGACTCGAAGACGGAATTTTCCCGCATTCGCGTTCGGTCAATGATCCGAAGGAATTAGAAGAAGAACGCCGATTGGCTT
>JANMAA010000168.1:0-3254 GCA_031359215.1 Acidobacteriota bacterium | reverse complement strand
GCCGAAAAACCTGAAAAGTTTTTTTCATTCGGCATTGATTGTGCAATCACGGAAAATGTTAAAAGAAAAACCGAAAAAATTCTTAGAAATGTTTGACGCATAAAAACTCCTGAAAAATTAGTTTAAAAAATGATGTGAAATTATTGTAAGCAAATTAATGAATAGATGCTAATCCGAAAGATTTCAACTTTGCTTTTTAGCCGTTCGTAAATTGAAATTAACCGATAAATTGAAAATCTGCAACCTTTTACGGCTTCATTAGCTTCCAAGTTTGCGGCTTGATAATCCTAAGAAATTCTATTGTTCGGATTAGAATTATGATTTAGTATTATATTAGATTCAAGATGGTTTTGAGGTTTAAAGAAAATGAAATTTAACGTGAAATTATTGGTTTTTACTGCTCTCATATTTGTTTCGACGCATATCATATACAGTCAAACTGATTTACTGCCTGTAAATGCGGAAACGGTTGTTAAAAAAGCCGCCGCACAAACTGTTGTTTACGAGGAAGAGTTTAAAAATCTACTTGCAACGGAAACAAAAACATTTCAACAATTTGATAAAAACGGCGTTGTAAAAAAACAGAGTGTCATCGAGTCGAATTTTATTGTTTATCAATCATTGAGAGACAAAAATGTTATTTCCGAGTTTCGTAATATTGTAAAAGTGGATGGAAAATCCGTTTCAAACAAGGACAGAACGCCAGATGAATTTTTTTTACAGATACAAAAAACGAATTCAGTTGAAAAAGAGTTGGAAAGAGTCCAAAAAGAGAGTTCAAGATACGACAAAAACTTGGAGATTCAGGGCTTAACGCTTTTGCAGGCATCGATTTTATCAGAGAATCTGCGCCCATATTTTGATTTTCAAATTATCGGTAGCGAAAATATTCAAGGAAACGAAACTATAATTATCAGCTATCAGCAAAAAAGAAAAAGTCCGTTTATATCAATTAACGAAAAAGACACAAAATCGAACGAATTGAGCCTGAATTTCAAGTTGGATGTGCCGGGGTTTGTAAAAAAAGCAGGTGTATTTCTGCGCGGGAAACTTTGGGTCGATGCAAAAACATACCAATTGTGGAAGGAAGAAAGGGAATTAACCGCTCAAACGAAAATTCCTTTAGTCATTTTGAAAACAGATTTTGAGTATCAACCGAGTGATTTTGGTATTTTAGTTCCGAAACAGATTGGCTTGTCTGAATATCTCATAAAAAGCGGTTCAAAAAAGGACGAACCGACAACCATAAAAGCGGGTGATATTAAATTTATTTATTCAAAATTTTCCAAAGCCGATGTCGAGGTGAAAATATTAGATGACACGCCCTGATAAAATTAGGCTTCCAAAACCTCGACCTTCGTTTCAATCAAGTTTTTAGGAATTAAAGCAGGGAAATAAGCCATAATTTCTTCAACTTTAGGACGACCGCCGGCAAAACCGGTTACGGCGGGCGGACCTGTAAGTATTAAAGGCGCAAGTTCTTTGGTAAATCTTTCAACGTCTTCCTTACTTTGTCCGCGCACACCGAAACGAAGTTGAACTTCGGGAATATCGGGGTGCGGTTTGCCGGAAAGATGTCCGTGCGTGGCGTTTACCCCGACAAATTCGGTCAACACGACATCAAAAACTAATCCTAATTTATCAAGCCGTGACCGCAAAATCAGATCAGCCGCCTTTGCTTTTTGATATGCGTCGGGATAGGAATAAACGAGTGTGCCGACAGCCTTCCAACCGGCTGAATAAGCAATTGATACTTTGTAAAATTCGGTATTCGGATGCCCTCTAATGCCGAAAACTTTAACACGATTTTCGCCGTCATCTTTTAGGTGAATCGTGGTAAAATCGGCTACGACATCAGGCGTAATATATTCGTGCGGGTCGCCCATTTCGTATAAAAGTTGTTCTTTGACCGATTGAATATTTACCCGTCCGCCCGTGCCTTCGTGTTTCGTAATAACAAAATCGCCATTCGGAAACGCTTCGACAATCGGAAAACCGATATTTGCCATATCGGGAATATTTTGCCAATCATATTGACAGTTACCGCCCGAACATTGCGCCCCGCATTCGATAATATGTCCGGCAATCGTGCCGGTTGAAACCTTATCCCAATCTTCAAATGACCAACCGAATTCGTGCATTAACGGCGCAAGCGTCAAACCCGTATCGGTTAAACGTCCGCCTACGATAATCTGTGCGCCTTTATTTAAGGCTTCAACAAGCGGTTGTGCGCCGAGATAAACATTTGCACTCTGCACTTTATCGAGAATTGCCGAAAGCGGTTCGCCTGTGTCCATATTGTTTATCGCAATGCCTTTTTCGAGAAATTCGTCGAGGCGCGGCAATACATCGTCGCCCGTAATAACGCCGATTTTTACCTTTCCCGATAAACCCAAATCCTGCGCCGCCTTTTTAATCGCCTCAGCACAACCCATCACATTGACACCGCCGGCATTTGATAAAACCTTGATGTTTTTTTCAACGCAGTCAGGCAAAATTTCCTGCAAAAGCGAAACAAAATCACGCGCAAAACCGGCTTGCGGATTTCGCTGTTTTTGTTTTTGCATAATGGACATCGTAACCTCCGCCAGATAATCCAACATCAAATAATCGATTTGTCCGCCGCGCACTTGATTGACCGGTGCTGTCAGCAAATCGCCCCAAAACCCCTGTCCACCCGCTATTCTGACTTTTTCTTTCATTGAGTTAATTAAAAAACAAAAAATCAAGACGGTCAACAATCAAATTTACAAATTTGATTGTTGACCGTCTTGATTTACACGGAAAGTGCAAATTTCAAAAAATCTAAGGTTTCACTTCACCATCGCCAACGATAACATCTTTTGTCCCGTCAGCAGCTTTCTTGGTAAATACCCAAACTTTATTGGAAACCCATTTTGTTCCGTCCCAACTGGTTACGACAACTTGCTTACCGCCGTCATAACCGAGTTTGGCAAAGTCCGCTGTTTTATCGCCTGTGTAATATACAGCTTTTTTTGTGCCCTTCGCGCTTGCATCCCACACATCTGTAGCTACATCTCCGGTGCCTTCGACAATATTTGTGGTTACTTCAGCAGTTTTCTTTGCCGCATCAACCGTTACCTCTTTTGTCTTTTTTGCTGCATCCTTGATAGCGTCAACTACTTGAGCCTGTGCCGCCACGTATGAAAACAATACGACTGCAAATAACATTCCGACACAATTTAATACTTTTAACTTCATAATAACTCTCCATTTATTATCAAAAACTAATT
>JANMAA010000035.1:0-3631 GCA_031359215.1 Acidobacteriota bacterium | reverse complement strand
GCCGCATATAGTTAAATTAAGGCTACTCTGAATCTGGACTATTCATATATTCTAAATTTGGACTACCTATTATAATATGGCGATTTTTGAAACTAAAGATCAAAAAGTCAGATGTTCCGCCGTTAGATTTGATAAAACACGCCAGAACTTGGCATTCTTCGATCTGTTTTTTTTGAGCCACGTTTTTTCGGATTCGGTTAAATTTTGTCGTTGAAAAGAATCCTCTTTATAAAGTTTTGATATCTCCAAACTCAATAACAATTCTTTTGTTAAATTCCGTTTATCCTGATCGTTCGCTTTCTTTGATTTTTCAAAGACAAGACTCAAAAGAAAACCCAAGCGGTTTTGGGAATCGGAAATTTTAGCTATATTGATAACTTTTGACCAATCCATGTCTGAAAACCGGTATATCAGCCAAGGTAATGCTTCAACGATGCGGCTTTCCAAATCATCAACTTTTAATGCCGATATAAGTATTATGGCGGGATTTACTTTTTTTGTTTTTGTCAGGTGAGCAAATTTCGGATAGCCGATTCCCGCTAACCGTGATGCCAGTAACTTTTCAGATTTTGATGTCGTCAGTTCAGATACACCCTGAAGAGGTAAGGCAGTCGGCGGAAGTTTAAAAAGCCGAACTGCCCGACGAGCGAGTATTTCAGTTACGGGACGCTTCCCCGTTTCGATCAAAGAAAGATAAGGCTGCGATACTTTTAATCGAGCCGCGGTTTCTAATTGCTCCCAGTTGCGGGATGTTCTTTCCCTTAATATTTGCTCTCCCTTCATAGGTTTTTTTGTATATTACACATATTGTAATATAATACTTATTTTAGTGGAATTAGCCGATTTTTACAAGGATAATGAGTAATAAACAACTTACAATTAAACCAAAACCAAACGACCGGGAACAAAAAATTATCGAAATGGTAATTGACGGGCTGCCAAGTGAAAACTCACGACGGGCTTATCAAAGACACTTGGAGGAATTCTTCGTTTGGTATAGCCAAGAAAACCGCCCCGAATTAAATAAAGCCCTAATCAACAGATACGTCAAAAATCTGCGCGAACAAAAAATGTCATCCTCCAGTATCAACCAGAAGCTTTCAGCCATTAGAAAACTCGCTTCGGAAGCCGAAGATAATAATCTGCTTGATTCCCGGATTGCCAACGGGATTCGAGCGGTCAAAGGCGTTCCCCAACGCGGGAGACGAACCGGCAACTGGCTCACTAAAGATGAGGCTCAGATGTGGCTCAACTCCCCTGATATAAAAACATTGAAAGGAACGCGGGACCGGGCGGTTTTGGCAGTTCTCATCGGTTGCGGTTTACGAAGAGCGGAAGCTGCCATTCTTTCGATTTCTCATATTCAGCAGCGTGAAGGTCGTTGGGCGATCGTGGATATTGTCGGAAAACGCGACAAGACAAGAACCGTGCCGATGCCGTCGTGGACCAAGACCGCGATTGAAAGTTGGACTTATGCGGCAAACGTCAATGAAGGATTTATCTTTCGACGAGTCAACAAAGGCGATAACCTGATGGGCGAAGGTATCACCGAACAGGCAATCTATAATATTGTCGCCGGATATGCCGAAAAGTTAAAATCTCAAGGGATCGCCCCGCACGATCTGCGAAGAACATTTGCCAAACTTGCTCACAAAGGAGGTTCACCGATCGACCAAATACAACTTTCGCTCGGGCACGATTCAATCCAAACTACTGAAAAATACCTCGGAGTCGAGCAGGATCTAACCGATGCGCCGTGCGATCACCTCGGATTGCGATTGAGTTAAAATTGTTTTGCCTGAAAATCGGAAAACATTTAAATTGGTTCGGGATATTTGTAGTCGGCTAAATAGTTTTTTATTTCGCCGGCAATAGAAGATAATAATCCTCAATAAACACGGAAAATGATAGAACCGCAATGCCCGACTTTAGTATTGAAATAATCAAAAATCAAAGAGATCTGACCGGATTTATTGGACTTTTTGACTCGCTTTCGATCGTTGCTCTCGATATTGAAACCGTTAACTGGTGGAATCGTCATCAGGAACGAGTCGCACTAATTCAAATTGCCTATCGCCACCAGAAACAACCGAAAGTCGTTATTATTGATGCCCTTGCCAATTTGGACATCGAGCCGTTACGTGTGCCTTTAGAAATGAACACAACCATAAAAGTTATTCACAATGCCGTCTTTGACACAACCCGGCTTGCCGATCATTATAAGTTTAAGGTCGCGCCTATCTTTGATACGATGGTCGCCGCCCGTCGAAGCGGCGAGAAGCGGTATTCGCTGAAGGCACAGGCGGAAAAACACCTCGCCCTGCGGCTTGATAAAAGCGGTCAAAGGAGCGATTGGAGTCGCCGCCCCCTGGATACCGGACAAGTATACTATGCCGCTCTTGACGCTTTTGCCGCTCTTTTGCTCTATGAAAATCAAACAGGGCGAAAATTGAACGGCACCTTTCAAATAAAAGAAAAATTATCTTCCTCACAAGCTGGACTGCCGCTGACGGATAGCATTGAGCCGCAAATTTCGTCAAAGAATTCAGATATAAAACCTTCGGTAAACGAAAATGATTCTCACTTAAAAACGAAATTGAGTGATATATCTGTCGCTTTGTTAGGAATTATCGCCGAACTTCCGACCCGTTATCATCCCGACGGATTGACGGCTTCGGTCGGAAACGAGCGGATCGGACTAACGGGTTGGATTGTTGACCGCATTTTAGGAGCAGATATGGATCTGGACGAAGAATCTGCAAAACTCGGAATTGCCGATCTTTATAAGCGAAATCTGGTAAGAATTACAGCGACACGCCGACTAGCACCAACAGTAGAAGGAGAGCTTTTATGGTATCAATTCAAATAGTAGGATTTTGAGTTAAGTTTTACATATATATATGAATCTCTCGGGGGACCCGGTCAAGGCGAGGTGCAGTTGGTCAAGACCGGTAGACCTGCCGATTACAGCGGTGAAAATGGGGAGATTAGTTTCCACAATTAATTCGTCAGGGCAGCCCGGATCGGACTTCCGCCCTTTGTGTTGATATCAAGACTTATAATGGACTTTATTTCAAACAGCTTCATACAGAAGGTGTCAGTAGTGCTCTAATTGTTAATAACATAGGATCAGCAGTAATTAATTACCCGATCGTGATAGAAGACAGTGAAAAAACGGGGAAATTTTATGATGGCACCATGAAATTATATTTGGTCGGCAATAACATACTGGCAGCACCGGAAAAAAACACCTTAGATCAGGATAACGGCAGACTCGAATTTTAGCGGATTCATTCTTTATTTTTATCAAATATCTGTTCAACCAGTTAAGTCCTATTTTTGTATTTCATCTATTATTATTCTGCTAATATTCCGCCTTGTTCGGCGGAGTTCCGCATCGTGCCCTGATATTCGCCGCGTGAAATGTGCTTGCCGCTCTCAAGGTGAAATCTACCGGCTGATTCGGATCGATCGGGATGAATGTCACTGTGACCGGCATAAATGTTCCTTGTGTGAATGCCGGAATCATTATCACCGCATTAGATGAGTTGAGAACCGTCAATGAACGCAATCCTGTTCCCGCATCGACGTGATCGACCGTTACTGATCCCGGTCCGCTCATTACTCCAAA
>JANMAA010000025.1:0-16330 GCA_031359215.1 Acidobacteriota bacterium | reverse complement strand
GAAAACCCGCCCGCTACCGCAGGCGGTTCTGACTTTGAGGAAAACCCGCCCGCTACCGCAGGCGGTTCTGACTTTGAGGATTTCATCGCCGAACTCAAAAATCTTTACGCCGAATACACGCCCGAATTTGCCGAAAAAGAATCGGGCGCAAAAGCGGAAATGATCGTTGAAATTGCGCGAAAGATCGGTGAAGCCGGAACGAAATTCGCCTCGCACAATTGGCGGAGCGCGGGCAGCGGAAATCTCGGCGGCTGGGCAGTCGCGCGCTGCTTACATTTTTTGAATGTTTTGACGGGCAGCGTTGGCACGGTCGGCGGAACTTCACCGTCAGCTTGGAACAAATTTAAGCCGAAAGGTTTTTCCACGCCGCCCGCGCAAAAATTTTGGAACGAACTGCATTTTCCGCTCGAATATCCACTCGCGCATTATGAAATGAGCTTTCTGCTGCCGCATTTTTTGAAGGAAGGTCGCAGCAAACTGGCGGTTTATTTTACGCGGGTTTTTAATCCGGTTTGGACTTATCCCGACGGTTTTACATGGATCGAAGCGTTGTCGGACGAATCGAAAATCGGGATGCACATCGCGCTCACGCCGACTTGGAACGAAACCGCATATTTCGCCGATTACGTCTTGCCGATGGGACACGCTTCCGAACGCCACGACCTTGTTTCATACGAAACTCATTCGGGTTTGTGGATCGGTTTTCGCCAGCCGATTTTGCGCGAAGCCGCCCGAAAACAAGGCAAAGAAACAACCTTTACCTACGAAACAAATCCGGGCGAAGTCTGGGAAGAAGACGAATTTTGGTTCGAGCTTTCATGGCGGATTGACCCCGACGGAAGCCTCGGAATCCGCAAACATTTTATGTCGCCGTATCGTGAAGGCGAAAAAATTACGATTGACGAATATTATCAATACATCTTTGAAAACACGAAAGGTTTGCCCGAAAAAGCGGCGGAAGAAGGCTTAAAGCCGCTCGAATATATGCGAAAATTCGGCGCGTTCGAGGTCGAAGCGATGTCTTATAACAAACATCTGCATTCGCTTTCCGATGACGAATTAAAAGACGCGGAAATTGACGCGGAAACAAACGAAGTCCGCAAAAACGGCAAAAATATCGGCGTGATGATTGACGGAATTGCGCGGACAGGTTTCCCGACACCTTCGCGCAAACAGGAATTTTATTCAACCACGATGAAGGATTGGAAATGGGCGGAATACGCTTTTCCGACCTACATCAAAAGCCACGTTCATCCCGAAACTTTCGACAAATCGAAAAACGAAATCACACTCGTCCCGACATTTCGCCTGCCGACGCTGATTCACACGCGCTCTGGCAATTCAAAATGGCTCAACGAAATTTCGCACCGCAATCCGCTTTGGATTTCGGTTGAAGATGCAAAAAATTGGGACATCAAAACCGGCGATCTCGTCCGCATCAACACCGACATCGGCTATTTCATCAACCGCGCGTGGGTCACGGAAGGAATGAAACCCGGCGTTGTCGCCTGTTCACATCATTTAGGCAGATGGCGCAGAGCGCAAGACGCAACCGCAAATCGCTGGTCAATGAACCAAGTTACAATCGAAGAACAGGAAAAAGGCAAATGGAAAATGCGCGTCGTTGACGGCATCCGTCCAACCAAAACGAGCGACCCCGACACCGCGAGAATCTTCTGGTCAGACGGCGGCGTTCACCAAAACATCACCTTCCCCGTCCATCCCGATCCAATTTCAGGAATGCACTGCTGGCACCAAAAAGTGTCCATCGAGAAAGCCCACGCCGACGACAAATACGGCGACGTTTTCGTTGACACGGAAAAATCCTTTGCGATTTACAAAGAATGGTTAAAGATGACAAGACCTGCACCGGGACCAAATAATCTGCGAAGACCTTTGTGGCTAAATCGCCCGTTGCGTCCGGTTGAAGAGATGTTTTATTTGAAGAAATAAAAGGATTTGATAGTTACTTTTGATAAATATATTTGGTTTTTGCTACACTTACGAGAGTTCTAAACAATGTCGAAAAAAACCGAAAAATTGAAAGCAGTAGATTTCTTCTGTTGTGGAGGCGGTATGACTTACGGTTTTCGGCAAGCAGGTATTGATGTAATTGCCGGAATTGACATTGACCCAAAGTGCAAAGAAACCTATGAGCTAAACAATAAACCTTCAAAATTCATCGAAGCTGACATCAAAACCTTTACTGAAGCTGAACTTATAGAGAAAACCGGAATCAAAAAAGACGACGACAATTTGATTTTTATCGGCTGTTCGCCGTGTCAATACTGGAGCATCATCAAAACCGATAAAACCAAAGCAAAAGACTCTAAAAATCTGCTAGCCGACTTTCAAAGATTCGTTGATTATTTCAATCCGGGCTTCGTCGTCATTGAGAATGTTCCGGGTATTTTCTCAAAAGTCGAAAGTTTTTTATAAGACCAAAATATGAGGAATAGCAATTGGACAAGAGAAGAACTAATCGTTGCTTTTAACTTATATTGTAAAATTCCGTTTAGTAAAACCGTCAAAACAAATCCTGCAATTATAAAAATCGCAAATTTAATCGGACGCACACCGTCATCGGTCGCTTTTAAACTCGGAAACTTTGGAAGTTTTGATCCTGAGTTAAAAAAGCGAGGCATCGTCGGTTTATCAAATGCAGGAAAACTCGACAAGCAAATTTGGGATGAGTTCAATCAAAACTGGGAACAACTTGCGTATGAAAGTGAACTGTTGCTTGCAAAGTTCAGCAATAAAGAAATAGAAGAAACTGCTCAAATAGATTTATCGGAAATTCCAATCGGCAAAGAAAGAGAATCTATCGTTAAAGTAAGAGTTAATCAAAGTTTTTTCCGAAGCGTTATTCTTTCTTCATACAATCAAAAATGCTGTATTACAGGATTAAGTATTTCAGATTTTTTAGTTGCAAGCCACATTATTCCTTGGAAAACAGACGAGCATAATAGACTCAATCCTCAAAACGGTTTGTGCTTAAATTCAATTCACGATAAAGCCTTTGACAAGGGATTCATTACCGTAACCACAGATTACAAAGTTAAAGTGTCAAAGTTTTTTGATGGATTTGGAAAAGAACATATCATCAACGACTTTTTTACGAAATATGATAATCAGCCGATTATTCTGCCTGATAAATTTTTGCCTAAAAAAGAGTTTTTAGAATTTCACCAAGAAGCTATATTCAGAAAGTAACAGACGACAAAATACGCAAGAAATATTATGAATCTCAAAATGCAGACTGACCAAATCGTCATTAAACATTTGGGAATTCAAATGTATTCGACACTTCCGCCTGTTTTGGCTGAGTTAGTTTCCAACTCTTATGATGCAGAAGCCGCAAGTGTCGAAATTTTCTTGTATGACAATACCGGAGAAAAAAGAATCGTAATAAAAGACACCGGACACGGAATGAGTTTTGATGAGATAAACAGTCGTTTTTTGAAAATCGGTAAAAATCGTAGAGATGAAGAAATAAAAGATGAGGCGGCAAAAGAAAAAGTAACAAAAGATTTTCAAAAGAGCGATAACAACAAGCGTTTTGTAATCGGTAGAAAAGGACTTGGAAAACTGTCTTTTTTCGGCATTGCCGCCAAAGCAAAAATTTCAACGGTAAAAAATAATTTCAAAACAGTATTTTTGATGGATATTGACGAAATCAGAAAATCCAAACACAAAAATTACGAGCCTCAAATTCTTGAAAGAGAAGTCGAAACATCAGAATCTAACGGAACATCTATCGAACTCTTAAAAATAAATAGAAAAACGCCTTTCGTGCCTGAAAATTTGGCTTTGTCTTTATCAAGAAGTTTCGAGATTTTTGATGAGGATGATTTCAAAGTTTCGATAATTCACAATGGGGACTTGGAAAATAAAGTCAAAATTACGAATCCTCTGAAATACGAAAAACTCGAAAAAGAATTGGAATGGATATTTCCAAACAACGATTTCAATTTTGGGTATGAATTCGCTGAAAAAGTCACCGGAAAAATTATTTCACTCAAGCAAGGTGAAACCGTTCCGGCGGAAATGCGTGGTATTGCTTTGTTTTCAAGGAAAAAATTAGTCAATAAACACGAATTTTATGGCGCAGTCGCATCAAGCACAGGTTACAGCTATTTGACGGGTTGGCTGTCCGTTGATTTTATAGAAACTTTTTCGAGAGATGTTATTTCTACGAACCATCAATCATTGAATTGGGAACTTGATGAAACAGAGGAACTTAAAGATTTTTTGCAACAAACAATCGTAAAAGTTCACGGCGAACAGCGCAAATATCGAAAAGAGGAAAAACTCAAAGAAGTAACAACTAAATTAGGTTTCGATCTGGAAGATTGGCTTAACCGAATAACTTCATCTCACGAGAAAAAACTAGCCAGAAAACTTATAAATTCCATCATTGAAAATGAAAATATTTCAACGGAAAAGGGCGGTGAGTTAATTGAATTCATAAAAGATTCATTTCAGTTTGAGGCGTTCAAAGAGTTGGCGAGAGATATAGATGCAGCAGATATTCATCAAACCGATAAATTAATTGATTTGCTAAAAGAATGGAGAATCATTGAAGCCAGAGAATTTTATAAGATTGCAAAAGTGAGAATCGAAACCATTCAAAAATTTGAAGAACACATAAATAATAATGCAAGAGAAGTTCCGGTTTTACACAACTTTCTTAAAGAATTTCCATGGATTCTTGACCCGCGAATAATGAATTTTGAGGATGAAAAAACTTTCTCAAAATTACTTAAAGAAAACTTTCCAGCAGAAGATGTGGAACTCGAAGAAGAAAGAAGAATAGATTTTCTTTGCCTGAATTTCACTGACACATATTTTATAATTGAACTGAAAAGACCTCACTCAACTATTTCTGCAAAGGAGTTAGACCAGTGTTTACTTTATAAAGCCTTTTTAACAAGACGTTTAGAAAATCAATTCGGAAAAAACGTGGTTTGTTATCTTATTGGCGGCGCAATTGCTAATTCCGATATGGCTCAAGAAAAAGCTGAAACTTATGCACAAGCTAATCGAGTTTATTTCAAACCTTACCGAAGTTTATTAGAGCAAGCCATAAAATATCACCAAGAATTTATTGACCGATACGAGAAACTAAACGAAGTATTTCCTAATGGCTGATATTTTCTCAAAAGCTAAACGAAGCGAAATAATGTCAAAGATTTCGGGCAAGGAAACAAAGCCTGAAATAATTGTCCGCAAATATCTCTTCTCACAAGGTTTCAGATACCGAAAAAACGATAAAAAACTTCCCGGAAAACCCGACATCGTTCTGCCGAAATATAAAACCGTGATTTTCGTTCACGGCTGTTTTTGGCATTGTCATAAAAACTGTCCGAAATCCGCTTTGCCGACGACTAACCGTGCATTTTGGGAAAATAAAATTCGTAGAAATGTCGAAAGAGATAAGGAAAACCAACAAAAACTGAAAAATCTCGGTTGGAAAATAATTACGGTTTGGCAATGCCGGATAAAGAATAAAAAACTATTTGAAAAGACAATGAAGAAAGTTGTTGAAAAAATCAGGAATTAAAATTTTTCGGGTGATTCGCGGGCTAAATTTTCTTTTCGGATGCTCTCGGAAGATTTGAATTTTCAAAATTATCGCGTCCAATCATTGACGACCAAATTCGGGACGGCTTCAAAATCTTTGAGGTTGCGGGAAACTAATATTGCGTTGCGGGAAATGGCGATTGAGGCAATTTTCAAATCCATCGTGCTAACGCGGATTTTGCTTGATTTGAGGTTTTTGTAGATTTCGACGGCGTTTTTGTCAAACTCGATAATCGTTAGCGTTTTGAAATAATCGAAATATTGTTTGAGCGTTTCGTAGGCAAAAACCTGTTCGTCAATCGAACGCATTCGGTTTAGATACGACATCCAGCCGCGCATTTGTTCTTCAAAAGTAATGATGGTTGTGGTGATTTCATCGCTTGGAAATTCGTCGAGTTTTGATTGCAATCGAAGATAAGCTGTGCCGGTTTGCCGTTCCAGCAAACTCAGGCAATCGGTATCAAGAATTATCATTTTTCGTCCTCAAAATCTTTTTGAGCTTCACGATATTCCCGCCCAAGTCTGGTTGCTTCTTCGTAAGCCGGATTTCCGCCAAACTTTGGTATTTGTTTATACCAAGGAGTTTCGGTGTTGCCATTTTTTTCAGCCTTACCCTTTAACGAAGCAACTTCGGCTTCTAAAATCTCAAGTCTTTTTTCGATTTCAGTATTCGTCATAACACAAGCATTTTACCACAACTGAAAAGTTGTTCAATATTCGCGTTTATTCGCGTGATTCGCGGGCTAAGTTTTCTGTTCAGACGCTCGTGGATCACTCGTTTTTTTTGTGCCTAAAAAATCTTCGGCTTTGTCCGTTTGAAGAAATGTTTTAGGTGGGCGAAAATAAAAAGTGATGCACTGGATATATTGGATTTTAATTGCGTTCTCGGTTTTATCGTTGATTTCTTTCGGTATCACCGCCTATCGTTATCGGCAACACATTCAGACGGGTTGGTTTATGCTGAAAGCCTATCGGCAGTTCAAACAGAAGACCAAACCGGACAAAAAACATATTGAAACAAAGGCTTCTGTTGACGATTCGCCGCTGATCCAATGTGCTAAATGTCATAAATGGATTCCGCAAGCGCAGTCGGTTAAATTAAAAACCAGCCATTTTTGCTCGCACAATTGTCTGGAAAAATCTTTTGCGGCAAAAAGTTGATTTAACTCTGTTTTTTGGAGTTTTACTTAAAAATTCCGCCGAATACTTTTCTCAGCAAGTCCGTCGTTCTCCCGATTGGATTAGTGCGAATCTTTTTTTCTTCATCCGCCATCAGCAAAAACAACCCGTCTAGTGCTTTTTGCGTGATGTAGCCGTCAATATCGCTCGCGTCCTGACCGACGACTTTGCCGAGAACGCCGTATTTGCCGACCATTTCTTTATATTTTTGCGTAACGCCGACTTTTGCAGTGAAATTTTCGACAATCGGGCGAAAATTCTCACTCAGACGATTTTCGGTTGTGCGGCGAAAAAATTGTGTCGCGGCATCATCTTCTTTGCTCAACAATATATTTTTCGCATCGGTGAACGTCATCTGTTTGACCGAATCGAGAAAAATATCCGTGGCGACCGGAACGGCTTTTTCCGCCGCGTGATTCATTGATTCGACAAATTCATCGACTTTTTTCCCTTGCCCCAAAACCCGCAATGTTTTTTCAGTTTTTTGCAAAGCACTCGGAAGCGGAATTTTAACGCGGATATTATTCAAAAAACCGTTTTCCCGTCCAAGCGATTTGACGGCATTTCCCACGCCTTGTAAAAGAGCGGCTTTTAGACCGTCGTTGATTTCCGTTTCCGACACCGTAGAAGTAGTTTTTGTTTTTGTCGTTGTTTTCTTCCGCTTAGTTTGTGCAAAACTATCAACCGAAAGCGACCCGAATAAAAACAAGACAAGCATAAAGCCTGTAAATTTTAGATGCTTCATAATTTTCTCCAATGAATTTTGCGGGGGAAAGTTTATCTTAACGCGTTTTGAAAAAAAGCTAAAACTCTTTTCTCATAATCTTGCGGGGCAACTTTGAATAAATCGCCGTGTTCGGCGGTTGGCACGACCCACAACTCTTTAGGTTCATTTGCGGCGGTAAAAAGTTGCTTGCTTTCTTCGAGCGTCGTGTGATGATCGTTCTCACCTGCAATAATCAGCGTCGGAACTTTAACATTCCCGATTTTATCGAGCGGTCGAAGTTCGTCAACCGAAACGCCTAAACGCATTGAAAACTGCATCGTCAGCAACGGCGCAAGATTGTCCGCACCGCGAAACATCCATAAATTCAAACGATTTTCGACGGCTTTCTGCATCGTCGGATAAACCATTTCGAGAATCAGCGCATCAACCTTCTGCGGTTCTTTTTGCAGTAAAAAAGCCGCGCCGCCCATCGAAATGCCCAAAACTCCGATTTTTTCATCCGGCAATTTTTGCCTGATAAATTTTAGCGAAGCGGTCGCGTCGAGGCTTTCCAAATAACCGAAAGTCAATTGTTTGCCGACACTTTCGCCGCTTCCCTGAAAATCGAACGCCAACACACTGTAACCGTTTTTCCGCAAAAAGCGAATCCGATCAACCAAACTCAACCGATTCGAGCGAAGTCCGTGCATCAGAACAATCACGCCTTTGCCGTCATCGTCTTTGACAAACCAACCTTTAATCGGTGCGCCTGAATCGCTGTTAAATTCGACGTTTTCACACGCTAAATCGCTCGGACAATTTCCAATCGTTTGATTGAACGGTGCGCTCAAAGCATTTCCCGCAAACCAAAATATGCCGACGACCAACAACGGCAAAATTATTATTAAAATGATGAAAAATTTCTTTATTTCGCTTTTCCTTGATTCGCAACCGCTTCCTGCGCCGCTTTGATCGATTCGGCATCGCCGAGATAATAGTTTTTGAGCGGTTTCAGATTTTCGTCCAATTCGTAAACCAACGGCACGCCGGTCGGAATGTTGAGATTAACGATTTCTTCATCGGCAATGCCGTCGAGATGTTTGACCAGCGCGCGCAAAGAATTGCCGTGTGCGGCGATTATCAGGCGTTTTCCTGCTGAAACCTTCGGCGCAATTTCGTTTTCCCAATACGGCACGAACCGCTCAATCGTATCTTTTAAACATTCGGTCAAAGGAATTTCTGCGTCGCTTAAATCATTATATCGGCGATCGTTACGCGGATTTCTTTCGTCCGTGGATTCCATCGGCGGCGGCGGAATGTCGTAACTTCTGCGCCAGATGTGAACTTGTTCGTCGCCGTATTTCGCGGCGGTTTCGGCTTTGTTCAAACCTTGCAGATTGCCGTAATGCCGCTCGTTCAAACGCCAATTTTTAATGACCGGAAGCCACATTGTATCCATTTCGTCGAGAATAATATTCAACGTCCGATTGGCGCGTTTCAAGACCGAAGTGTATGCCAGATCGAACTCGAAACCTTGATTTTTCAACAGTTCACCCGCCGCCTTCGCTTCATCGCGCCCTTTGTCCGAAAGGTCAACGTCCTTCCAACCCGTAAAACGATTTTCTTTATTCCAAACGCTTTCGCCGTGTCTAATTAAAACTAATTTATACATAACTTATTCAAAATATAATGTCTAAAGCCTTTTGATTCAATTAAACTCGAAAATTGTTTTTGCCTCAACTTCAGTTTTCCAGTTTCTTAATACAATCTTCTAAATTAACCTGAGTCCTGAGTTGAAAATTATGTAATCTCCAAAAAATGAGTATTTATCAACCATGACCGGGCAAATAGTCGGAGCAGTTCTGTTGCCAATTATTTATGATGACCGCGAAGGAGCCGGAAGGCTGGCAAGTTTGATGGAAGAAGCAAGTGTGGCGATTGCCGATTTGGGTTATCGAGGAAAGAAGTTTCAACTGGAAATATGTGAAGAAGAGGGAATTTTGTTTTTAACGAGGGCGGATATAGCCGATCAGAGATTGAAAATAATCCATTCGATGATGCGGGAAAGAGTGGAGGGAGTGTTTAGCTTATTGTGGGAAAGATTCGCCACCAGAGTTTATTCAAAAAGTTGGAACGGATTGTGGAATACGTTGAAATTAAAGATGTTAGACTACAAATTGTGTTTTGCTAACATAATTTCTTACACTTAATTTCAACTCAGGACTCAGGTTAAATTATGAGAAAAACAAATAGCAGTTAACCAAAATCCAAAATTTATTCTAAGTTTAAATTTTACTTACATTTTGACGTAATCCGGTTTGATTGACTTGTAGCAATTAACTTTTCAGAGCGCGTAATTGATGTGAATAAATTGAGTTAACAAATCTCATTAACCTTTTCCAGCTTCAGGTTAGGAAGATTTTTTCGATTTTGATATTTTGGTTCTTGCATTTTGCGGCGGCGGGTTTTCGTCTTTAACTTCCTGCATTTGGGCTTTTTGCGCCAACAACAAATGGTCACGCATTGTCGTCCGGGCAGCTTCGGGACTTCGTTCACGAACGGCGCGGTAAATACGACGGTGCATTTCGGCTGATTCCTTTAAATCCGTGACTCTTTTAACAGTTTTGCTGCGTGCTTCAAATAAAATCTTGGCGACCATATTCATCAGCGAGGTCAAAATTCTATTACCGGAAGCCGCCGCGACAGTTTGATGAAAATTCATATCGTGAATAAGAAACTGTTCGGGTTCGTCAAGTGTCGCAAACATTCCCGCAATTTCCTCAGACATCAAAGTCATTTGTTCACTCGTTGCACGTTCAGCAGCAAGTCCGGCAATGCTCATCTCCAAAGTAATTCGCGCTTCAAACATTTCCGCCGAAGTAAAACCATGCAAAGCGGCGAGCATTCGTAGCGAGCTACTGTCCAGTGTCGGCGATTTTTCAGCTTCGACGACAAAAGTTCCTGCGCCTTGTTTTGAATGTAAAACTCCGACAGCCGCTAACGAACGAATTCCGGCACGCAAGGTCGGACGCGAAACGCTGAGAATTTTAGCCAAATCCCGCTCGGGCGGAAGCCTATCACCGTGTTGCAATTCACCGCGCTGAATCATTTCTTGAAGGCGCATCACGACTTCCTCGGAAGAATTTCCGGTTCGGGCGGAAACATCGACTTTTAAAGTGCCTGCATTCATCATTTTGATTTTAATCGAAAATCATATAATTCAAAACACATTTTTTACTTATTTCAAGGCACTCTACAAATTTTCCAGCTCTACTTCTTTGAAGCAGGCAGCGGTTTGGCAAAAATTTTGATTAAATAAATCCTTAACTTTTTTCATCAGATTTTCCTTCTCTATTTTTTGTAAAATTTTAGATACCAACTTCAATCTAAAAATAAACTAAATTTTGATTACGATTAAAAAATCCATAGGTAAGACTCATTCAGTATTCTATTGTTTAAAAAATTACTAAATCTACTAAAGTTAAAATCTATTTTTAATTAAGAAAATTACTAATATTTGTATTGTTAATCAGTAGCGCAATCAATTATTGGTGTTACCAATTCACCGGTGTTTAATAGTTTATTATTATATCTCACTACTTTCAAATCTATCAGAAATCCAATTAACTAACACATTTACCCGTGGCAGCGAAAGAATAGCCTGTTGAGGTATTTATTTTGCAATAAAACCGATATAGCTGTCAACTGCAATTATTTACCACTATTAACTTTTTAACTGAAAAGGTGTTACCAATCTCACTTCACTCATAAATATGTCCGATTAGCCTTTAACGGCAAAACATCGGGGCGCGAATACTATCCGTCGGTGTCGCGGGTTTAGGGTTCTTGGTGCATTCGGCAGTGATTGATTTCGGAGATACGGCTATAGATTCGATTTTGTTCGGCTAATCCAGGGCGGCGCGTAATCGGTTCTTTGTCTCAGAATTAAATTTAATTGTGCGGTATGATGCTGAACGTGGCGCATATTGTCTAAAAGCAATTCGCCAAATTTCATTTCCGTAGAGCCGAATTTGCAAATTTCGTTTGCTTTTTCTCCGGTCAGGTTTTTTACCACCTCACGGAATTTTTCGCGGCAATGCCGGAGATATTTCAGCAGTTCGTCTTTGGTGTAAGTTCTTGCGGGAATCACGCCAGCCGGATCGAGTTCGTCGAGTGTAAAGGGCGCGGGCGGCGCGAAATTTTCGGCTGTGCCGGACAGATAAAGATCGAGCCAGAACAACGTATGCGAAACCATATACCAGTAGCTCGAAAAATCGCGCGTGCCGTCGTCCCAAATTTCTTCGGGACACGCCTCAATCGAATTTTCGAGCATATCAATCGTCGCTCCGAATTGACTCCGGGCTATTTGTTTCCATTCTTCCTTCATCGTTTTATTTTAGATGGTCTGAAAAATTTTGGCGAGTTTCAAGGTTGCAGACTTTCCGTAAAACCGTAAAATTTGCAGAAATTCAAATTATTAGACATTCATCTATTTCTGCCAACTCAAAGGCATCTGCTTCCCGCTATTTCGGTTCATTGGCTATAGTGGCACGGCAATTGCTTTTTCTGTAATTCGGCAATTACGTTTATCACTTTCCGATAGAAAAGTTTATTCCCAAAAAAGGTAATTTCCACCAATACAAATCATTTTTGAGCCTCGTCAAAATGACTATATTTATTAGCGAAAGTTAAAAAACTAGCGGCTAATGAACTAAAAATAAAAATTAAATAAGGAATCTCAAATATGTCAGAACAAAGCACGAACAACAATGAAAAGTCGGTCAAACTGAATGAACTGTTTCAAAATGAATTAAATTTTAATTCAGCACCCCAACTAAAGGCTTCATACTCCGTAATGAAGGATTTAGTTTTGTTTTTTGATAAAGACGGGCGATATTTGCATTCCCCGCCGAATAATAGTTCTTTACTCCTCTTCAAATCAGGTGACGGACAACTTGCCGGCAAAACAATTCATGAAATGCTGCCAAAAGAAGTGGCTGACTTCTTTCTCGGTAAAATTACTGAAGCATTAGAGAAAAAAACTTCAATAACAATAGAATATCCTTTTAGAAATGATGGAAAAACCTCGTGGTTTTCTTCGATTGTTTCCCCGATGTCGGAAAACTCTGTTTTGTTTGTTGTCCGTGACGTATCCGAACATAAACTTGCCCAAGATAAGTTGCGGGAACGCGAGGAGTTTCTTTTTTCAGTAACTAATTCGGCGAAAGACGCGATTGTTTCCGCAGACAATCGTGGAAGTATAATTTATTGGAACGATGCCGCCACTAAAATTTTCGGCTATGAAGCAAAAGAGATTATCGGCAAATCACTTACGGTTTTGATGCCGGATAGTTATAAAAAATTTCATACACACGACTTGGAACGATACAAAATGACCGGGGAATCGCGGGTCATCGGCAAATTTGTCGAAGTCGTCGGGTTGAAAAAAAACGGGTCGGAATTTCCCCTTGAACTCTCGATCGGCGAATGGGAAACGGCTGACGGCAAATACTTTATCGGTATTATGCGGGATTTAACCGAACGTAATGCCGCCCAGGATGCTTTGAAAGAAAACGAGGAAAAATATCGTGAACTCTTTGAAAATGCCAATGATTTTATTTATACGCTCGATCTGAAAGGAAATTTTACTTCACTCAACAAAGCCGGTGAGCAAATTTCCGGCTATCAGCGCGAAGAATCCCTAAAGTTGAATATTCTCGATCTGGTTTCACCCGATTATCACGCCCTGGTGAAAAAGAACAACAAGGTTCAGCTTGTTACCCGAAAACCTATTACCTTTGAATTGGAAATTATCGCCAAAGAAGGGCATCTTGTTTCATTGGAAATCAGCACCCGCTTGATTTATAGCAAGGATCAGATTGTCGGAGTTCAAGGCATCGGACGTAACATAACCGACCGCAAACAGGTTGAAGCCAAGTTAATATCGAGTGAAAGTCAATATCGTTTATTAAGCGAAGGGATAATGCACCAGGTTTGGACGGCGACATCGGATGGATTGATCGATTATATAAACGGTCGCGGGATGGAATATTTCGGTTTGCCGGGTGGTGATTTATTAGGCAAAAAACTGAGCGTGGTCATTCATCCCGATGATGAGCAGATTAGCGAAGAAAAGTGGAGCCATTCATTGAAGACAGGTGATTTTTACAAAAACGAGTTACGGCTTAGAAGATTCGACGGGGAATATCGCTGGCATCGTGCGATGGGCATTGCGGGAAAAGACAGTGATGGGAATATTATCAAGTGGTTCGGGACAAATACGGATATTCACGACCAAAAATCCGCCGAAGAACAACTCAGTTATTTTGCCAAACACGATGTTCTGACCGGATTACCCAATCGGTTCAAATTTATGAACTATCTGGAAAGAGTTACAAAAAGTGCCGGGATAAAACCCGACAATTGCTTTGCCGTGTTCTTTCTGGACATTGATAGATTTAAATTGATTAACGACTCCTACGGGCATTTTATCGGCGACAAACTACTGGTTTCATTTGCCGAAAGAATCAAAGCAAGTGTTCGTCCCGGTGATATTATCGCCAGGTTGGGCGGGGACGAATTTACTATTTTGTTTAATAATCTGAGCAGCCCGAACGAAGCAATTACCCTGGCTGAAAAATTGATCAACAACTTTTTAGAGCCATTCAAGGTCAAAGGAAATGAAGTATTTACCTCTGCCAGCATCGGAATCGTAATTTCCGACGAAACCGAACGTGATCCGATCGACTTTCTGCGCGATGCCGATACCGCAATGTATCGGGCAAAAGAAGCGGGTAAAGCCTGTTACGAAGTTTTCAACACTAAAATGCTCACGCATAATTTGAATCTGCTGCATACCGAAATCGACCTGCGGCGGGCAATCGAACGCAACGAATTCAGGGTTTATTATCAGCCGATTGTTTCGTTGGAAACGGGTGATATTCACGCATTCGAGGCATTGGTGCGGTGGCAGCATCCCGAACGCGGATTAGTGCCGCCGCTCGATTTTATCAAGATCGCCGAAGAAACGGGATTAATCGTTCCGATTGGAAGATGGGTTCTCGAAGAGGCTTGTCGGCAAACCGTCGAATGGCAGCGGCGTTATCCGAAATCCAATCGTTTTTTGATCAATGTAAATCTTTCATCCAAACAACTGATGCACCCGTTATTGGTTTCACAGGTGAAGCGGGCTTTAGCAAAAACGAATCTCGATCCGCGCTTTTTAGAATTGGAAGTAACGGAAAGTATCGTTATGGAAAATGATACTGTAGCATTTGCCGTGCTGGATGAATTGAAAGAGATCGGGGTTGCGCTTTCGACGGATGATTTCGGAACCGGATTTTCATCTCTCAGTTATTTGCATAAATTCCCCTTCGACACATTGAAAATCGACCGTTCATTTGTCAGCAAGATGGATACGAATACAAAATGCGCCGAGATCGTCAGCACGATTCTGACACTTGCCCAAAATTTGAATCTGGAAGTCGTTGCCGAAGGAATTGAAACCGAAACACAGTTGCGGCAGCTTCAATTATTAGGTTGTAGTTTCGGGCAGGGTTATCTCTTCGCCAAACCGGTCATCGCCAGCGAAGCCGAGTATTTCTTATCCGACAAATCGAACAATTTCCGCTTTGCCGTTCCGCCTGTTTTCAAATCGTTGGATATGCCGATAAGCGATATGGAACAATGATATTAAAAACGAGTTTTTAAGGTGTCGGTTTCGGGGTTTCCTTCTTTTTCGGGGCTTTTTTGACGTGGCGCGCACTTGTCCATTCGGCGAGTTTGACGGGCGTGTCGAAATAGACGTTGTTCATTATCGAGTCGAGGATTTTTTCGGCGGTCATACCGTCTTCGATTTGTTCGTCAATGCCGGCAGTTGCGCCGACGGTTTCGATACTTCCGCTTGCTTTTGCGCTCATCGCAACTTCCATCGCGTCAACATCGGCTTCCAGTTCATCCGCCAGAGTCGTCGGAATTCCGCGACCGGCAAACTCAGTCGGAAAAAGCCGCGCTTCGACGATGAATTCGCGGGCAGATGCTAATAAAAGTTGGTCGCTGTCGTTATCGGGAATACGAAAAAGGCGGCGAAAACCGGGATCATCAATGTTCAAAGCGCGTGCCGTGCGCGAATATCTTTTCATCTTTCGACGCATCGCGGCGCGAAGCGTCGATTTTTGTTCGACGGCACGACCGCTGGCACCCGATTGTTGAGTAGCGGAATAGTTTTCCAACGCCGTGATTGACGCTTTGACGATCAAAAAATTCGCTACCGCATCCGGCAAAGTCTTATAATCATTAAAATTCTCCGCATCAAACGCCACGGTGCTGACAAACATATCCAAAATATTCTGTTCTCTATCGGTCATATTCGAGTTTCTCCCTGCTAAAAGTATCGGTAATCGCGCTCAACTCATCGGTAACTGAAATTCACTCATCGGTAAGCCATCTGCACCAATCGGTAGTCTCGCTAGACCCATCGGTAAATCATCTGCACCAATCGGTAAATGAAATTCACTCGTCGGTAAATCGCCTGCCCTCGTCGGTAAATGAAATTCACTCATCGGTAAGCCATCTCCACTAACAGGCAGAACGTCTGCACTCATCGGTAAGCATTCTGCACATTTGGTGAACGCTGGAATTGACGCGGGCAAAACCGGCAACGGACAACGTGAGGAAAAAGAAGAACCGTGATAAAAAGTCGCTGTTTTTGCCTCACGTTCGTTGGTAGGATGAAAGACGGGCTTTTGTCCGGTTTCATCCAAACTTGTTCTTTGACAGTCAATTGCATCTGATTGATCTTCTAAACTGATAAAGGAGGATTTCTGCTATGCAACCAACATTTTATGTCGGCTTGGACTTGGG
>JANMAA010000021.1:0-4849 GCA_031359215.1 Acidobacteriota bacterium | reverse complement strand
AAATTTGAAGTCGAGGGGTAAAAAGCGGGGACACAGGCAAAATAATCGGGCATCTCAAAAAGTTAAAACTCTCTGAAATGCCCGTAAAATATGGCGGAGAGAACAGGAGTCGAACCTGCATAGGCTTACGCCCGGTAGTTTTCAAGACTACTGCAATACCATTATGCGATCTCTCCACACAATGACAATTTGAAAATATAACGCAAAATTACAGTTTTCACAACTCTTTGAAAACTGTTTCAGAAAATGAATAGATTATCTGAAATAAAAAAGACCCGGCTTTTAAAAAAGCGACAGGTCTTTTTTTATTTCCAAAACAAAAACGCTTATTTTTTCATATTGGCATTTTTGTTATCCATTTTTGCATTTTTATTATCCATTTTTTCATTTCCGGTTGACATATTGGTCATCGAATCTTTAGGTGCAACTTTCAATTCATTTTTTACACCTTTTTGTCCTTCGATACCTTTCGCAACTTCTTCGGCTTTTTTCTTTTGCGCGTCATTAGCAACAGTGCCTTTCAAAGTTATGATATCTTTATCGACATCAACATTTACAGTCGATTCGCGCAGATCGTCGGTAGCTAAAAGTGCAGCGCGGGTTTTGAACCAAATCCAGCTATCATTAGCACCTTGACCGATAGTGCTGGTGCCTTTGTCTTTTTCATACTGTCCTTTATTTTTATCGTATTCCTCACGCGTTACATTGGCATTGGAATGATTTGTATTGACAGCAACATTTGTATTGTTATTGACAACAATTGCATTGTTTGTGTTGTTCAGAGTGTTTGTGTTCACTCGTGCATTATTGGTGTTCGGAGCAGTTTTTTCGCATCCGACAAGAACCATCGCCAGTGCAACGGCTAAAGTTAAAAAAATAATTTTTTTCATATTGAATTCCTCTTGTTCGTTAAAAATCTAAAAATCGAAGTTAAAAAACTTCATCAATTATCCTAGTATATTAAACAACGATTATCAAAAGATATAGAGTAGCTAAAAATAATTTGCTTTCGTAAAGTCGCTGAAAATGCTGTAAATGTTCAATTTAAAGTTCTTTCCGAAAAAGCAACTTTTTTATTATTTAATGCAACTTAGAGTAAAAAGTGTCCGTAAAATTTCGTGAAATTAATTTCGCATAAAATATAAAATTTGGAGGTATCTATGTTACGCAAATTATCTGCTTTATTTTTGCTTTCGATTTCGATGGGTGTTTCTGCTAATGCTCAACAATCACCGACCGAACCGAAAGAACCGACTGAAAAAAGAGCCAATCGTATTTTCTTTGAAAGTATGTTGGAAGGAAGTTATCTCGGTGTTCAGGCGCAAGAGATTTCAAAAGAAAATTACGCTAAATTCGGGATTAACGAAGTTCGCGGCGTGGGAATTGAAAAGGTGTTTGAAAATTCACCGGCTGCCAAAGCCGGATTACAAAGCAATGATGTTGTCATAAAATTTAATGGTGAAAATGTTACAAGCATCAATAAATTAACCCGTTTAATTAACGAGGTCGCGCTCGATCACCAAGCTAAAATTACGGTTTTACGCGGCGGAAGCGAACGCGAAATAAATGTTACGCTTGGAAAGCGTGAAATGCCGAAATTTCAAAACGGCGAATTTAATTTGGAAAATTTACCCGCGCTTCCGGCGATTCCCGAACTGCCAAATACTCCGTTGCCGCCGATGAAAGACGGCGAACCGAATATTTTTATCTTTCGTAGCGGTGCAAATCGGCAAATCGGTATTGGTGTTTCGCCTTTGACCAAACAACTCGGAATTTATTTCGGGGTTACGGAAGGCAATGGATTGCTAATAAATGATGTGCGGGAAGATTCGCCTGCCGCTAAAGCCGGACTCAAAGCGGGCGATGTGATTATTGAAGTTGACGGCAAACAAGTTAATGAAAGATTTGATCTGGTTCGCGCTCTTAATGACAAAAAAGAAGGCGACGTCGCTCTGACGATTGTTCGTAATCGCAATCGTCAAACAATCAGCGTTGCGCCCGAAACTGTAAAAGGCGAAACGCTGAAGCCTGATGAATTTGAAAAAATATTTCAGGTTGATCCGAATCAAATGAATTTTCAATTGAAAACGCCGAAACCGCAAGTTGCACCGTTTCCATTGATTTTCAAGTCGCCGCGTGTTTTATAAAAAAAAAGAGTTTGGGAAAATTTCCTAAACTCTTTTTTGTTTCCAATTTTTTTACTGCGCCTTTTTAGCACTTTCTTTCGCAAGGACGTTTGCTTTATTACTGTATTCTTTTGCTTCGTCCATAATTTTGTGAAAATTATCATCCCGCTTGGCAAATTCGGTTTTGACCGTTTCGCGTTGTTTTTCGTCCTTCGGATTATAACTTTCGCGCAAAAAGCGCGCGGCTTGGCGATAATTTTCAAACGCTTCCATCTGTTTTTGCAAACTCAGTTCTTTTAGATTGAGATATTCCTTAAAATCAGGATTGATACTCATTTCTTGCGCTTTGCTGATTTTTTCTATCGCCTTTTCGCCCAATGCCATTCCGTCATTGATTAAATAAACCAAGTCATCCGAAATACTTTTGACCTTTTCACTATCGTTGTTTTTCATCGCTTCTTTTAGTTCTTCGCGCTTTGCTTCGTTTTCTTTATACTTGATCTTGATTTTATTCAAATCTTCATTAGCTTCGGCAACGAGTTGCGCGGCAGCAGTGGTATCATCGGTAAAACTGAGCAGATCGGAACTTTCCGAATTTCCTTTGCGGCACGACGAAAGCAAAATAAAACCTAACAAAAAAGTTGAAATAATAAGTAAAATTTTGTATCGCTTTGCTTTCATAAATTTATTTTAACCAATAAGTCGAAAATTTGCATTGCTTTTTCTGCGCCAAATAAAACCATCAAGCACATAATGCGTCAACTGCGGCACGGCGAGAAGCGGAACGAGATATATTTTCAGATTTTGCCAATCGAAATCCGCGCCGAACAGCCACTGTTTCTCGTGCCAAACGCCTCGATGCCAAAACAATTCCTCAACATACGCCAAAGCCCACAGCGTCGCCAAAAACACCAACCAATTCGCCGAAATCGTTTGATAAAATTTTGAAGCTGTTTCACGCCGCGATTTCGCGTAAAAGTAAATCAAAGCAAAATACGGAACGCCGTGAATTACCACATTCGTCACCGTAAAAGCGTAATCCGAATTAAAATAAACAATCCCGACATACCAGCAAATCGCGGTCGTCGCCACGATAATATCTTTCCCGATATTCAAAAAACCTTGCGCGAAATAAAGATAAATTGATTTCGCAAAATACGCGGCGAGAGCCAAAACATAAACCGGAAACAAAACATTTTCAACAATTTGCGGCAAACTGATAAAATCATTCTGCACAAACCATTCAAAATTGCGCGGCAATCGCGTCATCCAAAAACAGAGCGGATAAACGCTCGCCAAATAAACCGCCGCAACATCAATCCACCAAGTCAAATTTGAAGTTTCGCCCAACTTCCGCCGATAAAGCGCAACCCAGCCATACTGCTGACGCACAAAATGAAACACCGCGAGCACCGCCAAAGCCTTCCAAAAAACCAATTCGCCCTCAGAATAAGCAGCAACGCCGACCGCATAACCGAACACGGGAACTAGCGAATAAAGCCAAACACGCCGCTTAAATTCCGCGCCGTCAAAATAAACCCGAAACGAAGTTGACCAAACGTGCGCGACATCAATCAAAAGCACGGCAGAAACCCAAGTCCAATCCGGCGATTCGTCGTTTATGAAACCGAATTGCCAGCCAATCGCCAAAAGAAGAAGCGACAAAACCGCACTGCCGAGAAAAACCGACAAATCAACTTCGCGGGAAAAAAGCCATTTTGATTGTGTTAATTCTGCATTCATTTTCTACCAATTGAGTGCTTCGGGGCATTCTTCAAAAAGTCTGTGTAGTTCCTCATCAATAGCTTTTAACCACTCTTTCCAGTAATGACGCTGCATTTCCTTCCAAACTGTCGGATGTTGTTTTCGCTTAATGCCTTCAATCATCTTCTTCAACTTTGTTTGACTATTATTTCCATTTTTTTCGTTTTTGTATTTTTCTAACCTTGCTTTGAAATCTTCATATGCTTCTTCTCTGGCTTGACGAAGAAATTCTCTTGGCGGTTCATTCAAATTCAGAACAGTTTCAAAAGTATATTCGGCTTTTCTTTTATCATTTGGAGTGAGGTTTGGAATTACGACAAATTTAAAAGTTCCCGATAAATCTAAAATGCAGTAATTCATCGGATTTTCGTTTCGCGGATTTATCATTGCATCGTGACCTTTTGGCGGTTCAATTCCGACATTCAAGTTCACTTCGTAAAAATCGCCCGTATCATCACAAAATAGTGCAAACTTATTATTCTTCGGTGAATTACAGTTTCCGCAAGCATAAAGATAATTATCCCAAACGAAACAATTTTCAGGGAAAAAATCTTTTGGGCGGATATGCTCGACCTCATCACCGACCGAATCTTCACAATATGCACAACGCCTTGCGCCCGAACACATTGCAGTCAAACCTTTTTTGACTGCATCAAATGTTTTATTACCTTTTCTATTTTTTGATTTGAAGGAAGTTTTTGCCTTTGCTCTTTTTTTGGCAAAAGTCGGTAAAACATTAATTTGATCTTGAAATTCTTTGAGTTTATCCAGAATTTCTTGTGAAATTGTTACTTTCGGAAGCTTCGATTATTAGCGTGTCATTGGCTGTACTGTATTCACCTTCGGCATGATTTACATACGTTCCGGGAATAAAGGATCTGGTTTTGTCGTTTGTGCAAGCTGATAGTAGAACAGCTACGATTGCGATTAAAATGATGTTTGCTTTCATGGTCATTGAT
>JANMAA010000012.1:0-3949 GCA_031359215.1 Acidobacteriota bacterium | reverse complement strand
GCGGGGTAGTCGGAGGCGATGCCCCAGTTGAATGCCTGCAACTGACTGTTGCTCGATCGCCGAACGTAGAAATTGTTCTCGCCCGCTCCGCCGCGCCAAACCGCGACATCCTGCCGCCGGTCACCGTCATAATCGCCCGGTGTCGGCACATCTGCCGCCAACCCCCAGTTGACCGCCTGCGTGCCGCCGTCCGCTTCCAGAATATACCAGATCAATTGCCCGTTCATCGTCCGCACGACACAAAAATCACTCCGCCCGTCGCCGTCATAATCGCCCGGCACGATCACATCACTTGGTAATCCCCAATCGACATATCGGTCGCCGGTATCCGATGACCGCAAATAGATGAAGATATTCCGTCCGCCGACATTGCGCGTTACCCCGACATCATATCTGCCGTCGCCGTCATAATCGCCCGGCACCGCCTTGTCGCCTGTCGTGCCGAACTGCCGCGGGACAAAATTGACACCCGGCGTGCCCGACGGACGATAGAAATAGAAACTCTGTCCGCCGCTGCCGACTCCTTCCCGATAAACCGCCACATCCGCCTTCCCGTCGCCGTCATAATCACCGACCACTCGCGGATTATCGGCGGTTCGTCCGAATTGCTCGATCTGCACGGTGTTGGTCAAACTCCGCAAAATGTAAAAAGTAGCCCGGTTAGGATCGCTCGCCTGATCGCGCCAGACGGCAAAATCGGTGGTGCCGTCACCATCGAAATCGGCAGGAATGGGAACATCGGTCGCCAAGCCCCATTGAAACGAGGAAAAGTTGCTCGAACCGCTAATGGCAGTCCACCAGACGAGCAAAGAATTGCTGTTTCTGGTAATCACATAATCACTGCGCCCGTCCCCGTTATAATCTACGTTCGCCCGGTTGATTGGACCGGCAATCTTAGAAACATCATTGATGTCATCATTATCATTATTAGTAGTTGTTAGTCCCGTGTCTGACCAACTTTTGGAAGGTTGAGGTTGAGCATTTTTATCAGCCTGAGCATTTACAGAACCGATACCAAAGTTCACTAAACCAATTGCCAAAAACAGAGTTAAAACCAAGATGGTTAAATTTTTCCAAATTTTTACTTTCAATTTCATTATCATCTTCTCCTCTTACAATTGTAATTATTATTTGTGCATATTAGTACGGGGCGTAAATTACTAATTTTCGCTTTTTAACGTGGGAAATATGCAGTTGATTTCAGATACGAATTATAACACAAAACAACTTTTCTGTTATAATCAAAATCTAAGGGCGAGGTATTAAAGATGCGAAATAAGATGTTTTTTTTATGGGTGGTGTTGAGCCTTATTACTTCTGCGCCTTTCTACGGGCAGGATAAAAAAAACGATGATGATGAAGTTTTGCGAATCGATACGCAGCTGGTAGATGTGCCGATTGTCGTGATGGACAAAAACGGCAAGCCTTTGCTTGATTTGAAAAAAAATAATTTTGTCGTTTACGAAGACGGTAAGATACAAGAAATCACCGATTTTTCAACTACTTCCGCTCCTTTCGAGGTTGCGCTTTTGCTCGATACTTCGGGTTCGACGCGCTCCGATCTGGAACTCATTCAACGAGCCGCCGCTAGTTTTATTGCATCTTTACGTCCCGGCGACAAAGTTTCGATAATCGCTTTTAAAGGGGACAAAAAAGATGATAAATCGGTTGCCGTCAGCGAAGTTTTAACGCCCTTGACCGATGATCGTAATAAATTAAAAAATGTTCTCGCACAGGTTAAAACAAGCAACGGAACACCTTATTACGACGGACTTTTGCAGGTTGTCGAAAAAGTTTTTAATGAAAAACCTAAAGACGAATTTCGCGGCAGACGCGCGCTTGTTGCGCTCACTGACGGGGTTGACTCGACAAGTGCGGCAAGTTTTGATGAAGTTCGTGAAAACATCGAACAAACCGGCATTGTTTCATATTTTATTCAGGTTAATACCCGCGAATTTTTTGAAGAAAAGTTGCTAGGTGACTGCGAAAGCACATTGCGTTTTTCCGCCGCACAAATCAGGCGTTATTACCGAACTTTTTATCCGAAATCGAAAATCGAAAAAATCTCTGCGTTTTGCCAACTCGGTGATTTTGAACGTCTTGACATCAGCAAAAGACTGTATGAATTAGCCGATAAGGAAATGCAGGATTTAGCCAAAATGTCAGGCGGAAAAGTTTTTGCTGTGGATGATTTAAGCGAAGCCCGAAACGCCTTCAAAAAAGTCGCCGATGAAATCGGAACAAAATACAGTATCGGCTACTATCCTGTCAACGAAAAACGCGACGGCACTTTTCGTAAAATCAAAATCGAACTAAAAGGCATTCCGGCAGGAGCGCAAATCCGTGCGCGTGAAGGCTATACGGCACCGATCAATTAACGAATAGTTTTTATACAAACATTCAAGTTACCCGATTTTTATCGGGGTTTAAGGCAAGCACGTCTTTCTTTAAAGTGGAATTCAAAGGCAGAAGGTTGCGCTTTCGTCGCTAAATCGTTGAATGTTTTAGCAAAAAATCCGTTTACGAGTGAATTGATTATGTAAAAATAAGGCTACCGAATAATTTTTCTTTTGATTTTAGAAATGATATTTTAACTGAATTAATTTGCGACAAATCTGATTTATATTTCACTCCAAAAACTTCAGTTGGTATATAAATCTCTTCTATTTTTTTGATGTCTTGATGTGAATAAAACCTCAGAGAATTTTTTGCCGTTTCGTAATCAAACTTTATTTTTATTGATTGTTCCAAAGAATTTCCAAGTGTTTTGGAAATAAGCATATTCAATTTTTCTATCAGTTCAATTTCATTGCCGATTTTTGATGTGATGCTATCAATTAAGTCTTGAATATTTTGTCCTGTATCACTTTGTCTAACGAAAATGGAAGCTATCAAAAGACGACTTTCAAGCGGTGGATTGAGTTGTTCGGATGAAAATGTGTGTATTCTTTCACTAAGCACACGACAGTAGGAGAATAAATCTTTCCAACTCTTTTTCTTTCTTTGGTTTATGGTAATTGAACAAAAGATTTTGGAATGCGTCCAACCCGATTCGGAATAAACTTCTGGCGTATCTTTTGTTCTTTTTTAGTTTCATCTTGACCTGTTTCGTGATTTCTATCTGAAACTCGCCCATCAGCATTGCCAGACTCAATCCTAAGCCGAGTAACATTAATAGTTTGCCGATCTTCTCCGGCTGCGTTAAATGCGTTTCCTCAAAATTGAATCCGCGACTTTTCAGACACCCGAACATCGTTTCGATTTGCCATCTCACTTTGTATTCTTCAATCGCATCCTTATTTCGCGCACCGCTGGCGACAATCAAATATTCCGTGCGCCCGTCTTTTTGATACTTGACGCAACTGACAAATATCTCCAAACCGAAAACTTCAATCTTGACTTTTCCTTTCAATTTCACTTTTTTCGAAACCTTCCGCCACATCTGCAAAAAACTCTTGCCGCCTGATTTGTGGCTGGTTTTCAAGCGAATGTGAAAATCTATCCGGTTTTCAAGCAGATACTTCAATAATAAAGACGAGCCGAATTCGCGGTCGGCATAAATTCGTAAAATTCGGTTGGCTCCGAATTCCGCCACAAACTTCTCGATAATCGCCCGGTGTTCCCCGGCGGTCGCATTGCCTTTGTGGTTGACGGTTTCCCACAAAACCGGGATCGCCACGTTTTTATACGCCACACTCAACGTCAGAATATTGACCCAAGTTGAGCCGAATTTCCATTCCGTCCGGTCAATCAAAACTTTCAGTTTGCCGTGAATATTCAACAGTTTGAGATAGTCAATCGAAATCTCATTTTCATTTCTCAAAAATCTTTGAATCTGCCGGTAAACCGAATCGGCGGCGGCATCAGTCTCAAAAGCATTGGCAACTTTGACCAAATTAGAAGTTCTCGTTTTCAATAACGCCGAAACAAATCGGGCAATAAACTTGAT
>JANMAA010000056.1:0-3225 GCA_031359215.1 Acidobacteriota bacterium | reverse complement strand
AAGATATGACCTAAAATCCCCGAACCGTCGGTTTCTCTGCTTGCTTCGGACGGTTGCGATAACCCGCCGCCGAGATAACCCATCAAATTATCCAATAGTCCGCCGCTATGGTCTTGTTCAAGCGCATTGTTCAAATTCTCTGCGCCTTGCGGTGTCGAAGCGTTGTTGGCAAGTCCGCTTAAAATCATCGGTAAGGCAAGTTGAATAGCCGAACTCGTCATACTTTGATTTGCGCCAAGCATTTGGCTGATTTGTCCGACAGCGTCGTTTCCTTGTTGTTGTCCTAATAAATCTTCTAATGAAAACATTTTTTCTCTCCTTTCTAGTTTGTAAAATTCGGGGCTGAGTCGTCATAATAACAAAAATCCGACGGATTGTCTTAATATAATTCTTAATTTTAAAGTCTTTTCGTGAATAAAAAATCTAATTACAAAAGAACTATTTCGCTTTTACCGATTATTTTAACTGCCGGTCGAATTTTAGGACTAACAGTCTTACTTTTATTTTTTACTTCTTGTTGGAAAAATAATTCTAAATCTATTCCATTTGCAAAAGTTACGACTTTTGCGGGAATAAATCGAGAATTCAGTGAACCTTTCGGTTTGGCGGCAAATGACGGTGCTTTGTATGTTTCAGACGGCGACCAAGGAAAAATTTGGCGCGTTACAAAAGCGGGAAATTTGGAAGTTTTGACAGACAAACTCGATACGCCTTCGGCAATTGCATTTGACAAAAAAGGCGATTTAATCGTTGCCGATTCGGGAACGCAGACGATAAAGAAAGTTTTGAAAACGGGTGAAATTGAATTGATCGCGGGAGTTGAAAATCAAAAAGGCTTTGCCGACGGCGATGCAAAAACCGCACTTTTTAATGCCCCGATCGGAATCGCTGTGTTAGAAGATAAAATTTTTGTCGCCGATACTTATAACGATAAAATTCGCGTCATCGAAAACGGTAAAGTTTCGACAATTGCCGGAAGTGAACAGGGATTTGCCGACGGCGATTCGACTCAGGCAAAATTTGATACGCCGTGTGGTTTAGCCATTTGGAAAGATGAAAAAGTTTTGGTTGCCGATACGGGAAACCGACGCGTTCGCGTTATTGAGCAAACCGGAAAAGTATGGACTCTAGCGGGAAACGGCGAACAAGATACAGTTGACGGTTCTTTATATGACTCGAGTTTTGTCCAACCGACAGCGATTACAGTTGATAATTTCGGCGTGATTTATGTCGCCGACGGAAATTCGATTCGCGCAATCGGGCGTAGATTTTTCCCGTTTGTCGAAACAATTTCCGATACGAAACGTGGATTTTCAGATGGAGATTTGCGCTCTGCAAAATTTAATCGCCCAGCGGGTTTAGCAACGGACGAAAACGGGAGTTTATTTGTTGCTGACGCGGAAAATCAAGTTATTCGCACATTTACGGGCGCGGAAATCGGCAAGGAAATCACGAAACAAGAAATCGAAAATTTACGCTTTAAACCCGAAGAGTTTCGCAAATTGAGCGAACCACGCTGGACTTACAACCCGCCTGAACGAAAGCACGAAATCGCCGGAACATTGGGCGAAATTCGCGGCGAGATAAAAGATGAAAACTCGCCGTCGTGGTTTCATAACGGACTCGATATTGTCGGCGGTTACGGTGAAACGGCAAGATTTATCCGCACGGAAAAAATCTTACAACCATTTGCCGTGCAAAATTTCGACACCTTGCGCGAACTTATCAGAATGCCGACGCTCGGTTATATTCACATCCGGTTAGGGCGCGATAAAAACGGCAAAATATTTGACGATAATCGCTTTCAATTTGCCTTTGATAATAATCGTAAATTGAAAGGTTTGCGTGTGCCGCGCGGCACAAAATTTGAAGCGGGCGACCGCGTTGGAACATTGAACCCGATGAATCACGTTCACTTAATCGCGGGCAGAAGCGGGGCGGAAATGAATGCGTTGGATGCGCTGATTCTGCCGGATATTGCCGATGCGGTTTCACCGAAAATTGAAAAAGTTTCGCTGTTTGATGAGAATTGGCGCGAGATAGAAACCGAAAACGGCAAAATGCGTATAAAACTTAGTGGAAAAACGCGTATCGTAGTTCGCGCATTTGATCAAATGGACGGTAATGCCGACCGCCGAAGATTAGGAGTTTATCAGCTTGGCTACAGGATATTGCAGGGTGAAACGTCGCTTATCGATAAAAAATCCGCCATTTCCTTTGCTCGTCTGCCGGATGACAACGCTGTCGAATTTGTCTATGCAAAGGGAAGCAAATCGGGCGCGACGGGCGAAACGATTTTTAACTATATCGTCTCGAATGAAGTAAGCGGCGATTATTATAAAGAAGATTTTTTTGATGCAGGTAAGCTAGCAAACGGGGATTATACTATGCGAATTTTCGCGGCTGATTATTTCGGTAATCAGACATCTCAGGATATTGAAATAAAAGTCGAAAATTGAATTATCTTCAGATCATTGCTGTTGTAATGATAAATTAAAAAGAAAGGATAAAGTCATGAAAAACTTAATTATACTATCGTTGCCTTATCGACGTTTAGTTCGACATTTGCCATCGAAACAAATTCCGATAAATAAACATCTTCACCGACAAAAGCTGCTCCGCCCGCGCCGAAATTTACGGCTGGGGAACGGCAGACGGAATTAGCAAACCGTCGCGCTAATGCCGGCAAAGCGATGATTGAAAGTAACTCAATGATCTTTTTTAGCAGCGCGGCGAAAAATCATGCGGACGATATGGATTTTTATTACCGGCAGGAAAATAATCTTTATTATTTAACTAATCTACGCAAAATAACGCGACCTTGGTTTTAATCAAAACCGGCGGAAATGTGCAGAAAATTTTGTTTCTGTCGAAACGCAATAGATTTTAAGTAAATTTCCAATATTTGCAGTTAGTGGAAATTTAAAGAATTTAGTTGGAACTTATAAAGAGATAGTGGCACTTTAATGTAGTATAAATTTAAAGAAGAAAAATGTGCAGCGAAATGAATTTTATCAACGTCTATCTGAGACAATGTGCGGTTAATTAAAAATAAAAATTATGAAAGCAATCAGAGTAAATGATCTTGGCGGAGCGGATAAATTGTCGCTCGAAGATGTGGAAAAACCGGCTCCGAAGGCGGATGAGGTTTTGATTAAAGTCGCGGCGGCGGGCATTAATTATGCCGACACGATGATGCGTTCGGGGAATTATTTGACGAAGCCC
>JANMAA010000234.1:0-31702 GCA_031359215.1 Acidobacteriota bacterium | reverse complement strand
GCGCCAAATTGAGCATCGTCACGCCCCCCGTCATCGTCAACATCGCTTGAGCAATAATCGCTAATTGGCAAATAATTGTCGAAGTTGTCAAAGTTGAACAACAAGTAAAAAGTGTTAATATATCCATTGAAATGAGCCGAGATTTTTAGTTGACTAATTTTGCAAGAATCAATCTACTAAATTACTCAGTTCATTTCATCTCTGCTCTCAATTTTTCAAATATCTTTTGGCGTAGGTATTGAATATAGAAAGTGATTCAAAACTTGATCAAATTAAATATTATGAAACTACACTTTTTTGCTGTTCTGGCTCTTTGTTTATGTATTTTTACAACGAATAATTTTGCTCAAAAATCAAAAGAAAAGTCGAACCCTGAGATTACTAAAATGTTGAAAGAAATTTCGGCGAAGAATATCGAAACGACGATTCGTAAACTCGTTTCATTCGGTTCGCGCAATACTAATTCGGAACAGGACAATCCGGTTCGCGGAATCGGTGCGGCGCGTGATTGGATTTTCGGTGAATTTCAAAAGATTTACAGCGATTGCGGCAATTGTCTGACGGTCGAAAAGCAGACTTATCTGCAAGAAGCATTGCCGCCGCCGCGCAGTCGCGTTCCGGTTGCCATAAATTTAACGAATGTTTTTGCGACTTTGCGTGGAACGACAAATCCTGACCGCGTTTATGTTGTTTCGGGACATTATGATTCGATGTGCACCAATCCGGCAGATGCCGAATGCGATTCGCCGGGTGCGAATGACGATGCTTCTGGTTCTGCCGCCGTTATCGAAATGGCACGGGTGATGTCGAAATATAAATTTGACGCGACAATTATTTTCATGACCGTCGCGGGCGAAGAACAAGGGCTTTTAGGCTCAACATATTTTGCCAAACAAGCCGTGGAGAAGAAAATGGACATCGAAGCAATGTTCACAAATGATATTATCGGCGGCGTAACTTCCTTCAAAAATGCGCCGGACAGAAATTCGGTGCGCGTTTTTGCCGAAGGCGTGCCGTCCAACGAAACCGAACAAGAGGCTGCTCAAAGAAGAAGCGTCGGCGGCGAAAACGATTCGGCTTCGCGCCAACTTGCACGTTATATCAAAGAAGTAGCCGACAAATATTCGCCGAAATTTAGTGTGCAGATGATCTACCGGCGTGACCGATATTTGCGCGGCGGCGATCATATTCCGTTTCTCGAACGCGGTTTTACGGCAGTTCGCTTCACCGAACCGCACGAAGATTATACTCATCAACATCAGAACGTCCGCACCGAAAACGGAGTGCAATATGGTGACTTGCCGGAATTTGTAGATTTTGGATATGTTGCTAATGTTACGCGCATTAACGCGGCAAGTCTTGCTAGTCTGGCAATGGCTCCGGCAAAACCGAAAAATGTAGCTTTATTGACGGCAAAATTGACTAACGACACCGAATTAAAATGGGACGCGAATGCGGAAAGCGATTTGGCGGGTTACGAAGTCGTTTGGCGCGGAACTACCGATGCAGTTTGGACAAATGCGGTTTTTGTCGGGAATGTTACAACTTACACGCTGAAAAATATGTCGAAGGATAATTTCTTTTTCGGAGTTCGCACAGTTGATAAAAACGGCAATAAAAGTCCGGTAACTTTCCCGAAACCGGCGCGATAAAAAATCAATTAATTAAATGGTTACACAGCAAATGAAACTCAACAATCGCAGGATATAACTCTGCTTATGTTACATATCCAAAGGAATAAATTTCAGGATTTTTTATTATGACTTATTGAATAGGAGGGCAGTGTAGGAGGAATCACGCAGTTAAAAACAGTTTATTTTATGAAAAAAAAGTCAACTGAGTAAACCCCAATCAGTGGACTTTCCGTTGCAGAAAGCACCTTCGCAGATGCAGGTTTAGGCTGAATAATCCTTAAATAAAACACTTAATCTAAAAAAAAACTCTTTTCACGTTGGGACAATTTAATTGTCTTAACGTGAAAAGAGACTATATTGTGAGGTGAGAAATTAATAAGTTCGACTATCAGATTTTACGGGAGATGAGTTGAAACTTGGAGACTTTGGCACGGATTGGGCGGACAGCCGCCATTATATATACTAAGTTGTTGTGCCAGCAGATCAGGGTGAAATATGAGGGCAGGTCCATGGCTGCGGACGACAAGGTCAATCTGTGCAGTCATCGGATTTAGCAATCCGGGTCCCGAAAAGACACCGATTGTGTCACCGACAGCGCGGTATCCGCCGAAATCAGCCACACCGTCTGCTCCGATAATTTTACCACCGGCATTGATGACTGAGGCTTGCACCAGTGGATTTGCTTCATCCGCCGGAGTGCAGGGAGTTGTCGCACAAAATTGCGGATTATTGAAAATACCGAACCAAGCCGTTACTACTGTTCCCGGAACAAGCCCGGAAGAATTTATCGCCATAGATACGGCGTTTGACTTTCTAGCTAACATTGTTCCGGTGGTAGGAACAGGTGTCCAGTTTGAAACGGATAGCAGTGGTTGAATGGTAATTACGGGATTGTTGGTAGTGCTTCCCCTACCTTGTCCAAAGATATGTGTGGCAGATGCAAGCGTAAACAGCGCGGCGCAACAACCGATAATTGCCAAATGATTAAAGAATGTTTTTTTCATGTTATTTCTAAGCTCCTCTATTATTGTGAATTTTCCTTCGCAGACAATTTTTTTATGCCTACATCTATTAGCGCGTCAAAAACAGGAAAACCGTTCAAAAATTTATTGTTAATTCAAATATTAAAGGATTTTTCACCCTCATTTATAAGCGCGACATTTTTGAGAACAGCGTTCAGAAATAGTTTTTAGTCCATACAATTTCAAGAAAATTGTTGACTCAAAACTTTTTCGGGTATATGCTTGCGGTTAATTTTATTAGGTAAAAAGTGAGGTTACTTGAATGGCGCAAACTCATTTGATAACGCAGATGCTTCAGCAATGGAGCGACGGCAACCGCGATGCGTTAGAGGAATTGATGCCGCTTGTTTATGACGAACTGCATAAACAGGCGAGGAGATATTTGCGCCGTGAACGCCCGAACCACACGCTTCAAACTACTGCCTTAATCAACGAAGCCTACCTGAAATTAATTGATCAGCGCGAAGTAAATTGGGAAAGCCGGACGCATTTTTTCGCCGTTGCCGCCAATATGATGCGGCGGATTTTGGTTGACCACGCCCGCGCCAAACATCGTGAAAAACGCGGCGGCGCGGACGAAAACCTGCCGCTTGAAGAAGCGATGCTCATTGTCAGCGATGAAAAAAGCATTGATCTAATCGCACTCGATGAAGCGTTAAATCGCCTTGCCGCGTTTGACGAACAACAGTTGCAGATTGTCGAACTCAGGTATTTCAGCGGTTTGAGTCTGGAAGAAACGGCGGCTGTTTTGAAAGTTTCACGCACGACGGTCGCCAAAGATTGGGCGTTGGCAAAAGCCTGGCTGCATCGTGAATTGACGCGATAAATTTTTGAACGGTTTGTCGAAAAATGTCGCGTTAATTAATGATGAGTCTAAATTTTATTGCGGAAGTCCGCATATTAAAGGTCTAAAACACACTTATTTCGCGCGTATTTTTACAATCACGATATGGCGCACGAGAACTGGCAACAGGTAAAAAAGATTTTTGCCGATGCACTGCGGCAAACGCCTGAAGCGCGTCCGCAGTTTCTCGACTCGGTTTGCAGCGGTGACAACATTCTGCGCAGGGAAGTCGAATCGCTTTTGACTTCGTTCGACAGCGCGGAAAGTTTTATGGAAACGCCCGCCGTCGGTGAAGTTGCCGGCAGTTTTACCGGTAAAGAAACTCTCAGAGAAGGCATCCGTTTCGGTCATTACGAGATAATCAAGCAAATCGGCATCGGCGGAATGGGCGAAGTTTATCTGGCAAATGATAAAAAACTCGACCGGAAAGTCGCCGTCAAAATTCTCAACGAAAAATTCAGCCGGCACGAATCAAATCTGGAGCGATTTATTCGCGAAGCGAAAGCCGCATCGTCGTTAAATCATCCGAATATTCTGGTTATTCACGAAATCGGCGAAGCTGACAAAGCGCACTACATCGTCAGCGAATACATCGAAGGCAAAACTTTACGCGAGTTTTTCAAAGAAAAAAGTCTGGATTTGAATGAGATTCTGGATATTTCAATTCAAATCGCCAATGCTCTTTCCGTTGCCCACAACGCGCGTCTGATTCACCGCGACATCAAACCGGAAAACATAATGATTCGCCCCGATGGTTTGCTGAAAATTCTCGATTTCGGACTGGCAAAACTTATTATCCCGACAACTTTCGGATTTGAAGAATCAACTGTCCGGCAAAATGACACGGCACAGGGCGTGATAATCGGAACAGTCAACTATATGTCGCCCGAACAGGCGAAAGGCGAAAAGGTTGATGAACGGACAGACATTTTTAGTCTCGGCGTGATGATTTACGAAATGCTTGCTGGACGAACGCCGTTTGCGGGTGATTCGGTGTCGGAAACTTTTGCTAATTTGATAAACAGCGAGCCGCCAATATTGTCGCATTATGCCAAAGACGTGCCGGATAATCTACAAAAAATTATTTTCAAAATGCTCAATAAAGATAAAGCCAAGCGGTATCAAACGATGAAAGAATTGCTCGCCGATTTGAAAGGTTTGCGGGAAAATCTCGTATTCGGCGAGCTTTTGGGGAAAAAATTCCCGCTCGAAAATGAAACAGCGGTAGAATCTTTTCAATCAATTACCGGCGACGCGAACAGGCAAACTGCTGCCGCGCAGCCCGTTCTTTCGAGCCGTATTAAATTACGCAAATCATTTGGTGCGATCACGTTTGCCGCTTTGCTTATCAGCGCAGTTTGTTTCGGTTATTACTTTTTATCGTCGAGAAAAAATGTATCAGGCGCGAATGGCAAAAAATCAATCGCCGTTTTGCCGTTCGTTAATGCCAGTCAGGATTTAAATGCAGAATATCTAGCCGATGGAATTACGGAAAGCGTCATCAACAATTTATCCCAGCTTTCCGGCTTAAAAGTAATGGCGAAAAATTCGGTTTTTCGCTACAAAGGTAAAGAAATCGAACCAAAAAAAGTTGCCGATGAACTCGGTGTGCAAACTCTGGTGACAGGCGACATTAGACAAGTCGGTGACAAAATCATCATAAATATCAATATGATTGACCCTAACGACGGCTCGCAAATTTGGGGCAAACAATTTATCAAAAATTCTTCCGAACTAATCTCGACGCAGAACGAAATGACACAATTGGTCTTACAAAATCTCCAATTAAATTTAACCGATGCGGAAAAACAAAAAATCGGAAAACGCCCGACGGAAAATGCCGAAGCCTATCAGCTTTATCTCAAAGGTCGTTTTAATGCTCAACTAAATACTCCTGAAGCATTAAGCAAATCAATCGAGTTTTACCAGCAGGCGATTGTCAAAGACCGGAATTTCGCACTTGCCTATTCAGAGATCGGAATGAGATATATAAATCTCGGAATATATTTTGCGCCGCCGCGCCAAATGATGCCAAATGCGCGGATTTATGCAGACAAAGCATTGGAAATTGACAATACTTTGTCTGATCCGCATGTGATTTTGGGGTTAGTCGCGCTGCTCTACGATTGGGATTGGGACAAGGCTAAAGACGAATTAGCCCGTGGAAATGAGGTTAGTCTCCAGTCAATTGAAACTTTTAACTGCACCGCTCACGTTCTGCAAATAACCGGACGCGCCTCATATGCCGATGAACCTCTGCATCGTGCATTGGATAATGATCCGCTTTCGATTTCCCTTAACACCGAACTCGGGTGCAACTCGTATTACGCTCGGCGATATGACGAATCAATCAGCGAATACCGCGAGGCATTGAGCATCGAACCGCGCAACTTTATGGCGATATACGGTTTGGCTCGTTCCCTGAATCACAAAAAACAATATCAGGAAGCCATCGCCGAAATTGAAAAAGCAAAGAAATCTATGGATATGCTTCCACCAATCGCCATTGCTGAAGAAGGTTACGCGTATGCTCAAATGGGCAACCGCGAAGTAGCCGAAGCACAATTAAAGACGCTTGATGATATATCAAATGAACATTTCGTTGACCCGTTTTTTATGGCGACGGTTTATTTAGGTTTAGACGATAAAGACCAGACAATGGCGTGGCTCGAAAAAGCATTTGACGCGAAATCTTCTCTTATACCAACCATAATCAACGATATAAAATGGGACAATATGCGCGAAGATCCGCGTTTTCAAAATTTACTGCGGCGTATCGGTTCACCGGTTTAGAGAACAAGAATGTGAACTTTTTGACGCATTTAATGATGAAATAGAATTTGAACGGTTTTGCCACAAATGTCGCGTTAATAGTTGATGAGTTTATCGGCATCAGCAACATCAATTCTTAAAACAGGTCTTATGGCGCACGAAAACTGGCGAAAGGTAAAGGAGATTTTTGCCGATGCTTTGCGGCAAACGCCCGAAGCGCGCCCGGATTTTCTCGATGACGTTTGCCGCGATGATAAAACCTTGCGCCGCGAAGTCGAATCGCTTTTGGCTTCGTTTGACAGCGCGGAAAGTTTTATGGAATCGCCGGCAGTTGGCGATTATGCAAACGATAAGGTTTTAACCGAAAGCCGTAATTTCGCCAAAGGGCAAATTCTCGGACATTACGAAATCATCCGGCAGATTGGAATTGGCGGAATGGGCGATGTTTATCTGGCGAATGATTTGGAACTTCAACGTCGTGTCGCGCTCAAAATTCTCCACGAAAATTTGTCCTGGAAAAGTCAGGCTAAACAAAGGCTTTTGCGTGAAGCGCGGGCGGTCGCCAAGCTCGACCATCCGAACATCTGCGCGATTTACGAAATCTCCGAGAGTGATGATTGCAGTTTTATCGTGATGCAATTTGTCGAGGGCGAAACGCTTGCCGACATTCTCGCCAAAGTGCAATTGAGCGTTGAACAATCAATTGATTTGGCGATTCAAATCGCCAACGCACTCGAAGAAGCACACGCGCATCACATTATTCACCGCGACATCAAGCCTTCAAATATCGTCGTCAACAACAAAGGTCAGTTAAAAGTTTTAGACTTTGGTTTGGCGAAATTTATCGAAGCCGAAACTGACGGCAAAACAACTAAAAAACTGAGTAGTTCGGGCGCAATTATGGGAACTGTGCCGTATATGTCGCCCGAACAATTGCGCGGCAAAACGCTTGACACGCGAACCGATATTTTTAGTTTCGGGGTGCTGTTTTATGAAATGTTAAGCGGCATTTCGCCGTTCCAACACGACAGCAACGCCGAATCAATTTCCGCCATTCTCAACGACGAACCCGATTGGACGCTCATTCCGACGGAACTACAACCAATCGTGCAAAAGTCTTTGATGAAAGACAAAACGGAGCGTTATCAAATAGCGAAAGATTTAATAACAGACTTACGAAATGTCGGAGAAATTTCCGCGACAAACAATAATTTCCAGTATCAAACCTTCCCGCACAAAACGGCAAAGTCAAAATCATCAAAGCCAAATTATTATTTTTGGAAAAGTTCCGACGATGGCGTTACTCCAAAAACCAAACAAATACCAAACCGACAAAATACAAAGCCTGAAAAGTTAAAATTAAATTATTCCGTCTTTTTTTCAATTGGTTTCGCACTTTTCATTTTAATCGGAACAACTGTTTGGTTAATTTGGAAGTTTTCAAATACAAGTGAATCGCATTCGTTCGATTCTTTGCGTCCGGTTCGCCTCGTTTCTTGGAAAACAGGCGCAAATAGTTTTTATTCAAATTACAGTTCGTCGCACGACGGCAGAATGATTGCTTATTCTTCAGCGCAAGACGGAAAGAACGAAAGCATTTATGTCAAGCAAACCGCTGGTGGCAAAGACCTTCGCGTAACCAAAGACGAATGGAACAATCAAGGTCCGATTTGGTCGCCAGACGATCAGCATATTGTTTTTGCGTCGTTCCGCGAAGGTAAATCCGGCATTTATCTTTGTCCGACCTTGGGCAGCACGGCGACTTTGCTTAAAATTATCGGCGATGGTGCGCTTTTTCCGCGTTATTGGTCAAAAGACGGCACGACAATATTTTACGAGTATGACGGCAACCTTTTTCGACTCGACATTGCCACGCAGGAAACTTCTCAAATAACGAATTTTATTCCTTCGCGCGACCAAATTAGATATTTTAGCATTTCGCCAAATGAAACCGAACTCGTTTATTGCGATAAAAAAAATGGACAACCCGACCTTTGGCTTACGTCGTTAAAAGACGAAACGCCGCATCGTTTGACCAACGACAGGGAAACTGAATTTATCCCAAGTTGGCATCCCGACGGCGAAAGAATTCTCTACAATATTTTGCGTGACAATCATCATCAAATCAATCTTACCGACCGCAACGGACGCAAACCGCAACAAATTACTCGTGGCGATAACGAATATGAAATAGTCGGAATTGCGGCGGATGGAACGAAAATTTTTTACCGGACGTGGGAAAACAAATCGGACATCTGGGGCGTGAAGATTGAAAATGGTGAAGAATTCGAGGTCGCCTCTACGCCCGAAGCAGAATTTTGGTCTGATGTTTCGCCGGACGGAAAATCAATTCTTTTTCAAAAACACGCCGCGCCATATCCTCTGTTTTCTGTGTCGGAATCTTCGATTATTATTAAATCATTGACAAATGAATCCATCCAATTGATGCTTCAAGGTTTTAATCCGCACTGGTTGCCTGATAGTCGGCACGTGGCTTTTTTACGCTGGCAAACGGCAGAACAAAAATATAATCTTTGGCTAGTCAACACAGTCAACGGCGAAGAAAAACAAATAACCGACGAGTCAATTGTTCCTCCCGGTTATGCTATTTTGCCATACAATCGTGCTCAAACCGCAGAGTCCAGTTGGTCGCCCAACAGCACAAAATTTGTTTTTATCAGCGGACGACAAAAAGATGTTTGGCTGGCTTCGCTCGAATCAGCGAAAACATTCAATCTGACAAATAATGCAAATTTGACTTATTATTGTCCGTTATGGTCACCGGACGGAAAGCGAATTGCTTACATTTCACAGCAAAAATCTAATGAAAAAGAACAACAACTTTGGAAAGTTTGGCTTCGGGAGGAGGAACAAACCAAAGAAATTTTCTTGACCACGGAAAGCGTGCGACTTCTTGGCTGGTCGGCTTCGAGCCGTGAACTCTTTTTGGAAACAGCCGCCGGAGTGATGAAATCTAATCCTTTGGATATAAAACTTTTGCAAGTTTCGGTCAATGGTGAAAATTACGCCTTCGGCATTTTCAAAAATATCTATGCTAAGAGTATGTCGCTCTCGGCAGACGGAAAAATGGTCGCTTACACTTCGCGCCAAGACGACAAAGACAACATTTTTATCGCCGCCATAACCGATGGCAAAGCGAAAAAAATAACCACCAACGGCAATAGCAACCTCTATTTTGGAAGTTTAGCGTGGTCGCCCGACGGCAAAACAATTTTCTTCGACAAACAAGAAGAAATAAACACAATCTCGATGTTCGAGAATTTCAAATAAAAAATAAGGAGTATATTATGGCATTAACACAAACAGAAAGATACGCATTGGCAGATAGTATTGAAATGACGAATTTGTATAAAGCTCTTGCGGCAACGCAAAGCGCAGTCTTCAAACGCATCAAACAGGAGGTTGATAATCCCGGTTTCGATGCGGCAGCCCTGAACGGAATTGTAAGACGGCTAACGAATGACCTAAATAATCTGCTTCCATCGCTTCTCGACAACAGTAGTTGTGGTGCAGGTTTTCATTGGGACCCGGGATTGGGTGAGTGTGTTCCTAATGCTGGCGGAAATACAAAATAGAAATTTATCGCCGGAAAAATCAAAGCAAAGTTTGCCGTCAAATTGGCGGGATTCTAAAAATTTGCTTGAAAGGGCGATTTTATTACGGAATACAAAGTTAAAAAGAACCTCTGCAAAAACAGGCATTCGTGAATATGAATTGGTATAATGCCGAAAGAAAAACATTATGCCAATTCTTATTCCACAGTGATTTGGAGATTTTGCCATTCGTGTCGAGTTGAAGTGATTTTTCAACAACCATTTAGAAAACTACAATGTTTAGTCGTCAGGTTAATAAAAACATCGAACTTCGCGTTTTTGAGCTGCGCCACGCTAATGAGTTAAACGAATTGATTGAAAAGAATTTTTGCCACATCAAAAAATGGTCGGTGTGGCTCAAAGATGACCGTTCGATTGAAAACACACATGCTTTTATTAAGCGCAATCAAACACAATTTGCCGAAAATGAAGGGTTTGCCGTCGGCATTTGGTTTGCGGGTAAAATGGCGGGACAGATCGAATACAACTACATTGATTGGAATAATCGAAAGACGGAAATCGGGTTTTGGCTCGGCGAAGTTTTTCAAGGCAAAGGTTTGGTTACAAAATCCTGCCGTGTGTTGATAGATTATGCATTTAACAGATTAAAACTCAATCGTGTCGAAATGCAGTGCGGCGCGGAAAATATAAAGAGTCGAAAGATTGCTGAAAAATTAGGTTTTCGAGAAGAAGGAATTATCCGGCAGTCAGCCTGGCTGCACGACCGTTTTGTTGATTTTGTGATTTACGGAATGTTGGTAAGTGAATGGAAAAATAAAAATCAATCTTAAATTCGATAGGTTCACCACCGAACTACAAAATTCAGAATCCACGCTTTAGCACAGGTTGAGAGATTTAAACGCCTCAAAAATCTGTTATTCAAGCTGTTTCACAGATGAAATAAGTAGTATAATGAAATCTTCAAAAAATGCTTGTCATCGGTGAAAAATTCGGTCATTACAAAGTTCATTCCGCCATCGGTGCGGGTGGAATGGGTGAGATTTATCGCGCCCGCGATACCCGGCTGCGGCGTGATGTGGCTATCAAAATTCTGCCTGAAGGTTTGATGCAAGACGCTTCGGCAATCGAGCGTTTCGGGCGCGAGGCACACGCGGCTTCTGCGCTCAATCATCCGAACATTCTGACGATTTTCGACATCGGCGAACAGGATGAAATTCATTTTATCGCCACCGAATTTGTCGAAGGGCAAACGCTCAGGCAAAAAATGCAAAGTTCAACGCTTCAATTAGCGGAAGTTCTCGACATTGCCGTTCAAACCGCCAATGCTTTGGTCGCCGCCCATGAAGCCGGAATTATTCACCGCGACATCAAACCCGAAAATATAATGATTCGCAAGGATGGTTATGTGAAGGTCTTGGATTTCGGAATCGCCAAACTGTCAGAACCGCCTGTGTTAGCGGGCGGGTTAAGTGTGGCAGAATACTCATCTGCTAACGCAGATTCTTCTGACAATTATGCGGCAACTGCGCCCGGAATGATTCTCGGCACGGCGTTTTATATGTCGCCCGAACAGGCTCGCGGGTTAGAGGTTGATGCGCGGAGCGATATTTTCAGTCTTGGCGTGGTTCTTTATGAAATGATTGCGGGTTGTTTGCCGTTTTCCGGCGCGACGATGAGCGATGTTATTGCCGCGCTTTTGAAAAGCGAACCGAAACCGCTTTCCGAACGGGTGAAAAATGTTCCGTCGGAACTCGAATGGAGCGTTGCCAAAGCCTTGCACAAAGACCGCGAAACACGTTATCAAACGATAAAAGGGTTGCTTGGCGATTTAAAACGGCTTCGTCATCGGCTTGAATTTGAAACCGAATTACAGCGCGTTAATAATTCAAAAATTACGACGATAGATAACTTCGGTCAGCAAGCGACGCTAATTTTTCCCAGGAATTTATTGCCTGCGACACGCCCGCGCAAAACCAGAAAAGCGATAGATTCACTTGCCGTTTTACCGCTCGTCAATGCTGATAATGACGCAAATACGGAATATCTTTTGGACGGCATAACCGAATGTATAATCAATTCGCTGTCAAAGTTGCCGAAATTGCGCGTCATTCCGCGCAGCACGGTTTTTCGTTACAAAGGGCAGACGGATTTGCAGGAAATCGGCAACGAACTCGGTGTGCGGGCGATTTTTGCGGGGCGCGTCGTGCAGCTTGACGATACGCTGATCGTCAAAACGGAATTGATCGATATTGTCAATCAAGCGCAAATCTGGGGCGAACAATACCGGCGCACGATAACCGATATTTTTACTCTGCTCGATGATATTGCCGAGGACATCAGCGAAAAACTGAAACTGAAATTGACAGGCGAAGAGAAAAAGCAGTTGGCAAAGCGTTACACTGAAAATACCGAAGCATATCAATTTTATCTGAAAGGTCGTTATTTCGTCACCAGCAAACGCACTGAAGAATGGATCAAGAAAGGCATCGAATATTTTCAAAAAGCTATTGACCTCGATCCGAATTACGCGCTTGCTTATTCAGGAATTGCCGAAGCCTACGGATTTCTTGCTTCTTCAACCGGAGGCTGGTCTCCGTGTAAAGCGTATCCGAAAGCGGAAGCCGCCGCGCTGAAAGCTCTCGAACTCGACGACGCGCTCGGCGAAGCGCATTGTTCGCTCGGCTTTTCGCGGCTGCTTTACGATTGGGATTTTGAAGATGCCGAAGCCGAATTTAAGCGAGCCATCGAACTCAGTCCGAATTATCCTAACGCACACGACGGTTATGGTTTTTATCTGAAAGCCGTCGGGCGGCACGATGAAGCAATCGAGAAATGCAAACAAGTTCAGCAGCTCGATCCGCTGTCGCCGTTTGCCCACATCAGTTTAGGTTATGCGTATTACTTTGCACGCGATTACGAAAGAGCCATTGAAGAATGTTATAAAGCCCTTGAAATGGATAAATATTCTACTTTTGCCTATCGAAATCTCGGGCTTGCCTATCTTCAGCAAGGCAAAATAGACAGCGCAATCAACGCTTTGAGCAAAGCGGTTACGTTTTCAAACGATAATTCGGCATTTGAAGCGTATCTCGGTTTGGCTTACGCGCTCGCCGGAAAGCGGACGGAGGCAGAAGAAAGTTTGACAAATTTGCAGAGTATTCAACACCAATATATTTCTGCGTATTGTTTTGCCATCATTTATTTAGGTTTGGGCGATTTGGATAAAACCTTTGAATGGCTTGAAAAATCATTTGAAGAACGATCAGGATTTTTGCCGTTTCTAAAGGTTGAACCATTGTTTGATTCGATACGTTCGAAGTTGCGGTTTCAGGATTTGTTGAGCCGCATTGGATTATCGGATTGAAATTTGCCCGAAAATTGATGAGAGTTAGATTTTAAAAATCAGCCTGCCTTGCGTAAAATGGATAAAGAATGAAAAAATGTCAAAATGAGTTTTGATAAGAATAATTATTCGATAATCCATTGGTTTTCATAGAACAATCTGTTCAATCGAAAATTATAATAAAAATAAAAATGACAATAAATATGTAATCTGCCTTCGGCTAATTTGCTATTGGCTTAATGTCGCTGAGTTTACAAAATAATTTCAAAATTTTCGAAGAGTTTTTAGAAGGGTATGATAACATCTTCCCAACTTATATGCTTTCGACTGACAGTAAAATTGGGCATTATACGGTAATTTCCGCAATCGGTGCAGGCGGAATGGGCAAGGTGTTTTTGGTTCTCGATACAGAACTGAATCGTCAAGCAGCAATCAAAATACTCAATGACGCACAGAGCAAAGAAGCTGATATTTTGCGACGCTTCAAACAAGAAGCACGGGCGGCTTCCGCACTCAATCATCCGAACATCGTTACGATTTACGAGATCGGCGAATTGAACGAAAAACAACATTTTATCGCAATGGAATTTGTCGAAGGCGAAACTTTGCGAAACCTTCTTAAAAACAGAAAGCTTAAATTGGAAGATGCGCTGAATATTGCAATTCAGACGGTTTCGGCGTTATCTGCCGCCCACGGTGCCGGCATTGTGCACCGGGATATTAAACCTGAAAACATTATGCGCCGACCGGACGGGTTGGTTAAGGTCTTGGATTTCGGGTTAGCCAAGCAAACCAATATTTTATTTGCAGCAGAGGATGTTGATCCCGATGCGCTGACACAAGAATATCATATAACTATCCCCGGAATGATTATGGGAACCGCCGCTTATATGTCGCCCGAACAGGCGCGCGGAAAGCAAACCGACGAACGGACTGATCTTTGGAGTTTCGGTGTGGTGCTTTATGAAATGATAACCGGTTGCGCTCCTTTTACGGGTGAAACCAAAAGCGATGTGATGGCATCGATTTTAAAAAATGACCCGGAAAATATTTCCCTGCACGCGCCTGACATACCGATTGAAATTGATCAGATCATCAAAAAAGCACTTCACAAAGATCGGGAAGAACGCTATCAAAACGCCAACGATTTGTTGCAGGATTTGAAGATCGTGGAGAGCGAATTAAATGCCTCAAATAAATCAATCGGGGTGGGATTACTATCATCGGGAATTTTAGCCGTCAAGCAAAGGGAAACTGAAATCTTAACTGCGCCGGCGTTTATTCCAAGCTACCGGCGCTGGCTGTGGCTGGGAGTTCCGGCAGCACTTTTGTTCGCCGGTTTATTATTTGGCTGGAGTATGTGGCAAAGATGGCAGAGGACGGAAATAAATTTGGCATCCTTAATTCCGTCGCAGGTAACGAGTTGGAAAAGTGATTTGGGCGAGGACAATTCAAATCGGGCAAAATTTTCTCCCGATGGAAAACTAATCGCCTTTGTCGCTACCAAAAATGGCAAAAACAGTATTTGGCTAAAACAAATCGGAGGTGGTGATGCGTTTACACGCCAACAAGATGAAGCCAATGATAGAACTCCCGTTTGGTCACCGGATGGCGGCACAATTGCCTATTTTTCAGATCGCAGCGGGAAGCAGGGAATTTGGACAACCCCTGCTTTGGGCGGTTCGCCGACATTGCTGACACCGGTTGAGGGTTACGGTCAATTGATTATGTGGTCAAAGGACGGTAAAACTCTCTATTTTGAATTAAGGCAAAATCTTTATACGCTTTCTGTTGCTTCAAAGCAGATAACAAAACTGACAAATTTCGATCAATCGGTTCCACTCAGTCATGATTTCAGTATTTCGCCGGATGAACGGCAAATGATTTATGTGGACAAAAAAGACGGGCAGAAGGATTTGTGGAAGTCCGGGCTGCAAGGCGAAAATCCGATCCGCTTAAATGACGACGAATATGAAGACGGCAAACCTGTTTGGCATCCTGACGGAAAGCGTGTTATTTACAATTCAAATCGCAGTGGAGTGAAGCAGATATGTTTGGCGTTCCTGAACGAAAAATCAAATATCCAGCTAACATTCAGCGACAGCGACAACAATGTTTCAGACATTTCAGCGGACGGTTCTAAAATACTTTATCAATCAGCCAAAGACGATTTGGACTTATGGAGAGCAGGTATAGACGGTGGAAGAGAATTTCAACTGACTTCGGACATCGGCGTAGAATTTTGGCAGGACGTTACGCCCAACGGTGAAACGCTTGTTTATCAAGGGATACGGCGCACAAGTGTTGACGATAAATTATTTAACGGTTTAGTGTTAGCGCAAAAAATAAGTGACGATAATCAGCGAATCGAACTCACCTCGGACGGTTATAGTCCGAGGTGGTCGCCTGACGGTAAACAAATTGCGTTTTTGCGATTGGTAAGCGGAAAAATCAATCTTTGGCTGACATCCGCAATCGGTGGTGATGCACGGGCAGTAACGCAAAGCGGATTAGTACTGGAAGGATTTTCAGTTTTACCATTGAATCGATGGCAAAAAAATTATCAATGGTCGCCCGATAGCCGTTCACTGATTTATGTTGCTAACCGCAATGAATTTTCAAATTTATGGCAAGTGCCGATTGACGGAACGGGAGAAAAACAATTAACCGACAACGAAGATAAAAAATTGCTTTTTTTCAATCCGCTAATTTCACCCGACGGCAATAAAATTGCTTGGACTACGATGTTCATAGATGCTGAAAACAAGAGGCATTGGGGCATTGAGATGTTGGCGGAAGGTAAAACAACCCGGATTTACCAATCTGATTCAGCCCTTAATTTGATTAGTTGGAATTCATCGGGAAATGAGCTTATTTTTAAGTCAATTGAAAGAAATAGTGAAATTCAAAATCTGCCGTTAGATATTAATATTTTTCGGATCGCTTCCGAAAGTGATGCTCCGCACTTGCTTTCTACCATAAAAGACGGTTATTTTTATAACATTCAAATTTCGCCTGACGGCAAATCACTTGCTTTTGCTGCGCGACAAAACGGCAATAGTGTTATTGGGTTAATGCCTTTAATGGGCGGAACGGCAAAAACGCTCGTCAGCAGTAACGACACACGCGTTTATTTTTCTAATCTATCTTTTGCCCCTGACGGCAAAACTATCTATTACGGCAAACAAGCCAATTGGCAAGTAATTTCGATGATTAGTAACTTTAAATAGGAGAAAAACAAATGGCAGATGAAACAAATGAAACAAATGATTTCCTTAAAGCATATAAGCGATTCAGAACTGTGCTCGATGGATTGGAAATTACGGCGTTACGTTACTGTATGAATAATAACGACGATGCACACAGAATCGCACGGGCAAAAGAAATTGAAGAAAAGTTGATGCCTATTATTGAGGAATTTCAGAGTAAAATGCACACTAACTTAAATTTGCCTCTAAACATTGACTGCCCGGAAGGTTTCTATAATTGCGGCGGTTGTTGTGTGCCTTATGAATGTTGAACTTAAATGGAAAGATTTGGTAGGTTATTTTCAAAAGATGAAAGACAGTGTGTTTAAAGGCGTTGTCGGTATTTGAGAAAATCGCGCGAAATTTACACGATTGATAGTGGAAAATTTTCCGCCATCAATTGACGTAAAATCCGGTAAATTATTTTTCGAGCAATTTACAATTCAGTTTTTGCGCCAAACCCGTGCCGCCGGCGTTCATAATATAGTCGTGATTCCAGCGAAAAAACGGACGCGCGATTGGAGTCAAAAAGTTCATCCACGCTTTTGTCGTTTTCACGCGCCAATCATATTGAACGCGGGTTAATTGCTCATTTTCCGCCGTAAATTGCCAAAGTCCGTTGCCTTCCAGTTCACCAAAAGCGCGGGCTTCGATAAGTTTTAACGGTTCGACCCGCGTAATTTCCGAATCAAATTCCAGCGTGTATGGCAATGCACTTCTCCACGTCGAACGATGAATTGCGCCTACACCATTCTCGTCGCCTTTTTTTAGTTCAACGACTCGCTTAATTCCTTTCCACCATTCGCTCCAATTTTCCGCATTCTGAATGCAATCCCAAACAGGCTCAAGCGGTGCGTCAAAACGCCAGATCGTTACAAATTCATAATCTCTCATAGCAATAAATTCACGGTTAAATTCGGCAAAAGCATTATGCAAATTTCCGCGAATTTGTTCAAGTAAACAAATTCGGTGTAAGATGAAATTCAAGCTAATGGAGGAAAAATTATGTTAGGCGGAAAACCTTGGGAAGAATGGATAGATGAATATTCGGAAGCACATCAGCATCCGGTTAATAAACTGACACACACCATCGGAATCCCGATGATTGCGCTTTCCATACCATTTTTTGTCGTCGCTCTGTTTGTTACGAATTTTTGGGTTTTGCCGGTTTCATTCTTTGTTATCGGTTGGATTCTCCAATTTATCGGGCATTATTTTGAGGGCAAGCCGCCCGAATTTTTAAAGGATTGGCGTTTTCTGTTTGTCGGTTTACGCTGGTGGCTGAAAAAAATGCGCGAGACTAATAAATGAGAAAATTTCTGTCGGCAAAATGGTCGGACTTGATAATGGCAAACTATTTAGTCAATCCTGATTTACTGCAGCCATTTGTTCCGAATGGCACGACACTGGATTTTTGGAATGGTCAATGCTACGCCAGTTTGGTTGCCTTTCAGTTTGTTGAAACGCGGGTTTTAGGCTTCAAAATCCCTTTCCATATCAACTTTGAAGAGGTAAATCTGCGTTTTTATGTTAAACGGGAAACCGAAGATGAAATAAGACGGGGCGTTGTTTTTGTTAAAGAAATTGTTCCGCGATATGCAATCTCGATAGTTGCCCGCACACTTTACGGCGAACCTTACGAAACATGGCAAATGAGCCATCAGAAAAACGAGAAAGAACTGACTTATAGATGGTCGAAAGATGAGATAGAAAATAGTATTCAGGTAGAAATTGGAGAAGAACTTGGAGTTCCAACGGAAAATTCACACAGCGAATTTATCATCGAACATTATTGGGGCTATACAAAACGCGGCGAAAATCGCACTGCCGAATACAAGGTGGAACATCCGAAATGGAATTTGTTTGATGTCGCTTATGCCGAAATTGATGTTGATTTCGGTTTTACATACGGCGACAAATTCGATTTTCTCACCGAAACAAAACCTGAGACGATTCTACTTGCCAAAGGTTCGGAAATTGCCGTTTATAAAGGTGCGATTATGAAGTGAATTGCACCCTCAAACCCGGCACAACTTCTCCAACCCACTTCCCGCGACGATTTGTTATTGCCATCGGCGAAATATTTTTCAAACTTTCAGTGTCTAAAATTTCAAGTTGACGCAGAAGTTCGACAGCTACGACCGGACGTGCGCGTTTGTCATCGCCGTCTTCGATTTTGAAGGCGATGCCCAAACCCGTTTTCCATTTCTCTGATGGTAAAACTCCGGCAACATAAACGCCGTCTGCGCCGACCTTCGAGATAATTTGTCCGCGAAGTGTTTCCATAATCATCGTGTCAAGCCGTTCTGTTCCGCCGATCATTTCCGGGAAATTCATCATAGCCGAAACGATGCGCCGACACGCTTCTCGTTTTTCTTTAGCAAAATCTTTTGGCGGAGAAACAAGTCTTGCAAAACTTTTTGCCATCGCTGAAATCGGCACAGCGAAATTCGGCGCGGCGCAACCGTCAATCCCGATTTTTATTTCGTCTGGCGGAATGTCCGTAAAGTCGGAAACAGATTTCAAAATGGATTGTTGAATAGGATTTTCAAGTAAATCGTAAGTCTTCAAATCTGCCCCGCAATATTTGGCGAACCCGAGCATCGCGGAATGTTTGCCTGAGCAATTATTGTGCAGTTGCGTCGGTTGTTCGCCCTTGCGGATCATCTCTTCGGCGCGTTTCTCGTTGAACGGTAAATGTGCCCCGCAACGCAGATCGGATTCGCTCAAACCGATTTTTTCGAGCATTTCACTAACCGTTTCTATGTGCATTTTCTCGCCCGAATGCGATCCGCAGGCTAACGCAATTTCTTTTTCCGAAAAGCCGAATGACGAAGCTGCGCCGCCGGTCAGAAAAGGAATGGCTTGAAACGGTTTCGCTGCTGAACGAAAAAATGTTATGGTTTCCGGGTTTCCAATTGAGAGAATAGGTTGACTGTTGCCGTCCACCACGATCAAATGTCCGCGATGAATAGATTCAACCGTTGCACCGCGAATTACTTTGGCTAAAATTTCCGATTCCATAAATTGATTTAACTAAATGGTTAAAAATCAGCCATTTTGCGCTAACATTTCCCTCGCGTGTTGACGTGCCGTTTCGGTAATCTGTGCGCCGGTCAACATCCGGGCAATTTCTTCGACTTTTTCGGTTTCGTTTATTTTTTTGACTCTGATCAAAGTCTTGTCTTTGACGGTTTCTTTTTGGACGATAAAATGTTGGTCAGCCAATGACGCAATTTGCGGTTGATGAGTAACGCATAAAACCTGTTGCGTTTTTGCCAACTCTTTCAGCTTTAACCCGACGGCTTCCGCGACACGTCCGCCGATTCCCGTGTCAATTTCATCAAAAACCATCGCTTTTTCGGTTTCGGAAAGTTTTGCGGTTGTCTGCACGATCAACATCAGGCGCGACGCTTCGCCGCCCGAAGCTACTTTAGCGATCGGTTTGACCGATTCTCCCGGATTTGCCGAAAAATAAAACTCGATTTGGTCAAAACCCTTTGCCGTAAAAGTTTTATCGTCTGTTTTATCCGCATTTATCCGCACTTCGAAACGTGCTTTTTCCAGTGCAACCGCTTTTAGATTTTTTTCGATCTCTTTCTCGAAAGTTCGCGCGGTTTTCATTCGTTTTTCGTGTAATTCGGTGGCGATTTTAAGATAATCTTCACGCGCCTTTGCCAGTATTTTGTTTAATTCTTTTTCGCGGAGTTCGGCGGTTTCGATATTTTTCAATCGTTCTTCCGATTCCTTGAAATGTCCTAAAACACTATCAATCGTGCCGCCGTATTTGCGTTTCAGCCGCGCAATTTCCGCCAGACGGCTTTCGATTTCTTCCAATCGTTCGGGCGAAAACTCTAAACGATTGCGAAAATCACGAACAGAGATCGCCAAATCTTCCAAAACCGCCTGAGCCGTTTGCAAACCTTCGGCATACTCACGAAAAATCGATTCGTATTCGGCTAATTCCGTAATTCTTTGCGTCGCCTTGTCTAAAGTTGCAATCGTCGCTTCCTCGTTTTCATAAAGCAAAAGGTAGGCTTCTTCACTTAAAGTAGAAAGTTTTTCGACATTGTTCAAACGCCGTTTTTCCTCTTCGAGCGATTCGTCTTCGCCCGATTGGAGATTTACTTTTTTGATTTCATCTACTTGAAATTGCAAAATATCCAGTAGCTGTAGTTTTTGCGCTTCATCAGCTTGCAGGTGTTCAATCTCTTTTTTGATATTTGCCAATTCTTTGTATTTTTTCGCTACGATTTCACGCGAAGTGCCTGAATTTGCATATTCGTCCAACATTTCAAGATGAGTTGTTTGATTAAAAAGTGTCGCCTGTTCACCTTGACCATGAATATCAGCCACAAACGCGCCGATTTTTTTGAGAAAATTGTTGGTAACGAGTTGATTATTAACAAAAATCCGGTTACGCCCGTTTGCCGCGAGTTCGCGCCTGACGATCAGATCGATTTGTTTGGTATTCTCCAATTCGATGCCGCTTTCATCAAAGATCATTCTAAGATTTTCGTTTGGAGAAAGACTAAAAAGTCCTTCGATTTGTGCGGCTGTTTCACCTTCTTTTATCAGATCGGACGAAATTCTATCGCCTGTCAACGCGCCTAAACTATCAACAATAATTGATTTGCCTGAACCCGTTTCGCCCGTCAAAAGATTCAAACCGTTGGCAAATTCGAGTTCGAGTTCGTCAATCAAAGCGATATTTTTTATTTTGAGAAGTGTCAGCATCTAAACTTTAGATTTTCGGCTTTAGCGGTTTGATTGTAAAGTCTGATAAAGATTTTTTGATCTTTCAACCTAAAGTTTTAATTTATACCTTTTTTTGCACAAACGATTCGCCATTTTCATTTTGAAATCAGGTAAAATCTTTTTATGGCGGCAAAATTTGATTATTCACTGGATTACAAAAATCTCGACCTTCGCAAAAATCCAGAACTTTATCGTGTCGGTAAAGGCGAGCAGGGTGTTTTAATGGTTGAACCTTATCGAACTGAGATTGTAAGATATTGGCGATTCAAAACGCCTGAGATTGCTGAAGAATCAAGTGCGAAAATCTACGAAATGTTTCTCGAATATAAACGGCAAAGAGATTTTGTCGGAATGGATATGGCGCGGAAGTTTTTGCAGATGGGCATTACCAGAGCGCGCCGATACGCCAATCATAAATCAGGGCGCAAATACAAAAAAGGAACAAAGGAAATTTTGCCGATTGAAGTTGATTCGGAAAAAGCCGAATCAGCTAAAATTTTCTCTGTAAAATATTATTTGGCGAAAAATGACGAAGTGTATCAGGAACTGATGAAGGAACACAAAGAAAAATACGAAAATGGCGATTGAGATCGAGAAAAAATATTCATTGTCGGATGAACAACGCGAAAAGATTTTGAAAAATTTAGCGGAAGTAGGCGCAACTTTTATTTCTGAGGATTTCGAGGAAAATACGCTTTACGGCGGCGGCATTTTGGACGAAAAAGGCGCAGTTTTGCGTGTTCGGAAGATCGAAGACAAAACAATTTTGACTTACAAAGAGCGCGTGAACAAGGATTCCGACATCAAACATCAAACTGAATTTGAAACATCGGTTGAAAGTGCCGAAGAGATCGAAAACATCATCAAAGGTTTGGGTTTTACAAAGGCATTGGTTTATGAAAAGCGGCGTAAAACTTGGAGTTTTCGGGATGTCGAAATAATGTTGGATGAACTTCCGTTCGGTCTCTATATGGAAATCGAAGGCTCGATCACTGCAATTGCCGAAGCCGAAATGCTTCTCGACGCGGGTGAGTTTGCAACCGAACATGAAACCTATCCGCATCTGACATATAGATTCGGCGTTCGGAAAGAAAATTTTATTGAGGCGAGATTCGCATAATTTTCTTGCAATTATGCAAGTTTTTTAGTTTAATCTAGTTCTATAAGAAATTAATGGAGGAGAATTACAGCAATGAACAGACATATTTTCGGATTTATAATTTTTAATTTAATAGTCGGCGTTAGTGCCATTATCTACAACTTTTTCTTTGCACCGCTTGCAGCGATTCAGCCGGTTTACGTCTTTGAAAATCAGACCCAACCAAGAAATTATTTTCATTCAGAAAAATTTAAACGTCCGGGGAAAACAAACGCTGAAGTCGTGCAAGCCGTTTTCGATCAAAATACCAGTCAAATGGATGTTGATCTATTTCTCGATCGTAAAAATAATTCGATGGATGAAGTAGCCGTGCGGCTCGATTTTTTTGTGAAAGACGGTATCAAAACACGGTTTTTGGCAAGTGAAGAAATTTTATTGCCGCAATTTAATTTTGATAATGAATCAACCGAAAGCGTTACACTTTCTTACGAATGGTTAAATGATTTGGAGTCGGTCGAAAATTTATATGTTGTTCCGCAAACGATCAGAAACGCAGATAGTTACAGTGAAACAACGCCGCGTTTCGATAAAGCCAATGCGATGCCTGTTACTGTTGTTAATAAAGACTAATAATTTTAGTCGGCAAATATAATTTAGAAAAGCCGCTTTCGAGTGGCTTTTTTTCTTTGCAAGTTATTTGATTCGATTCGTTCAATAAACCAAACAGCAGGTTATTTTAAAATTTATCGGAGGAATTATGAAAAGATTATCTGTCCATTCTCGGTTATTAGTTATCGGTTTAGTTGTTTCATTGCTTTTGTCGGCTTGCAGCAATAGTAGTCCATCAAATGTTAATGTTTCAGAACCATCTGACTCTGCAAAAAAGTCTGCTCCATCAACAGAAACATCGTCAGCAAATACTGCTTCAAACGCGCCTAATTCTGTGCTGAATAATAAAGGCTTAGATTCTGAAAGTGATTCGACACGCGGCGAAAAATACGCAGAAATTGATGAAAATCCGTTTCTCGAAACTTCGCGTGCGCCGCTTTCGACATTTTCGATTGACGTTGACACGGCTTCTTATGCCAATGTTCGCCGTTATTTGAACGACGGAAGTTTGCCGCCGAAGGATGCGGTGCGAATCGAGGAACTTATTAACTATTTTGAATACGATTATCCAACGCCGGTCGGTGATGCTCCGTTTTCGGTAACGACGGAAATTGCCGCTGCGCCGTGGAACAAGCAACATCGAATTATTTCCATCGGGCTACAAGGCAAAAAAGTTGCGCTCGATAATGTTCCGCCGTCGAATCTCGTTTTTCTGCTCGATGTTTCGGGTTCGATGAATGATGCGCGGAAATTACCGCTTTTGAAAGACGCTTTGCGAATTTTGGTTAATCAACTAACGTCAAAAGATAAGGTCGCCATCGTTGTTTATGCCGGCAAAAGCGGTTTGGTTTTGCCTTCGACACCAGCGGATAAAAAGGGCGAAATTCTAAATGCGCTGAACAATTTGAACGCCGGCGGCTCGACCAACGGCGGACAGGGAATTCAGCTTGCTTATAAAGTCGCACAGGATAATTTTATCTCCGGCGGCAACAATCGTGTGATTTTGGCAACCGACGGTGATTTTAATGTCGGGCTTTCAAGTGATGATGAACTCGTCCGAATGATCGAACATAATCGCACGAGCGGCATTTTTCTGTCCGTGTTGGGTTTCGGAAGCGGCAATACGAATGACTCGATGATGGAAAAACTCGCCGACAAGGGAAACGGCAATTATGCTTATATCGATTCACAGGAAGAGGCGCGCAAAGCTCTCGGTTCGCAGGCTGCCGGAACGCTTTACGCGATTGCTAAAGACGTGAAAATTCAAGTCGAATTCAATCCTGCAAAAGTTGCCGGTTATCGCTTGATCGGTTACGAAAACCGTCTTCTTGCCAATCGTGATTTTAACGATGATCGCAAAGACGCGGGTGAAATCGGTGCCGGACATTCGGTAACTGCGCTTTACGAAATTATTCCTGCCGGACAAAAAGTCGAAAACGACGGAATCGAATTGAAATACGGACAAGTTCAGTCATCGGATTCAAATTTTAACGACGAAGTTTTAACCGTAAAACTTCGCTACAAGGAACCTGATTCTTCGACCAGCAAGCTTTTATCGCAAGGCTTGATCGATAGAGAAAGTTCAATTGAAAACGCTTCGGAAAACCTGCGGTTTGCCACGGCAGTTGCTGAATTCGGCTTGCTTTTGCGCGATTCACGTTATAAAGGCACGGCGAGTTTTAGAAATGTGACGGATTTAGCCGGAGGTGCTTTAGGAAATGATTTAAGAAATTACCGCAACGAATTTCTAAATTTGGTCGGTAAAGCGCAACGCTTGAAGTGATAAATTCGTAACGTGAGATTAGATTAACATTTCAATAAAATTTAAAAAGCATCAAGGCGAGGTCTTAGACTTCGCCTTGATGCTTTTTTAAGTGAAACGAAGTCTTTACTCCAAGAGCGAACAAATATCTTTGATGATTCCGTCGGGATCAAACGGTTTTGTGTGATATTTTTGAAAACCGGCAAGATATGCTTTATTTTTGTTTTCGGCGGAAGCAAACGCGCTTAACGCGAGAGCCGGAATTGTGCCGCCGGCTTCGATTGCCAGTTTTCGGATTCTTCCCATCAATGAATAACCGTCTTCATTCGGCATCGCTATGTCCGAAACTATTACGTCGGGCAAATCGCCGGTCGCTTCGCGTAACAAATTCATTGCTTGTTCGGCAGATTCTGCGCTGTTAGTGATTGCGCCTCTTTGTTCGAGAAATAATTGTAAAACTTCGCGCGAATCGGGATCATCTTCGACAATTAGTATTTTGACCCCGTTTAAAGATTTACCCTCTTTCGGAATAGATTCTCTAATATCGGCGACGACATCTTTTTCCGAAACGCATAACGGTAATGTGATAGTAAAAGTCGCCCCGTGTCCGGCACCTTCACTTTCCACCTCGACCTTGCCATTATGTTTCTCGGTCAGAATTTTAGCAATTGACAAACCGAGTCCAAGCCCTGTGTCGCTTAAAGATGTTTTTTCATTGCCTTGCCGAAATTGGCGGAAGATATTCGGTAAATCTTTCGGGCTGATTCCTTGCCCGTCGTCTTTGATCGAAACTTTTACTTCATTTTGTCCGGTTTGCAGAGCAATATTTATATTTCCGCCTTCGTTTGTAAATTTTATAGCATTTGAAAGCAGATTAGAAAACACTTGTTGAAGCCGCACCGTATCGCCAAAAACCGTGATATTTTCCTTATCGGCGGAAAAGTCGAGATTTATCTTCTTTGCTTCGGCAGCCGGTGTCTGTAAATTATAGACGGTTTTTATTGTTTCAAAAAGATTTATCGGGCGAAGTTCAAGACGCAATCTGCCTGACGAAACCCGCGCCGAATCAATCAAATCATTTATCAATTGGGTTTGTGAACGCGCACTTTGTTCAATGGTTTTGAGTGCATTCATTCTTGTTTCTTCATTAACTTCCTTAGTCAATAAAACCTTTGTCCAGCCCAGAATTGCGTTTAGCGGTGAACGCAATTCGTGTGAAACAACAGCCAGAAAAAAATCTTTGGCACGATTGGCTTCTTCGGCTTCGTCACGGGCTTTCTTTTCGCGTGCAAAAATCTCTGTCAATTCTTTTGCCGCAAGTTTACTGTCAGTTATTTTTTGAACTACTCCCATCATATTTTGAGGATTTCCCTCACCATCGAGAAAAGTTTTCCCGCGGGCGGAAATCCAATGAATATTACCGTCTGAATAAATTACGCGATATTCGGCATTATATTCCTGTCCGTATTCCTGTGAATGGCGAAGTGCGGCTTCAACTCTGTCACGGTCTTCGGGATGCACCACAGCTAAAAATGAATCCATAGTAATAATTCCGTGCGGCGCGATTTCAAAAAGTTCGTTACATTTCGGGGTTGATTCAATTTGGTCTTCAACCAAATCCCAATACCATAGACCGATTCCCGCATTTTCTGCCGCATAAAGTAGATGTTCGCCACGTTCCTTATAATATTCGACTTCTTTATCACTGTTAGACACTTCAAAAGCGCAAAAGAAAATTTGATCTGTTTTTCGATCTTCACCAAATATCGGGTTTAAGAACAAATTGATCACTATCTTTTCATCAGCGTTGACTCTGAAATCAAGTGTTGTTTTATGCTTATTGCCCTCGGCGGCTTTTCTTACAGCGTTGTCGAAATTAATCGAAGTATGCTCGGTTGATTGCCAATATACGGTTTCGGAAAATTTTTGTCCGACTATGAGTTGCGGGTCGGTCGAGGTTCTTTCAAAAACTTTACCTTGCAGACTCAAAACATTACCTTCAGGTGTGAGCGTGCCATAAAAAGCGAACATTTTTTTAAATACATCTTGTAATTGATCATTAATATTAAATTCCATTTGACTTCTCCGGGGAATTTTTTGATATGAATAGTCTGTGTTAAGCCCCGACTCCGATTTTACTCCAAGCATATTTTAGCACCTCAAAATGAAATTAATAAAGATTAATAAATTGGAAAAGACCCGCCTTCTAAATTTTAGAAGAGAGGTCTTTTCAAGCAAAAAAGAATACTGTTATCGACAAATTAAACCACTCTTCTGCCCTGCACAAGCCTGATTACAAGAACTACTAAAGCTAAAAGCAATAGAATGTGAATAAATCCTCCGATAGAAGCCGGTCCGGCAACTAAACCCAATAACCATAAAACTACCAAAATTACGATAATCGTTTCCAACATAATTTTTTCTCCTTTTCTGACTGTATTAAATTTGGCATTGCTGCACATCTTATGCACTTGGTTATTACAATTATTGTGCCACAGAAATTAAGTCTTTTCGTTACACCAGTTTATGATCGAAAGACATTAAAATGGTAATATATTTAGTATCAAATCGATACAAATAAATAGTAGTTTTTATTAAAAAATAAATATTATGTATTTCATTTTAAAGCAGAACGAGAAGCTGTATCAATTCATTGCAAAAAATCAAATTAATTAAATTTTTGAAAGTCGTTTGTAGTTGTAAATATCACGAAACATAAAATTTAATTAATTATGGCACACTCATTGCACTGGAAATAATATAGTAGAGACACTTTACGTTAAAAAGGAGATTACAAGTATGAACGGTATTGATGAAACAGCGACTAAACAAACTAAAGAAGGTGGAACGAGTGTTAAAGACGATATTATTTCCACAACTCAGGGGGCAATCGACAAAGTTAAGCAGGAAACTTCCAATAAAGCTGACAAATTAAATGAAACAGTCGAATCATATAAGGCAAAAGTTTCGGATAATCTTTCAAGTGCAGCCGAAAAGGTTCATCAGAAATCTGACACTGCCCAGGAGTTTTTGAATAAAAAATTAGATAAGGCAAATGAAATGAGTCATCGTGCGGCGGATGCAATAAATGCTTCTTCGGAATATGTTAAAAACTTTGACTTAGCAGAAACAACTGAACAGGTAAAAAAAACAATCAAACAAAAACCTGAAGTGGCTCTGACAGTTGCCGGAATTTTCGTGTTTCTGGTCGGTTTGTTGATAGGTAGAAAAACAAGTTAAATTCAATTTTACACAAGATCGGGGAGGACGAATTTTGAAAGAGGTGGGTATAGGGGACCTGCCTCTTTTAAAATTTTAAATGTATTTAAATATTTACTAGAAAAACAGGGGCTTTGGGTTTTTATTAAATGCAAAGGCTAAAATAATAAGCCTTTAATAAAATACTTGCTCAAAAAATAAATGTGTTTTATCTTATATTATTCGACAAACAGATTTATTTAATATCGGGCAAAGTAATTTTTCAACCCTTTTTGCTGTAATCTAGAATGTTTATGAATACATCCCCTATAATTAGATTTGTATTATATTTAGCTCTCACTTGTATTGTGTTTTTGGCTAATATTTGGGGACAAACTCCGGCTGAACAACCCAGACAGGTTAACTTTCGTTACTCACAAAACCCGAAAACAAAAGCTAAAACTGAGGATAAGGCTACTCAAAATGTTGCGGAAACAAGTAAAGCCGCTATCACTAATGAGATAGATCAAAATAATTCTCATCAAATTCCCGAATTTGAAAGCCGTTCAGTTGCCAAAAAAACATTGGAAATAGCTCGTCGTGCAAATGCTGCCGTTGCGCCGACAGAAAATTATAAGGTCGGCATCGGCGATGTCTTATTTATCAGTTTGCAAAACGCACCGTCTAAAGTTTCGACTTATTTTACAGTATTGAATGACGGGAAAATCGATTACCCGTTAGCCGGTGAAATGATTTTCGTTCAGGATATGATGACCGAGGAAATTGAAGATTTGCTAAAGGAAAAGATAAAACTTTACGAAAATCCGCTGGTATCGGTAAAGGTGCGCGAACACTCCAGTCATAAAATATCGGTATTTGGTTTGGTCGAAAACGCCGGTGAAAAATACTTGCAACGCGAGGCAATCCCGCTTTATGTAGTGCGTGCGGAGGCAGTCGTGCAATCAAAAGCAAGTCAGGTCGTCATCAAACGGGCTAATTCGAATACGGAAACTATTGATCTCAAAGATTCAAAATCTGAAGATATTTTAATTTTTCCGGGTGACATTGTTGAATTTAAATCTGTTGAATCAAAAAACATACAAGTCCCGCAGTTTTATTATATCGGCGGCAATATCGTTTTAGCCGGACAGAGAGATTTTTATCAGGGAATAACTTTGACACAGGCAATTTTGGCTTCGGGCGGATTAAAAAAAATAACTGCAAAAACGGTCGTTATTCGACGCAAAAACGAGTTAGGATTACTATCACCAATGGGATTTGAGCTAAAAGCAATTAAGGACGGCAAACAGCCCGACCCGATTTTGCAACCGGGCGACACCATTGAAATAGAAAATTAGTTCGTTCGTTCACTAACTTTAAATTACTTCCTGAATACGACTTTGAAAACAATTAATTGCAGAATTCAACAAACTGAACAAACGAGAATTGTAAATGTTGAACATTTTTTGCTAAGATATTCGAGCCTTGCAAAATGAAACAAATCGGGCAGTCGCTTTTATTACAATATGAAAGAGGAAAGTCCGAACACCAAAGGACAGCGAGCCGGATAACGTCCGGGAGTTTGAGTAAATTCAAACGACGACAAGTGCAACAGAGAACAGACCAGCCTGCAAGGGTGATGGGTGAAACGGTGAGTTAAGAGCTTCACCAGCGCGTTTGGTAACAGGCGCGGCTAGGTAAACTCCTCGTGGTGCAAGACCAAATAGAAAAACGCTTTAATGAGTTGTCCGCTCAAAAGTTTGGAGAAATCCAAACGGCGTTTTTGGGTAGGTCGCTTGAGCTTTTTGGTAACAAACAGCCTAGATGAATGATTGCCGTCTGTTTTTGACAGATACAAAATTCGGCTTACAGATTTGTTTCAATTTGCTTGGCAATTTTTATTATTTAATTAAATCAAAGGAGTAATCAAACTTTTTATGGCAAACCGGAAAGGTGTTTTTATCGGCGCATATGTTCCGAATGAATTAAAAGAATCGCTGCGCCGACGGGCGGCGGCGGAACATCGGACGCTTTCACAAGAAATTACGCGAATTTTAGTAGAAGCAGTTCATGGCAAAGGCTTACCGGCGGGAAGTGTTGATCGCCGAACTACGAATGCAGTGCCGCGCCGTCGCGCAACCGATCCGCAAATGCGTCGTCGGGCGGAGGATTTACCTTATATTCCGTCCAAAGACGATAAAAAGTAATACGCCTCTGAAAATTTTAAGTTAGCGTTGTCGATGGTTTATCGGCAACGCTTTTCGCTTTTTACAAATCGGTTTGGTAAAATTTGGTTGAATGAATAAGAAACTATTTTGGATTTCGCCGGTAGCAGTTTTAATTAGCTTTTTCGGCGGATTTTTTCTTGCCAACGCATTAAATAAGAGCGAATTGAATACGCTTCGCTCTGAAATGGAGCGTTTAAAGACCGCGCCAAATACACCGCCTCAAAATAATTCCGAGATTAGTTTGAGCGATGAAGAAATTCGGCAAAAAATAGCTGAAGCTGATAAAAATTCGGACAATTTTACGTTTCAAAAAAATCTCGGACTTGCCCTTTATCGTTACGCCACAACGAAACAGGATGACAAATTGCTTTCCGAAGTAGCCAGACTTTTAACCCGTGCAAATCAACAGAACAAACAGGATTATGAGGTTTTGACAACCCTTGGCAACTGCTTTTTTGACATCGGATATTTTAAAAAAGACAATGAAAATCTCATAAAAGCGCGCGAAATTTATCAACAGGCGTTACAACAAAAACCGAATGACGTTGATGTCAGGACGGATTTGGGTTTGACGTATTTTTTAGTTGATCCGCCGGAAACCGAATCGGCATTGGCGGAATTTCAGAATTCTTTACAGATAGATCCAAAACACGAAAAGGCTTTACAAGTTATGGCGCAGACCTTGTTAAGTCAAAATAAAGCGTCGGAAGCGGAACAATATCTGAAACGATTAAAAGAAGTTAATCCCGAAAATCAATTTTTGCCTGAAATTGATTCACGGCTTTCCCAAAGCAAAAACAGCACGTCAAATCAATGAAATGGTTAGTAATTTTGGTTTTGTTAAGCTTTTTGGTGATGATGATAGCAAATCGTTATCGCCGACAAATTCAAAATGTTCTTTATGTTTGGAAAGTCTTCAAAAAGTTGAATAAGACGGATGAAAACGGCGAAAAGCAAATTGAACAATCGAATAATGCAAAAGAAATTCCGCTCATCCGTTGTGCAAAATGCGGAACTTGGGTTCCGCAAAAAAATGCCTTGAATTTACGCCCAAAGACATATTATTGTTCGGTAAATTGTATGGAAATTGCAATGTCAGAACCGTCTGCGTAAGCGGACGGGTTTCCATGTGTTGCGTAGCCCGTCCGCTTTCGCAAAAGATTCCGATTTATGCGGGAATGAAGGTTGAAAGATACCATCTAATCATTTGTTCACCAAAAAGCAGAGCGATAATCGCACCTGTGCCGAGAAAAATTCCAAACGGAATCTGGGCTTGGAAATCCTTTTCTTTTTGACGGGCAATAACAAATATTCCGACAACGGCTCCGGTAAATGCGCCGATAAAAATTGTCAAAAGCGTCAGTCGCCAGCCTAAAAGCGCACCGACAGCGAACATCATTTTGACATCTCCCAAACCCATCGCATCAACTCCGCGCAGACGTTTCCAAATCTCACCTACCAGCCACAATGAACCGCCTCCGACGAGTCCGCCTAAAATTGCACCAACCAAAGAAACCAACCAAAGCGGATAGCCTGTCATTTGAGTTAGCGGAAAGATTGACAGATCGGAAAAATAAGATGCGTTAAGAAATATCGGAAAGATCAGACGA
>JANMAA010000209.1:0-33040 GCA_031359215.1 Acidobacteriota bacterium | reverse complement strand
GTTGTTGATTGGTGCGTGCGTTATTTGCTGTTTCCCCGTCAATTTGCAGCGTCTGATTTTCTTCGTTTGAATGTCGGATTTTGATTTCGGCGGCTTGTTCAAATTCATTGGAGAAAACTGGAATTTTAAAATCCTCGGCTTGAATTTGTATTTCGAAATTTTGCGGTTCAGAATGGATTTGCGATGTTTCTTCCAGAGATGCTGGATTTTCGTTTACAATCTGCGCGTTTAAATTTTCCGCGTGCATTTCAGCCTCGAATTCTATTTTCGGCTGGTAAATAGTTTTGGATTCGTCCAAAAGCGTTTCGATGATTGATTCTTTGATTGCTGATTGTGCATTTTGGCTTGTCGTTTGTAAATTTTGGGTTCGAGATTCGGAAACGATTCCCGCATTCATCAGAGCCTGTCGAATCGCTTCGCTGATAACTTCTTTGACGGCTTGTGATCGTCTAAAACGCACTTCGGTTTTTGACGGATGAACATTTACATCAATTTCCTCGAACGGAATTTCGACAAAAAGAAACGCAACCGGATATACGCCGTGCGGCAAAACAGCGCGGAAGCCTTCGAGCAAGCCACCGGCAATTATTTTATCGCGGACAAATCTGCCGTTAATAAAAAAGTATTGAGAGTCGCGCGTGGTGCGCCGTTCGCGCGGTGCCGATACAAAACCGGTAATTTTTGCGATAAATTCGCGTCCGCCATCAACCGGCAAAAGACTTTCGATCATAGTAGAGCCGAATATCTGGAAGGAGCGTTCCCGCAAGTCTTTCGCCGGTGATAAACGCAAATTTTCGCGCCCGTTATTGGTTAAAGTAAAAGCGATCTCAGGATGAGCAAGCGCATAATGCGTAACGATATTGGTAATATGATAATTTTCCGTCGCTTCGCTACGCATAAATTTGCGTCGTGCCGGTGTGTTGAAAAACAAATCCCGGACGGAGATGGTCGTTCCTGTCGAACGTGCGACATCTTTCACATCGCGCAGTCTGCCGCCTTCGATAAAGACACGCGTTGCCACTGTGTCAGCGTCAGTTTTTGTCATCAATTCAACTTTTGCAACTGACGCAATCGAAGCGAGTGCTTCGCCGCGAAAACCGAGCGTTTCGATTTTTCCTAAATCTTCGAGCGTTTTAATTTTCGAGGTCGCGTGGCGTTCAAATGCCAGAACAGCATCGTCGCATAACATTCCTTCGCCGTCGTCAACCACCCGCATTAATCGTCTGCCGCCAAGTTCAATATCTATTTGAACACGCGTAGCATTTGCGTCTATCGCATTCTCCACCAACTCTTTAATGACCGATGCCGGACGCTCGACGACTTCGCCCGCCGCGATTTGGTTTGCCAAATTGTCAGGTAAAATTTTGATTTTATTCATTTGGTTTGTCCGTCGTCCTTTGTTTTTTCTAATTTTGAACGTCGGTTAGTTTCATAAAAATCACAGTTTTTTCGGAAACATTATTATCTTATAAAGTTTGAGAATTACAAACACAGGAAAATTTTGGGTAGTGTCCTAATCTTGTGATGCTATACTTTTATTAGTATCAAAAACGACCCCTTTTTAGACTGTATAGTGAAAAGTAAAAACCGACTGATTTGAATCGTTTTATATTAGATTGTTTATGTCATCTAAAAATAAGAGAAGTATCTTTAATGCAAAATCAATACTCGGTTATTCGATAGCTATAGGAACTGGTCTTACTATTGTAGTGGTTAGTAATCACCTTCAAATGATTGAAAGCGTGTTTATACAAAGGGCGATTTTAGGAGCGATCCTTCTTGTTGGTTTAGTAAGTGGAACTAAATTTTGGTTAGCTCCTTTTCCTCAAATGGAACAGGGCGAAATAAAATTGTTGGCAGAAGAAGGAAAGCAAGGTAAAATCCGCTATATTATTGATGATGTTTTTACTCGAGACTTCACAGGACTTGTATTGGTTATTTTTACATTTCTTTTAATTAGAGATTATTTTCGTGAAAGTTCTATTGTTAATAATCTTGGCTTGTATACAGCAATAATCCTTATTTTTATTTTTATTCGTATGAGATTAGCCTTTAGCCAATGGAAGGAAATTGAAAAGGCGTATAAATCTTTAATTAAATAACGCAGTATAATTAACTTATAAAATTCTCGAAAACGTCCCTTTTTGACATTCTTTTTCCGCGAAATTAAAAGCCAGTAAAACACAGTTTAGATTTTACGACACTACCAAATTTTGAAACAAAATTCACAAGCCGTCTTTGCCAATCTTTGATTGGATATGATAATCTTTTTCCTTTGTTATCATACCTTTTTTAACAATCTATTAGGAGCAAATATTATAAATGGCAAATGAAGGAAGCGGACAAATTGGGAAAATCGTGCAGATCATCGGTCCGGTTGTTGACGTAGAATTTTCAGACAATTATTTACCACCAATTTATCAAGCGTTACGCATAACGAGCGAGGGTTTTGATGTTGAAACGACGGTTGACGTGATCGCGGAAGTCCAGCAACATTTGGGTGAAGGTCGAGTTCGCGCCGTTTCGATGTTGCCGACGGACGGAATGGTGCGCGGAATGAAGGTTATTGACACGGGAAGTCCGATTACGGTTCCGGTCGGCGAAGCGACGCTTGGACGCGTAATGAATGTCATCGGCGATCCGGTTGACGAACTCGGTCCGGTTAATTCGGAATCGAGAGCTTCGATTCACCGCCACGCGCCGACGTTCGATGAACAGGCGACATCGCTTGAAATGTTTGAAACGGGAATTAAAGTTATCGATCTCATTCAGCCGTTTTTGCGCGGCGGAAAGATCGGTCTGTTCGGCGGCGCGGGCGTTGGCAAAACGGTTCTGATTATGGAACTTATCAACAACGTCGCCATTGGCAGTGACGGTTATTCCGTGTTCGCAGGTGTCGGCGAAAGAACGCGCGAAGGCAATGATCTCTTGCGCGAAATGGTCGAATCGAAAGTTATTAAATACGGCGACGCTTTCAATCATAATATGGAAGAAACCGGCGCATTCGATCTTTCGAAAGTTGATAAAAACGAAATCAAAGGCTCGAAAGTAGCACTCGTTTACGGGCAGATGACCGAACCTCCGGGAGCGCGTCTGCGCGTCGCGTTGTCGGGTTTGACGGTTGCCGAATATTTCCGCGATCAGGGAAATGACGTGCTTTTCTTCGTTGACAACATTTTCAGATTTACGCAAGCCGGTTCGGAAGTTTCCGCGCTGCTCGGTCGTATGCCTTCGGCGGTCGGTTATCAGCCGACGCTCGCTTCTGAAATGGGCGAAATGCAGGAACGTATTACTTCGACAAAAACGGGCGCGATCACTTCGATCCAAGCCGTTTACGTTCCGGCGGATGATTACACCGATCCAGCTCCGGCGACGACGTTTGCCCACTTAGATGCTGTTACCGCGCTTTCACGTCAAATCGTCGAACTCGGAATTTATCCGGCAGTTGATCCGTTGGCGAGTAACTCGCGTATTCTCGACCCGACAATCGTCGGTGAAGAGCATTATAACACGGCGCAGGAAGTTAAAAAGATTCTGCAACGCTACAAAGACTTGCAGGATATTATTGCGATTCTCGGGCTCGATGAATTGAGTGAAGACGACAAGCAAACCGTGGCGCGGGCGCGTAAAATTCAACGCTTTTTCTCGCAGCCGTTTTTCGTCGGCGAACAGTTCACGGGTTTAAAAGGCGAATACGTCAAAATCGAGGACACGATCAAAGGTTTCCGCGAAATTCTTGACGGAAAATGCGACGATATGCCCGAACAGTCGTTCTATATGGTCGGCACAATCGAGCAAGCGCGTGAAAAAGCACAGAAGATGGCGGCAGCCGCTTAAACAGTTATCAGCTATCAGTTTTCAGTCAACAAACTGAAAAACAGGACTTATTTGCACAGCAATACACTGATAACTGATAACTGATGACTGATAACTGAAGATATGTTGAATTTAGAAATTGTAACACCTGAAAAGAAGGTTTTGAGCGAATCGGTTGACGCGATAACTATTCCCACGGCAAGCGGCGAAGTCGGGATTTTAACTAATCACGCACCGCTTATTTCTTCGCTTAAGCCCGGAATTTTGTCTTATACAAAATCGGGCGCGATCGAGAAAATGGTTATTGCCGGCGGCTTTATCGAAGTCAGTGCGGACAATATTTCGATTTTGGCAGACATTGCCGAAAGAGCAACTGAAATTGACATCGAAGCCGCAAAAACGGAGCGTGATGCCGCCGAAAAAGAATTAAATGCGTGGAAAGGTTCGGAAGCAGAATTTGAAACCGAAAAAGAACGCTTAGAAAAAGCTCAAGCCCGTTTGCAACTAGCGGCGGGAAGGTAAAAAAGTAAAAAGTAAAAGGGCAAAAGTAAAAAGTAGGAACACTCATTTAGAATAAATATTCTATGACAGCATTTTCTTAGCTTTTTACTTTTGCCCTTTTATTTCTTACTTTCGTGTTGATTTTTGATATTCATCCTGTAGAAGTTTCATAAACTCTTTGCGCCGGTCAAAAAGTCTTTTCGGCTCACGTGGTTCGTGTCTTGCTAACGAATACGCCGTAATGATTGGTAACGCAACGGTTGAGTCAACATACGCAACCACTGCGTCAGGCAATTGGTCAGGATCAATTTTGCCCCAACTTACTGCCTCGCCGGGAGTTGCGCCTGAATTATGAACGATAATTCCGTTAGCGACAAAATTATGCGTTTTTTTGACTGTCATATCATAAACGGGAACGACGTTTCCTGTTGATTCAATCGAAAGAACTTTGTGATTATCAACATATCTTTCTCGGATTTCTTCACGCGAGATGCCATACATTTTCAAACGACGGTCAAATGTTCGCCAATCAATGCCTAAAATCTCACAGGTTTTTCCAACTTTTCCGCCAGATTTAATCAAAGCATTTCTAACGGTTTCTTCGTCAATTTCGTGCTTGAATCGTCCGTTATTTTCAAGGCTGACTTTTTTGTTCCATTCTTCCTGTTCTTTTTCAGAAAGGTTTTGAAAGCGTTCACTGCTTTTCTGTCGAAAATATTCGCGTTTGTCATCTTGTTCTGCTTTCGATAATTCGGAAAACCATTCCCGCGCCCGTTTCCGACGATATTCTTGTTTTTCCAAATCTAAGTTTTGAAATTCAAGTCGTTTCTTATCTTTGTATGATTCGAGTTCTGTGTCGGAAAGATTGTCCCAAAATTTGCGCGACATCAGCCGTGCTTTTGCGCTTGTCATTCGCTCACGATTCAGTTCACTCCAATGCCTTTTTTCTTCGGCGGTTTTATTTTGCCATTCTAATTTTCTATGATTAGCTGCGTGAGTGCGGTAATTTTCGGCGGCAAGATTCTCAAGGTTATTATTTAAGTGATTATGGTCAACGTGATGCGAAACCTCATTTTGTTCCAATTTTCTTCCTAAAGCAAACTCCAATAAATAACGGTGTTCAGGAATTGTTTTGCCCGTTCCCAAACCAATTTGACGATAACCGTGCGTCGAGTATGAAGTATTAAATGCTTTCAAACTCTCGCCCTTTTTCAAAATTTTCAAAGGCTTGTATGAGCCTTTTGTAAGCATTATCAAATGTTCGGGCGTAGCAAGGATTTCGTCTTCGAGCCATTTATCTTTGCGCTGACCACTCCACCAACCGTAACGCAGACGATACACTTCTTTCTCGCCCGTTTTCCAAACTTTTTCCACTTCCGACAAAACGATTTTCTTCTCGTCGTGGTCATAAGAATAAGTGTAAAATCCTGATTTCCCAACTAATTCCTCAATCGGAATGCCTTTCGGATAAACGCTCAAATCTCGCGGCGTATCAATCAAAGTATCGCCCGAAACACAGAGTCCACCCGTGTCGGAACGCGCGTCGGTAATTTGCAAAAAGTAATCGTGTCCTTTTTCGTCAATGCCGAGAACTTCTTGGATTTGCGGTTCGGTTTGCAGGGCGAAGTTTTTCGGACTGCCGCCGCCTAAGATAAAAATTGCCGACTTGCCCGGCTTTTTCGATTTTTTGCCGGTGTGAATCAATCCGCGTTTTGCCGCTAAAACGATTGAAGCGGTTTCGTTGACATCAAGATTAGGATTTAAGATCAACTTGCTGCCTTGCAATTCTTTGGCGGCGATATTCATTCCGATTGACGAATCGCCGGGTGATGAAGTGTAGATCGGCACGCCGTATTCGTAAGCGACGGCAAGCAATGATTTTTCTTTGATGCCGAGTTTTTTCTCTCTTTCACGGACATATTTTCCGCACAGATAATGAAATTCGGCGGATGACATTGTGCGCTGAAATTCTTCGCCTTCGATAACGCGCCGGAAAAATTCGTCGGTGTCGAGCAGAACCGAATAATCGAAAAATATGTCGTAGATACGCACGACTTCCTCTTCACGCAAAATTCTATCGTCCATTTTCGCGTCGCCCTGATGCAAAGACAAACCGATGCCGAAATGCGTGTCGTGATAAAGATTTGCGCCCGTAGAGATTATCCAATCAATAAATCCGGCTTTGATAAGCGGAATAATCGCCGAAATCCCCAAACCTGCCGGAGTCAGCGCACCCGTCAAAGTTACGCCGACGGTCGTATCGTCTTCCAACATTTTATTGGTAAAAAGCCGACACGCTTCACGAATCCGCGCCGCGTTATACGCCATAAAAGATTCGTCCACCAAATCTGCCAGCGTCGTGTTTTTATCAATCGGTGTCGGGTCAATGCGTTTGCCGCTTAAAAATTTACTTTTCTTTTTTGCCATATTTATTGATTAACCGTTTCCATTTTTTTCGTCCTTAAAGAAGTTTGATAAGCAGATTCGGCTGAAGACCAATTCCAAATACTAAACAGAATTCCCAAAATGAAGTTAACAATTACCGAAATAGTTACGGTGCTTTGCCTGATGTGTCCTTGAGAAATGTATTCAACCACAGATAAAGTAATTGACATCCAAATACTCCAAATAATCGCATTTTTTACAACATAGAAGTTTTTTCCCTTTGCTCTTTCTTTTTCCCATCGAGCAATCTGCTTTTCTGACATTGGTTTCATAACTTTTCTTCGAGCATTTTCGCGTCAATTGAGAATAATTGGTGGTTTAACAAACAATCTTCACACAAACAATTCTTAAAATCTTCGCGCAATTCTGCTAAAGTTTCCGCTTTCAATTCAACATTAAAACACCAACATTTGCCGACATTCGCGCCGCAGAACAAATCTTTGCCGCACGATTCGCAGGTTATTTTATCGGAAATCTTTTCCGTATCTTCGACAAGCATTGAATATAAAAATAGCACAAAAGTTCAGTCGCTTCTTAATCAAACGATAAAACTTTTGTGCTTATTTACCGAAAATCTCTGATTTCTACCAATCGCACGAGTAGGCACCGGTTGATTTCTTGGCGGTTTCGATTGCTAGTTTGCAACTGGGTCCCAATGCCGGTCTGGTTTGCGGGTTAGCGGCGGAGGCTCTCCATCCTTCACGAATCGCTTCAAAAGATGTTTTGAATGCTTTACGCTGCCATTCGGGGACTTTGTTATTGATACAGGCTTGGTATTTTTCAATATATTCGTCGCATTCGGGAATACCGATCTTTTCGCCTGCTTCTACTCTAATAACTTCGGGTGTCGGGGTTGCCGGATTCGTGTTGACGACGGCGGTATTCGTGTTATCTGTTGTAGTTGTCGATGTTGAACTGCAATTGGCAAATCCGATCGTGCCGATTAGCAGAACGGCGGTTAAAAGCACATTTTTTTTGGTTTCAGTCATTTTTTTTATTCTCTTAAGTATTTAATATTTCAGACATTTGCAAAAACATTTCTTTCAGGCTTTCAATAGAATCAAACCTCGATGTTTTTCGCCGGAATAACAATTTGCTAATGATAATTCCGTTTTATTTAGAAGGCAACGGTGCGGGCAGGATATTGTGATTTTTATCGTAAATTATTTGGAAATTCAATTTTATTGTTTGGCTGATAAAATATAAACTATTCACAATTATCAAATGATTGAAATTGTAAATCGCCAGCGCAAAGTCAAGATCAAGGCGGAAACCTTTCAGGATTTTGCCGGAACAGCGGTAACTTTGATACCTGAGGCAATCGGTAAATCAGTCGTTATCGCTTTTGTGTCCGACCGCAAAATGCGCGAACTAAACGGTATGTTTCGCGGGAAGAATCTGACGACCGATGTTTTATCGTTTCCTTTTGAAACCGACGAATTTGAACCGGAAATGAATAATTTAGGTGATATTGCGATTTCATTGGAGCAGGCATCAAGACAGGCGAAAGAAAATAACTTAACTTTTTCAACTGAAATCAAACAGTTGATTTTACATGGCATCTTGCATTTGTGCGGTTACGACCACGAAATTGACAACGGCGAGATGAATAATTTGGAATTAAAACTTCGTGATAAACTTTTGATCGGTTAATAAAAATATGAGCGAAACACAAAAACAAGTCGAACCGTGCATAATGGTCATCTTCGGCGCAACCGGCGATCTGACCAAACGCAAACTTTTCCCCGCGCTTTATAATTTGGCAAAAGAAAAATTTCTCCCCGAAAATTTTGCGATTGTCGGCGTTGGACGGCAGGAACTTGAAACCGAAGATTTTCGGCGCAAAATTATCACTGAATTAAAAGAATTTGTCGGCGACGGCACGGACAAAAAATTGCTCGAATGGTTTAATGAGCGCACATTTTACACGGGCGGAGATTTTGACGAAGACAAAAAATTGTTCAAGGACATCAAGAAAATGCTCGGCGATGTCGGCAAACAATTTAGCATTCCGCCGAATTATTTTTATTATATGGCAACGCCGCCGTCGCTTTTTGCCAATGTTGCCGAAAAAATTTGTGCCAACGGATTAGGTATTGAAGAAGACGGATATTGGCGCAGGTTTATTTTTGAAAAACCTTTCGGACGCGATCTCGAATCTGCTAAAAATCTTAATGCCGAACTGTTGAAAATCTTGAAAGAAGATCAGATTTACCGGATCGACCATTATCTCGGTAAAGAAACCGTCCAAAATATTTTGGTTTTTCGCTTCGGGAACAGTATTTTTGAGCCGATTTGGAATCGAAACTTTGTTGACCACGTTCAGATCACAGTAGCGGAACAACTCGGTGTCGAACAGCGCGGCGGCTATTACGACACGGCTGGCGCGTTGCGCGATATGATTCCGAATCATATTTTTCAACTTATAACTTTGACTGCGATGGAGCCGCCTGTTTCGTTTGAAGCCGACGCGGTGCGCGACGAACAAGCGAAAATTTTACAGGCGATCCAGCCATTCACGCCGGAAGATGTTTTGCACAAAACCGTGCGCGGACAATATGGCGCAGGCGAAATTAACGGCAAAAAAGTCGTGTCATACCGAAGCGAGGAAAATGTTGCGCCGACATCAAACACGGAAACTTTTGCCGCTCTGAAACTCTCGATCGACAATTGGCGTTGGGCGGATGTGCCTTTTTACGTCCGCACGGGCAAGCGTCTGCCTGAGAAACATACGACGATTAATATTCAATTCAAAAAAGCACCGTTCGTTTTATTTCGTGATACGCCGATTGAAAAATTGACGACCAATCGAATCGTCATTCACATTCAGCCGGACGAAGGCATCACGCTTCATTTCGGCGCGAAAGTTCCGGGTCCGATTGTCAATATGGGCGCGGTTGATATGGATTTTAATTATCACGAGCATTTCGGCGACACCGTTAGCACGGGTTACGAACGGCTTCTGTATGATTGTATGATGGGCGATGCGACACTTTTTCAACGTGCCGATATGGTCGAAGCGAGTTGGCGCATCGTATCGCCGATTCTCGATGTTTGGCAGGCAATTCCGGCGCGAGATTTTCCAAATTATGAAGCCGGAACATGGAGTCCGGCGGATGCCGTCGCACTGCTCGCAGCCGACGGGCGAAAGTGGAGAAATTCGATTGATTAAATAATTGAAGCCGCTTCACTCGATGTCAATCCGCCCGAAAAAGATACTTTTCGATGACGCAATCTGAAAGCAAAGTAAAAGAAATATCAGAAACCGCAAAATCTCCGCGCGAGATTTTGTTGGCGTGGGAAGACGCTTATAACAATCGGGATGCTTTTGCACTTATTGATCTTTATGCTGACGATGCGGAGAATTTGCAGGTCGCTTTTGGAGAAACGCCGCTTCGTGGTCGTGAAGCCTTGTTGGAAAGTTTTATCTCATTCTTCCAAGCTTTTCCCGACAATTTCACAAACATCGAAAATCTTTTTGTAGATGGAGAATGGGCGATTGTCGAATGGAAAGGCGGCGGCACATTTACGGGGAAGTTAGGTGAAACGCAACCGACAGGAAAAAGTTTCAAATTGCGCGGTTGCGGATTCTTTCACGTTGTCGAAGGTAAAATTCGTTTTCAACGCGGTTATTTCGACCGTCACACTTGGTTTAGTCAAGTAGGATTGTCTATGGAAAATGAGCAGTCGCAGATTTAATATGCCATCCGTAAAAAGATTAAATATTTAGGTTAATATTCAAGAGTTTTGGGTTCGTTAATTAAAGTTTAGGGTTCCTGTTGAAGAGTTTAAGGTTCACATTGAAGAGTTTTCACTAAGCAATGAAGAGTTCAAGGTTCACGTTGAAGAGTTTTTAGTAAGCATTGAAGAGTTTACAGCAAGTGTTGGAGAGTTTTTAGTAAGTATTGAAGAGTTTGCAGCAAGTATTGGAGAGTTTAGGGTTCACATTGAAGAGTTTTAAGTAAGTATTGAAGAGTTTTCATTAAGTGTTGAAGAGTTTTCGGAACCTGTTTAGTTTGTAGTTGCAATCATTTGTAAAAATGGTAAAAACACATCTAAGAAAATTGATTTGAGAATGACTAAAATTCATATTGCCACAGATTTATCCGAACTAAATAGTTTTGCGGCTGACAAATTTGTATCAATCGGCAATCAGGCGATTGATACAAACGAGCGTTTTACCGTTGCACTCGCAGGCGGTTCAACGCCGAAATCGCTTTATCGTTTATTGGCAAGCGACGATTACAAAAATCGAATCGATTGGAAGCGAACTTTCTTTTTTTTTGGTGATGAACGTCCGGTTTTACCGACTGATGACGAAAGCAATTTCCGAATGGCGAACGAAAATCTGTTACAGCCTCTGCAAATATTGGAAGAAAATATCTTTCGCTGGCAAACCGAATCAAGTAATACGGCGGAAAATTATGCGAATACGATAAAAGAATTTTTCGATTTGTCCGAAGCCGAATTTCCGCGTTTTGACCTTATTTTGCTCGGAATGGGCGACGACGGACATACGGCTTCGCTTTTTCCGTTCACTGAGGCATTACAGGAAACAGGCAAAATAGCCGTCGAAAATTGGGTGGAAAAATTGAATACCAATCGTCTGACTTTTACTTTTCCGACAATAAACAATGCTTCCAATATATTTTTCTTAGTAAACGGAACATCAAAAGCCGAGATTCTAAAAGAAGTTTTAGAAGGCGAATTCGACAGAGACAAACTTCCTTCGCAAAACGTCAAACCGATTAGCGGGGAATTATTGTGGCTGATCGATGCAACCGCGGCACGATTATTGAACAATTCTTCGGACAACTAATGATTAACAATTTACTATTGGCGATTTAACATTTACCATTAACAAAATATGGAAATTGAAATAGCCGTCGCCATCGTTTTACTGTTTGCGCTCGTTTTTTTAGCGACGGTTGATATGGCATTTTCTCAACTCAGTGATGTCAGTCTGCGCCGTTTGTCATCGGATTTGGAAGAAAGTCCGCGCATCAAAACAACCGAATTTCTCCAACAGATTTTAGAAAATCGTCCGCGTTTTCGCTATGCGCTTTCCGCCGGAATTCAAATTTTGCTGATAGTTTTTTCGGTTCTCGTAACGATAATCGTTTCCCGTTTCAGTCCGTCGCATTTTCAATTACTGGTTTATTCGCTGATTATCGGCTTATCTTTTTCGATTATTTTTCGGCAAATTCTGCCGCGTTTTATCACTTGGAAAAATCCCGAAACAAAACTGCTTTTTCTGCTTCCTTTGGCGCGTCCTCTTTATAATATTTTGCCGTTTCTGGCTGACCCGTTTGAGCCGTCTTTTCGCGGCAAGGTGCAAGCCGCGCTGGAAAATCCAATTGTGCCGAATCAGCCGACCGAGGCGGAAAAAGAAGATTACGCCGACGATATTCAAGCATTGCTGGAAATGGGCGAAGCCGAAGGCATCTTGGAAGAAAATGAGCGTGAACTTATCGAAACTATGTTTGAATTCAGCGAAACCCGCGCCGGCGAGATTATGACTCCGCGCACGGAAATCGTCGCTTTGCCAATTGAATCAACCGTGCAGAATGCGCGTGATTTAATGATTGAAGAAAAATACTCGCGGCTGCCGATTTATCGGGAAACAATTGACAATATCGAAGGCGTGATTTATGTCCGCGACCTGCTCAATGCTTGGTCTGAAGGCAAAGAAACGCAGACGATTGAAAATCTCCTTCGTCCGGCGTTTTTCGTTCCAGAAACCAAATCCGCCGCCGAATTGCTCAAAAATATGCAGCTCAGTCATATTCAAATTGCGATAGTTATTGACGAATACGGCGGTGTTGCGGGACTTGTTACGGTTGAAGATATTTTGGAAGAAATCGTCGGCGAAATCGAAGATGAAGACGAAGACGAAGAAATTATTGAAATCATCGAAGGCGAAGACAAAAGTCATTACGACGTTCTCGGCTCGACCGAAATCGGTAAGATCGAGCGTCTATTCGATGTAGAAATCGAAGATGACGACTTTACGACCATTGCCGGACTTGTTACCAGCGAAGCCGGTTACGTTCCAAAGATCGGCGAAACGCTCAATTTTCGCGGACTTGATGTGGAAATTCTTCAAGCCGATGAAAAGAAAATAACGCTGCTTCGTTTGAAAAAATCGAATGATGAAGAAGAAGTGGGAGCAATCTAAAAAATTCGTTGAATAGCGCGATTAAAATTTCGTTGCCGATCCGAAAACGATTGGCATAGATTTTTGCTTAAATTTTTATTGATGCGGGACAATTATTTCGACGCGGCGACCGTCTTTCATCAGAGAAGCAGAATTGCTGATGACTTTGAGAATTGTCGCTACCGCGTTGCGATAACCTGCCGCATCGTAACTTACACCATCATTGAACGCCGTTCGTCCGCCGCGCACAAAATTCAGCATTCGGGTTACGCCCCAAGTATCAATTCCCTTATTAATCAGCCCGACTACTGTCGGGAGAGATTCAAGCGGATCCAACTGATGAATGTCGCCCACATATCCTAATTCGTTAATCATATCTTCGCTCAGATTGAAGATGCTGGCATTTGCCGACTTGTTTGTGTTTTTATCCTTGGTCGTGTCGCGGTCGCTCGGCGACATAGTGTTTGTTTCGATCATTGCCATCGCCATCATAAGGACTTGCCGCACTTCACGAATTGCACGAACATCAAAAGCTTTGACAAGTCGTTCTTTATTGTTTCTCAGGGCAGAACCGTAGGACGTAATTTTGTAATCGCAGTTTGCCATCATATCGGGGAGCAGAAGTTTCCAGTAATCAGCCATAATTTCGATCTCCTTTTTAACATTTGCAAAGTAAATAATGAGCAGCTAAACTTTTTGCACGAATGAAATGTAGTTTTCCTATGCTGAAAGTTTATATACCTTCTGATTGATAAAAGTCAACATTTATTTGAGTTTTTTGCACACTTTTTACAAATGCAATACAAAATGTCTTATGAAATCTTTTATTGATAAACTTTTTTTGATATAAATTAATCATACAAGTTCCCATTGGAATCAGGCTAAAGAAAATTTAGTCGCAGACATTAATAAGGAGTAATAAAAATGAGCATTAGACTTGGCGACACGGCACCGGATTTTACGGCGCAGACAACTGAGGGAGAAATAAATTTCCACGAATGGATCGGTGATAATTGGGCGGTTTTGTTTTCGCATCCGAAAGATTACACACCTGTTTGCACGACCGAACTCGGAATGGCGGCAAAACTCAAACCCGAATTTGATAAAAGAAATACGAAAATTATCGGTTTGAGCGTTGACGCACTCGATTCGCACGAAGGTTGGGCAAATGACATTGAAGAAACACAAGGCGCAAAGGTCAATTTTCCGATGATCGCCGACAGCGACCGCAAAGTTGCCGACCTTTACGATATGATTCATCCTAACGCTAACGATACGTTGACAGTTCGTTCGGTTTTTGTAATTGATCCGAATAAAAAAGTCAGATTAATGCTGACTTATCCGGCAAGCACCGGCAGAAATTTCGATGAACTTTTGCGGGTGATCGACTCGCTTCAATTAACATCCGATTACAGCGTAGCAACGCCGGTAAATTGGAAGGACGGCGACGATTGCATTGTTGTCCCGTCGCTTTCAGACGAAGATGCGAGAGAAAAATTTCCCGCCGGTTTCACGACTATCAAGCCTTATTTGCGGACAACTCCGCAACCGAACAAAGCGGATAAGCGAAAGCCGACATCCGCTTAATATCGGCAAACGATATAAGGACAATTTTATAAACCAACCTGGTTTGTTCGTAAAGCCGCAAAATCTAAACTTTTTCAGTTAAAAGAGTTTGGAGATTGCGGCTTTTGCATCCGGCAAAACTCTGACAAATCTTTACATTACTTGAAAAATCCTGCGCCAACTATCTTTTCATTAAACACTTCAAACATACATCAACTTCGGATTTTCCGTCGTTGAAAATTAATTAGTGGGGAGAAATTATTATGAAAAAATTCTTAGCTTTAGCGATGCTTTTAGGTATGATGGCTTTTACGATTCCGTCTGTTGAGGCGGCAACCGAAACTTCGCAACCGAATCTGCAACGGGATCAATATCAACAAACAAATCGTTACAATCGTCGTGGTGTGCGTATCGTAACACGAACGCGAATCGTGCGTCAGGGATTCCGAACCTATCGTGAAACGATTCAAATCAAATACTTTCCGAACGGCAGAACGCAAACCGGAATAATCAGCCGTATTCGTATTCGTTAAAATGTGGAGAATGTATTTTCTATAAAAAATAAAATGAACAAGATTCTACTCTTTCCTCTTGTTCATTTTTTTTCGGCAATTTTACTCATCGAGATTTGCCTGTTCGGTAAACTCCATCGGCACTTCAAAACGGCTCAACTTTTCAGTCCCTTCTTTCTGCTTTTCCGTCAAATACGCATTAAAATCCGCCGATTTGTTGCGCGGAACGCTCAGAGTCTTCCAGTTTGAGGTGCGAAAGTGTTTCGCCAAAAACGTGATTTGCCCGATGTGATAAGCGTAATGCGTCAATTGCCGGTTTATCGCTTCAGAAATAGTATGCGGTTCACCGCGAATCGTGATCTTTTTCGCAAAATCATCAGCCGTCAAAGGCTCAATCGCATCAAAAACCGTCTGCCAACCGTTTTCCCAAAACTGCATCAACTTTGCGCGTGATTCATCCCTTACCTCGAATTCCGCATCCCTAAATCTATCGGATTTTTCGCCGTCAGAAGTTAAAAAATCCGTCCAACGCGATTTTTGATTTCCCGCAATGTGCTTAATAATCACGGCAATCGAATTAGCCTCTTCATCGATCGCCCTAAAAAATTCCTCATCCGAAACCTGCGCCATCGCCTTTTCCGCGAGTTTTTTATAATTCCGAAAAGTTTCAAGCGCATCTTTTAAGAAGTTTTCGATAATTTGTTCGCTCATTTTTTGATTTTTGTTAATTTAATCAATAACTGAATATCTTTGCTTTCCTCATTCGTTCGTATCTCAACATTCTGATCTTTTTCAACAAAGTAAAATTCTTCAGTTTCATTTATCTTTTTGATTCCTTCATCCATTTCACTCTGACTGTAAATGTCACCATCCTTCAAAGAAAACAATTTTCTTAGTTCTTGTGATTTTTCTTTTTCAACTCCAATAAATGTTATCGTTAATAGTTTGAATTGAGGTCCTTCATCAATTGTAATATCAAGATTTACGGTCGCATCTAATCCATCTGCAACAGAGGCAATAAATATAGGCTCAAACTCGGCATTAAATAATTCATAACCTTTATCGGCATAAACTCTTTTCAGCCTGTTATAAACAAAATTCTGCAAAACTTTACCATCTGCAATGTCGCCTTCTTTTTGCCCAAATATTTCTAAAATTTCCTTTTCGGTAAAAACCTTTGCGCCTTCTATTTTGATTTTGCCTATTCGATAACGAACTCCCTCATTAACATCTATTGTTACCTGATAACTACCATCAACAGGACGGCGATTGATTTTATTAATTTTCGCATCAAAGTATCCTTTGCTAAACAGAAAGTTTCGTGAACAGGTTCGTGCATAAAAGTCGTATTTTCTCAAGTCATAAATTTTCCAAGAATCATTTGAACAAGTCTTAAAATTCTCAACCAATTCTTCGTTTGTAATATTCAAATTTCCCTCAAAACGAATGTCCGAAACATACGCTAATAAACCTCGTTTGATGGAAAAAACGAGTTTCATCTGATTTTTCGTGAGATTTTCGCCAAACGCAATGACTTCAGATCTATCGTAACCATTTGAGTCAAGCCATTCTCGAATTTGTTTCACGGCTTTAGAAACTTTACCGCCGTAAAATTTATCACCATTATTAATTGATGCCCGCTTTTCTCTTAATACTTTTCGGCAATCGCTTTCAGGAAGTGTCTTACCGATTGCTTCATCATATTCTTCGCCAATGCTGTCTAATCCATCAAATTTAATTTCGGCGATAATAGTTTTACCATCATCAAATGGGATCGAACCGTAGTTATTTAAAATCTTAATTTGTGGCGAATTGTTTAAGGCTTGGGCGTAAGTTTTATCTAAATTAATTGTAAAAATAGCCACCAACACAAAAGTGATTGCAATTACATTCCATAATTTCATAAAAACTCCTTATAAATATTTTCAACTCGATTATCAAAAGGGTTAAATAATTGTTACAAAATGTAGTTTCTTGAATCCATTATGAAACAATTTCCCTGTGTTCAGCCGAACTTAAAAGCGATATTTCTTTCTTATAAGATTGTTGTAAATTAACCAGTAAATTGAATTTGAAGATATACCATAATGCTCCAACGCCGTCTTTCCAGCCGATTTTCTTTCCTTCTTCGTATGTTCGCCCGTAATAACTTATCGGCACTTCGTAAACTCTGCATTTGAGTTTTACAACCTTCGCCGTTACCTCGATTTCAAAACCGAAACCGCTTGAGGTGATTATCATATTTCTGATTATTTCACCCCGAAATGCTTTGTAGCAGGTTTCAACGTCGCTCAAATTAATGTTTGTCAGACAATTTGATAAAAATGTCAATCCTTTATTTGCCAGATAATGATAAAAATACAAGACTCTGGTGGCGCGTTTGATCATAAACCGTGAGCCAAACACGACATCGGCGTGTCCGTTAATAATCGGTGCTATGACATCGGGAATATCAGACGGATCGTATTCGAGATCGGCATCTTGAACGATAACGACCTCGCCCGTTGTTAATGCAAAACCCGTATTAAGTGCGGCGGTTTTGCCACTGTTTTTAGCTTGTCTGAAATATTTTATTCGAGAATCCCGATCAGCCAATTGTTGCGCGATTATTGGCGTATTGTCAGTTGAACAGTCGTCAACGATAATAATTTCGAGTAAGTCCGATAGTTGTAAAACCCGCTGAACAATTTGAGTTAGCGTTGCCTCTTCATTATAAGCGGGCATTACGACCGACAGGCAAGAATGTGAATTGACATCTTTTTCCATTACTAGTTTTTGCCAGCCGCCATTTGTTTATACGGCGGAAGAATTACACGGGCGCGTGGTTCTTTTTTCAAGCCTAACGCCCAATCCGCCTGCATTAATGTGTGAATATCGCGCGTTCCTTCGTAAATGATCGCGGCTTTGCAGTTTCGCAGATAGCGTTCGACCGGATAATCGTTGGTGTAGCCGTTTGCGCCGTGAATTTCAATCGCCATTGACGCGGCTTTTTCGCTGCGGATGGTTGCTTGCCACTTTGCAAGGCTCGCGGCTTTTGCTGACGATTTCCCCTCGTTTTTCAAATAACCGCATTTCAGCCACAACAGATGCGCCATTTCATAATCGGCTTCCATATCGGCGATTTTCTGTTTGACGAGCTGAAAATTAGCAATGGTTTGACCTTGCACTTCGCGTGTATTAGCGTAAGCAACCGAAGCATCACGCGAAGCCCGAATTACGCCTGTTGCGCCCGATGCGACCGTGTAACGTCCGTTTTCAAGCGAAAACATCGCAATCTTAAAACCTTCGCCTTCGTTGCCGAGCATATTTGCGTTGGGAACGCGAACATCTTGTAACGTAAAATAGCCCGTATTTCCGGCTTTGATGCCGAGTTTGTTGTGCAAAGTTCCCGACGAAAAGCCGTCCATTGTGCGCTCGACGATAAAACAACTCATTCCCGAATGGTCGCGGTTTTTGCGTTTTTCTTCATCCGTCCAACAGAAAAATAAAAAATGATCGGCAACATCGCCCAAAGAAATCCACATTTTTTCACCGTTCAAAATCCAATCGTCGCCGTCGCGTTTCGCGTTTGAACGCATTCCGATAACATCGCTTCCGGCATTCGGTTCGGTCAGTCCGAAAGTCGCCAATTTTTCGCCTTTTGCCTGCGGCACGAGATATTTTTGCTTTTGCTCTTCCGTTCCCCAAGTCAGCAAACTCAATGAATTCAACCCGACGTGAACGCTCATCGCCACGCGCAAAAATGTATCGCAGGTTTCGAGTTCTTCACAGACCAAACCGAGCGAAATATAATCAAAACCCGCGCCGCCGTATTGTTCGGGAATGCACACGCCCAAAAGTCCGAGTTCACCCATTTTGTCGAAAACACTTCGCTCAAAATGCTGTTTTTCGTCCCATTCTTTGATGAACGGCGCGACTTCACCCGCGCAAAATTCGCGCACCGTTTTTTGTAATGCAATATGTTCTTCGCTTAATTCAAAATCAATCACAGTTTATAAATATCCTCTCTAAATTATTTTATGAAACCTTAAAAATTGTATCATTGCCAAAATTCTTTGGCTAATTAAGTCAATGCGTTAAAAAGATTTTTGAGTAGCCACAAAAAAGACGCAAAAAACACAAAACAAATTCTTTTTTGTGTTTTTTGCGCCCTTTTAATGATGACAAATATTCCAAAATTACTTTTTGACCAAAATACTTTCTTGCAATTTTTTCGCTTCGGGAATCGCGTCAATTGCCTTTAAGACTTGCGGGTCGGTTTCGAGTAAAACTTGCTGTCCGGCTTCGTTTGAGTTGTTGGCGGTGGCGAGTTCTTCGCGCAGACGCGATTTGGCGTAATCAATTTGGCTGTTGATATTTTCTGCGGTCAAACCGTTTTCCTTATCTTTGGCGATAAAATTGCGAAATGCCTCAAACAACTTGTCATTGATTTGAAACTCGGTTGGCGCAACCGTCAGATTATAATTTTGCTTATCAATCTTGAAATTTTCAAACCCTTTGATTTGTCCTGCAACCAAGTTTCGCACAAAGAAAAACGCGGCTTCATTAAGGCGCAAACGCAATGGCGTAAAGGCAAGCGCAGGTGCTTTTAAATCAGGTTCGATGCCGCGTCCGCCGTAAAAAACTCGTCCGCCGGCAGTTGTTACCGGACTTCCCACAGGTTTTGGTTTAGTGTCCGTTGTTTCGGTTTCGCCGTCTTCGGCGTGATGCGTGTAATAATCGTAAATCGAACCGCTTGAATAATCTCTCTGCAATGAACGTCCGAAAGGCGTGTAATATCGCGCCATCGTCAAGGTCAATCCCGTACCATAATCAAGCGGAAAAACTCTCTGCACCAAACCTTTGCCGAAACTATCGCTACCGACAATTAGTGCGCGTCCGTAATCTTGAAGCGCACCGGCGACGATTTCCGAAGCCGAAGCCGAACCGCCGTTAATCATCACAACAAGCGGAAAATACTCGGTTTTGCGGCTGTCTGTGAGTAATTCATGCGATTTTGAATAACGTGAACGACCTTTGACGGACACGACGGTTTGACCGCTTGCGACAAAACGGCTGACGACTTCGATGGCTTGCGGCAACAATCCGCCCGGATTGTTTCGCAGGTCAAGCACCAAACTCTTCATTCCCTGTTTTTTCAGATCGGCAATGGCTTGATCGAGTTCGTCGGCACTGGTTTCCTGAAAACCGCCGGTAAAACCGACGTAACCGACACCGTCTTTAAGCATAAAATAATTGCGAATTGAAGGAAGCGGAACTCCGCCGCGAACAATAGTAAAATCGAGCGGTTTGTCTTGTCCGGCGCGTCCGATCTTGATATTAACGGGCGTTCCTCGTGTTCCCCGCACATTTTTGGAAACCTCCGCACTTGTCCAATCTTTCGCGTCCTTGCCTTCAACCTGAACAAATCTATCGCCGTAATGCAGTCCGGCTTTGTCGGCAGGCGTGTCCGGGATCACCGATTGAATATAAACACCGTCACGATGCTGCAAAATAGAAACACCGATGCCGTAAAATTGTGAAGATTGTTCTTCATAAAGTTTTCGAAATTCTTCGCGGGTGAAAAAGGAAGAATGCGGGTCAAGCGTGAACAGCATACTTTGAATTGAACTTTCGGTAATTTTTTCGTGGTCAACTTCGCCGATATAATTTTTATCGATTACGTCGAGTGCTTCACGATAATCCGAAACCACTTTTTCCGTAGATAAAGAAGTATCAGCTACCGATTTTACGGGCAATTTACTAAAAACACCGCCAAAAACCGCTCCAATGACAACTAATAAAATAGCAATTATTCCAAACTTTCTGCTCATAGATTCAATCTCCAAACGATTTATAATATAACATATCTTGGTTGTAAAAAGTCATTCTACGGTTGTTCCGATTTTAAGGTTTCGAGTTAAAATCATTTGACGGAAATTCCGAAATAAAAACTTGAAACTTGAAACCCGAAACTCTATTATTACATTTTGCCTAATGAACAAGACTTTATCCATCGTCATTCCAGCCTTTAATGAAGAATCGAGACTCGGTGATTCCGTCAGGACAATTCTCGACTATATTAGCCGCGAAATTCAAGATGCCGAACTGATCGTAGTTGATGACGGCTCGACCGACGCGACGGCGAAAGTTGCCGAAAAAGTTTGCGCCGAATTTCCGGCTGTCGAAACAAGCGTTATTCGATACGAAAAAAATCACGGTAAAGGTTTCGCCGTCAAAACCGGATTACTTGCCTCTGTCGGCGCAGTTGCACTGTTTACCGATGCCGATCTTTCTACTCCGATCACTGAAACGCCGAAACTTGTCGAACCGATCCGAAAGAACGAGTTTGACGTAACATTCGGCTCACGCGCACTCGATAGAGATTTGATCGGAACTCACCAACCGTGGCGGCGCGAGCAAGGTGGAAAAGTTTTTAATCTGATCGTGCGAACTCTGACCGGATTACCTTTTTGGGATACGCAGTGCGGCTTCAAAGCATTTAATATGGAAAAGTTTCGTCCTCTGCTTAATGTAATGCAAATCGACCGTTTCGGTTTCGATGTCGAATTCCTGTATGTGGGGCATCATAAAGGGTTGCGATTACACGAGATTCCTGTTCGTTGGGATCATTGCGAAGGCACGAAGGTCAGCGTCATCCGTGACAGCCAACGAATGTTCAACGAAGTGCGTCAGATTCGCAAAAACGCTAAACAAGGCGTTTATGACAAAAAATAGTATTTATGACCGCTAAATTAAACGTCAATATCGACCATGTTGCCACCATCCGCGAAGCTCGTAAAACAATTGAGCCGAGCATTATCACAGCGGCGGTTATCTGCGAACAGGCGGGTGCCGACGGCATAACGGTTCACTTACGCCAGGACAGGCGGCATATTCAAGACCGCGACATCGAGCTTTTGCGCGATGTCGTAACTACTTATCTAAACGTCGAAATGGCGGCAACCGAAGAGATGCTCTCGATTGCGCTGCATACAAAACCCGACGCGGTTTCGCTGGTGCCGGAGAGTCCGCACGAAATAACTACCGAAGGCGGATTAAATGTTATTGCTAACTTTGAAAGTATAAAAGCCGTTGTTGAAAAATTAACCGGCGCGGGAGTTTTTGTCAGCGTGTTTATTGACCCTGATGTGGAACAAATCGAAGCGGCAAAGGGTGTCGGAGCAAAGCAAATAGAAATCTGCACGGCTGAATTTGCCGAACTGACTCTCTCTTCCCGTGCTGCTCACGGTGAAGGTGCTGAAAAGGCAAAAACCGAAGTCGAAAGAATAAAAAAAGCCGCTGAACACGCAAAAAATTTGGGCTTGATCGTTGCCGCCGGACACGGATTGACTTATCGAAATGTCGGCGCACTGGCGGCAATTCCTGAAATTACCGAATTTAACATTGGTCATAACATTATTTCGCGTTCGATTTTTGTCGGTCTAAGTCAGGCTGTCAGAGAGATGAAAGAAGCGATTCAATGATTTTGTGCCCCGGACTTAGTTAAATTCTTTACAGTCTTGACATTTAAGTCCAATGGCGTGTAAATTCTAGTTTTATCCGAACAACGTATGCAATGCGCGGAAGTGAAGTAAAAATCAATGTCTTATATCTCATCTTTAAATAATTTTCTCGCCTTTACTAACGGCAGATTTGAATCTTATTTCCAAACGCAGCGATTTTAGGGATAAAATTGGCTAATCCAGAAAGCCAATTTTTCTATATTTGATTGGATAAAAATAAACGCGCCTCATAATTGAGAGCTATTTTTTATAAGGAAATTAACGTAAATTTAAATGACAAACGAGGTTACAAAAGAAACTGAAAAATCGGTGCAAAACGATAATTCGGTTACAGAAGAAGCAAAAGCAGATAATTCCCCCGAAACGGCGGCGGAAACAACACCTGTTTTATCATCGGATGAATCACCGTCAACGGCAACAGAAACATCAACGGACATAGCATCAGCAGAAACGCCTGTTTTACCAACTGAAACAAGTGAAGCAGAAGAACCGGCAAATGTTGATTCGACCACTGCCGAAGATTCGTCTGTTTCTTCAGAAGATGTCGCAAATTCCAAAGATATGAATTTCGGCGACATTCTGAAAGAGTTTGAACAAGATCAAACTATTTATCACGTCGGAGATCTTGTCGAAGGCAAAGTCGTCGGTGTTTCGGAACGTGGTATTTTGGTTGATTTCGGTCACAAGTCCGAAGGTGTTATTGCAATTGAAGAGTTTACCACACCTGAAGGGGAAGTTACGGTAAAAACAGGCGATGATGTAGAAGTCGTTATCCGAAAAATGCACTCCGGTGATGCACCTCCTGTTCTCTCAAGAACAGATGCATTGAACCGTAAATCATGGGATATAATCGAAAAAGCCTTCAATGATGAAACGCCTATTACAGGTCGGGTTACCGGCAAAACTAAAGGCGGTTTGCAGGTTGACCTGCACGGTATCGAGGCTTTTTTACCCGGCTCACAAATCGATTCGCGTCCGATTCGAAACCTGGATTCTTTTAGAAATAAAGAGATTGAAGCCAAAGTCATCAAGTTCAGCCGTAAACGCAACAATGTTGTCATTTCACGAAAAGCGTTGACCGATGAGATTGTCAATCATCAAAAAGCCGAAACATTAAATGGTATCGAAGAAGGTTACGTTGTTGAAGGAACAATCAGGAATTTGACCGAATACGGTGCATTTGTTGACATCGGCGGTATTGACGGCTTACTTCATGTTACTGATATGTCGTGGGGAAGACTCCAGAATCCGAATCAACTATTTAAAGTTAATGATCATGTTCAGGTAAAAGTTCTAAAGCTTGACCGTGACAAAGAAAAAGTTTCACTTGGCTACAAACAATTGATTCCCGACCCGTGGTCAACCGTGATGGAAGTTTATCCGATTGACGCGAAGATTAAGGGAGTGGTTTCTTCGGTTGCCGAATACGGAGCATTTATCGAACTCGAACCCGGCGTTGAAGGACTTGTCCACGTTTCGGAAATGTCATGGTCAAAACGTAGTAAAAGTCCGCGTAAACTCGTTAATCCGGGCGAAGAAGTCGAAGTTCAGGTGCTTGGAATCGACACTGATGACCGACGCATCAGTTTGGGAATGAAACAACTTCAACCCAATCCGTGGGAAACGATCTTGGATCGATTTCATGTAGGATCAACGGTTCGTGGAAAAGTCCGCAACCTAACGGATTTTGGCGCGTTTATCGAAGTTGAAGAGGGAATTGACGGACTCGTTCACGTTTCAGACATTTCTCATTCGAAAAAAATCAGACATCCGAAAGATGTTCTTAAACGAGACCAAGAGGTTGAAGCGGTTATCACCGGCATTGACATCGAAGGACATCGTATGTCGCTTTCGATAAAGGATATTACGCCGAGTTCGTGGATTTCGTTTATTGCTTCCCATAAAGTAGGCGATGTTGTTAAAGGAAATATTTCGCGCTTTGCCGGATTTGGTGTTTTTGTCGAATTGGGCGAAGATTTAGAAGGTTTATGTCATATTTCGGAACTTTCCGAAGAAAGAGTCGAGCGACCTGAAGATGTAGTTTCTATCGGGCAGGAGTTGGATTTCAAAATTTTGCGGATCGAACACGACGAGCAAAAAATAGGACTTTCACATCGTGCGGTCGGCAGACACGACGAACCTGTTGTAGATACCAAGTCATATTCGACTGAAGCCAAAGGCGGAATGGCTTCTTTGGGCGAACTTATGAATTTGAAACGCGGTGTGGCAACCGAAGATTCAGTTCCCGAAGAGCCAAAACTTTCCAAAAAGGAAAGAAAAGCGTTAAAGGCAAAAGAAAGAGCCGAAGCTGATACAACAGCCGAAACCGAAACACCGGCAACGGAAGAAACAGAAACAACGGATACCGTAGAAACTGAGACGGCTGAGGTCGCACCTGAGGCGGCATCCGTTGATGAAGCGGAAACAAACGGCGAAACGGTTGAGGAAAAAGCCGAAGAAGCAGCATCCGAAACTGCGGAAACCGCTGAGGCGCAAGAAGTAGCGGCTGAACCGGAAACTGCTGAAGAAACATCAACCGAAGTTGAAGAACCAAAGCCCGAAGAACCTGCGGCTTCAGATTCAACTGAAGTTGAAACCGGAACTACGGAATTACCCGTTAAAGAGGACGAATCTCCTTCGTCTTCTGAAGTTTCAGAATCGACTCAGGATGTTACTGAACCTGATGCCCTGAAAGACAAAGTTGAAGAAACGGAAACTGACGAAATTGAAGAAGCGGCGAAGAAATAAGAAAAACTGCATAAAAATTGAATTGCCCCGGCAGATTTGATTTATTAAAGGAGAGGAGAGAAAGAATGACAAAAGCAGATTTAGTAGAAAAAGTAGCCAACGAAGCTGAAATGACCAAGAAAGATGCCGAACAGCTTGTCGAGATAATTTTCGACAGCATTGTCAGCACCTTGAACAATGGCGAAAAGATCGAATTGCGCGGTTTCGGTAGTTTTCGTGTGCGCCATCGCAATGCCCGAAAAGGACGCAATCCGAAAACGGGCGTTGCGGTCAGTATTCCTGCCAAACGGGTTGCCTACTTCAAACCCGGCAAAGATTTGAAAGACCTAATCAATAAATAAGCAGTATAAATATAGCGGCTGGAAAAATTCTGCTTATTTTTTATAAAACTCGTGGATGTTTTGTGGAGTCCCTGGCGATACGCTTACATTAAAGACAGTCAAACACAGGCTACCGCCACAACAAGTGGCTGTGTGTTTTGCAATATATTAAACAGCTCGGCAACTGATGAGGAAAAATTTATTCTTTATCGCGCCGAGCATAATTTTGTAATTTTAAACATTTATCCTTATATCAGCGGACATTTAATGATCGTTCCGTTTTCACATCTTGCCGATTTAGATCAAGCTCCCAAAGAAATCACTGATGAATTAATGGATTTGACCAAGCGTTGTCAATCAGCCTTGCGTAATGTTTATCAGGCTGAAGGAATAAATTTAGGGATGAATCAAGGCAGATCGGCGGGCGCAGGCGTAACCGATCATTTTCATATGCACATTTTGCCGCGATGGGTTGGAGACGCAAATTTTATGACTTCCATTGGCGAAACACGCACGATTCCCGAATCTCTCAATGCGACATACGAAAAATTACACGGCAAAATCTAGATTTTTCTTCACTCTAAATCAAATCATTTACACAACCGAAAACCAGTAAATCTTGGAAGTTTAAAATAAAATAAACGGTTAAGAAAATCATCCGCTCTGGCAGCAAGATATATTTTCTTAACCGTTTGCAATGTCCGAATCATTCAATAAATCCGGAACAGTTCAGCCTTTTTCCGCTGACTGTTCAGATGATTATTGTCGTCGGTTTCGAATCGTAATTGTGCCATTGGTTGCTTTCGGTATAAACAATTGCGGTGCATCACTCGAAGCATTCACATTCGAGAGAGTCAACAATGTTGTTCCCGGTGCTGTCTTTGGCGCAATCGTGAAAGTAACCGTAATCAATATCTGATTATTGCCGGCTCCGATCTCACCGATGTTCGGATCGCTGCTGCCTTCCCGATGTTTCGCAAATCCGCCAATTGAACAATTGACCTGTCCGGCAGTGGCGAGATTGCAAGAACGAACTAACGCTCCGGCATTGCCCGTGCCGATCACCGGATTTGATAATACGCTCGCATCATAATTCAAGGTAAATCCATATTCGGCTTCGCCATCTGCATTAACCAGAATATTTACGGTTACGGCTTGTCCGATGTTGCCGCTCGCATTTTCAACCCGCATTTCACGTTCATTTCTTTTGGAAGTTTTCGATTCATCTGCCGATTGTTTAGATTCGGTGGGCAATAATGGTAATGTGTTGATAAGAGGTGTGGTTGGTCCACCGGCAGTTTGTCTGGGATCAGAGCCATTTTGATAGCGTCTGGTTTGCACGACATCATCCGAAAGAATATTCCCGTCGCCGCGTGTTCCGATGGGAGAAGAATCTGCTCTCTGAAACTCGTTCGGAGTGGTATTAGGCGTATTCGTTCCGTTCAGAAAACGTCGTATTTGCACCACATCGTCTGAAAGAATATTGCCGTCGCCGGTCATTCTCGGAGAGATGTCCGACTCAAGACCCGTTGCGCCGCCTGTTCCGGCGATAACTACCTGAGCGGCGGAAAATTCAGATGTATCCCCGACGGCTTGGACTGCACCGCCGGTTGAAGTCGCGGTTGCCGTGATAAATTGTCCGGCGGTAAGCGTCACCGTCGTGCCGAAGTTAAACAAAGCATCGCCGCTGGCATTGGTAATAACGGTGGTCGAACCGATAAAGGCGCGTCCTTCGCTGTTTGCACCGTCAACCGCCGTATTGTTGTAAAAATCAATTGCAAAAACCGAATTTGCAGTACTGTTCAATGTTCCTGTGATCGTGCCGTTTGTATCGGCAGCGGTTAAAACCGGAAAGTTCTGAGTATTATTTGCTCCCGTGTCGATGTCACTCACATCATTGGCAGTTGAGCCGGACGCATTCAAATCAATACCGATTCCGAAATTCGTAAAGATCGAATTGCCGCGAATCCGGTTACGTGCGCCGCCCGTCGGTTCGACATACACTCCGGCGCGTGCGCTGACTGCCGTTGCCGCGCCGTTGTTGGCAATGACGTTACAAGATTTGTCACACAATCCCGGCGTAACACCCAAACCTCCGATTGTGTTATTGGATGCTTGCGAACTGATTCGGATACCATTGTTGACATTCGGAATCGATGCCGATCCGTCTGCGCCAATGCCGATGTAGTTTCCGGCAACCGTATTGCCGGTGGCAAGTGTTGTCGAGATGGAAACGCCATCGATGCTGTTGCCGGAAATTATGTTTCGTTCTCCGACCGTGACACCGCCGATTGTGTTATTTCGGTCTTGAATGACAACACCGCTTCCGTCGTTGTTCAATTCTAAATTGCCACTTACATCAACGCCGATATAATTGCCAATAACGAGGTTGTTTGAGGCAGGCGTTCCGATGTCGCCGACAATAAACACTCCGCTTCCGTTATTGCCGGAGATAATATTGCGCTCGCCAGCAGTTGATCCGCCTATCAAACTACCGGAGGAATTGACAATTTGGATGCCGTGCGAAGTATTGCCTAAATCTACGGTTCCGTCCGCACTTGTTCCAATGCGGTTGCCGCGAATGGTTGCCGAACCGCCGGCGGTGATTTCGATACCGCGACCGAGATTACCGGATATGACATTTGCAATGCCAAAACCGCCGATCAGATTGCCGGTCGTCCCGACAATCAAAATGCCGCGATTTATATTCGGCACTGCCGCATCTCCGGCAAAATTAACGCCGATATTAAGTCCGTCAAGGCTGGTATTGTTGCCTGCTCCGTCAATCCGAATTCCGCCTTCCTGAAAACTATTGATTATAAATCCCGACACGAAGCAGTTTGGAGCGGAAATCCGCAATCCGTAGCCGGTCGAACCCGCCATTGAACCGTTCAGAGTAACGCGCGTGCCGCTACCGATATTAACCGTGTCGGTTATTTGCGGAAGCGGTGTAAGCGGCGTGATGGTACTAAATGCGGCAACATTGATTGTGATAATATCTGCACCTGCATTAGCGTTTGCGTCGAGAATTGCCTGTCGCAAACTTCCGCCACCGCTATTGTTGGTATTTGAAACATTAAAGGTAGCCGCCTTAGCAGAAACACTTAAAATAAAAACCGCGAAAACCGCGAAAACGTAACCCGCAATGGTGCGAATCCCAAAATCTCTAATTCCTTTGATTGTTTTATTCATTTTGATAATCCTCTTTCTAGCATTTAATTTAGATGAGGTGTCTGAGTTAGCAGATTCCTCATCTCGCCCGCGTTGCAAGTCGAAACCCGATGCAACAGATAATAAGCGGTTTTTTTTACGTATCCGCGTCGTCAAAACTGAGGGCATACGTCGTTCGCGTATCGTTCGTCAAAAAATCGCATCCCGGCTATCTTCGATAAAATAAGGGTTATGAAAAAGTAGGAGTAATGAATTAAAGATCATCATTTTTTCGATCATCAAACATTAATCCCACTTTCTCATTTCAAACCTTATTCACCTTTTGAAACAAAGGTCTTGACATTTCGCAGACTTTCGCCGTAGGCATTAACTGCCGTAACGTAGTAGTAATAATTTGCATTTCCACGCTTTTTCAGATAATCGCCGAAGATATAAGCATTTGGTGCTACTTCACCGATCATTTGCTCCCTGCTGCCGGCTGTGCCTCGATAAATGCGGTATGACGTGAGCGGCGAACCGCCGTCATCGGGCGTTGCCCATTTCAACTGAATACCATTCCTGCTTTGGTTAGCAAAAGCAAGTGGCGGCAACGGTGGCGGCGTTGGTCCGCCGACATCAAAAGCCGCAAACAAACGAGGTCCGCCGCGCTGACGAATAATGGTCAAACGCGCTAAACCCTGATTTTGATCGCGGGTAGTTAAAGCCGGATCGTTTTCGGGTTGCGTCATACACGGATGCAGTGTATTTGCAGCATCCACGGTATGACAACCGTCGGCATAGACGGCAACTACCCGTCCGCGAGAATCAACTCCCATCTCATTAAAATCGAGTAGATTGCGGGTATTAGGCGGACCGCTGGGACAGAGCGTTCCCTCGGTACAAACCACACCTTGCTGAACCGGATTTCTAGTTCCCGGTGCAAGCAGCGGGTCATTGTCCGCTCTCACAACCGACCAAGTTTGACCGCCGTCACAAGTGGTTGCCATATACGGATACCATGTTCCGGCAAAATTCGGACCGGCACCTCCGTTGTCACTTCCCACCGGATCACCCGGATTGGTCGAAGAAGTGCCGATGAAAAATACTGTTGCACGATTATTATCGCCGGCTACGACGTGGGGAAAGACGACTGCGGTCAGATTTGGCGTTACGCTCTGTGACAAATCAAAATCATTATTGAACGTCAATCCGCGGTCGTTGGAAATGACCACATGCGGATGATTGTCGCCCCCGGCATAAGCAAAATAAACCCTGCCGCCCGCGCCGATGCCGACCGAAGGATCTGTAGCTCCTGAAGTGCTGGTCGGAACTGTTCGCACCGTCCAAGTCAAACCGTTGTCGGTCGAAACGGAGAAACCCGATTTACCGCTGCAACCTTTGTTGGGCAGATAAACCGTTCCGTCGTTGGGCGAAACTTTGAGATGTCCGTGCAAGCCGTTGCATTGGGTTAAATTGTATGCCGGAACTGCCGGTTGATAAGTATAACCACCGTCAAAACTGGTCGATACCGTCGCCACTGCAATCGATTGCGAAGCGTAATACCATAAATGCGGATAACTTCCCGTCGGCTGTCTTCCGACAACATTCGGATTCGGCGGACCGCCGACTATTGTCTGGTGATCAACCCCTTGTGTCGGACCGCCGGTTTGAACAACATTGGAAATTGTCGCTAAATCGTCGTCGCTCAGAACCGCATTTGTCGAACCTCCGGCGACTACCAATTCACCGAATATACTGCGTCCCGTGATTGGGTCTGTGAACCCGATCGGGTCGAAACCTGTCGGTGCTAATGTAATTGACCGGGCGAAAAATGATGGATTAGCAGGTGATGTCGAATCGTTAAAGGTTGTGCGATTTGCCTGTAACCGGGACATTGTCATCACGTTTCCGGTGTTGTAGTTAATACCGATAGAAGGTTCTCCGGCACTGTCACGACGGGAATAACCGAACGGCGGCTGATAATTATCAAATGTCGGCAAACCGCAAACGGACGGAGGCGCACCGATGGTAGTATTCTCAACAATTGCCGTCCCGCGATATTGGTCGGTTATGTTCGGAACGACAAAATAAATTGATCGAACATAATAAATTGCGCCTGAATCCGGCGGACTGAGAATAACCTCTTCCAGGGTATTTGTTCCGTTTCCACTGGTTGAAACGACTGTATCCAGAGGCGGCGTGTTAGTAACGCCGTCGCCCTGCATTCCGGTCGTGCCATTGGTTTCCTGACGAACTACCATATCGTAGTCGTTGGCTGCCAAATTCCAATTAGAAGTAACCCGGATGCGTTTGCCCGCCCAATTGCCGGGGTTGACAGTCAATGCAAAAACGTCACAGTTTGCGGCTGTTCCGTCCCCTGTCGTGCAGGACGGCTCACCATTTGGAGCAGAACCGGGAGTCAAACGGTCTCCCGTCCAGGTAACACTCGTTCCGATCGTAGGACCGATAGCACCCGCTACCGGACTTGCGGCTTTCGCGTCATTACCGAATAATAAAAAACCACCGGCGGCAATTGTTAAGATCACCAATAGCGATATGATATAGCGCGTGGCATTGTGCCAACCGCGATTTGAAGATTCTTTTTTCATAAAACCACTTCCTTTTGTAAAATTTTTCCTCTGACTTCCAAATACGGATTCATTACAAATGAATTTTTTTACATCAATAACAAATTTCACTGATTTGAATCCGGTTATTCCTCATCCTCGTCCTCACCCGATTGATTTGTTTTCGACAGCGAATATGTCTGAACAAATTCAGGATTATCACCATATATGTTGACGATATATGCGGCTCTATCGTCTGCTGCGGGGACTTCCCAAATGTAGCGGTAATGTGGTTCGACAATTTCAACTTTTGCTTTTGTCAAATCACCGACCTCATCGAACCTCATCTTTTCTTTTGCCGCCGCTTTTTCAACGAACGCGGTTACATAACGAACCTTATTTTCTCTGTCAAATGCAACGGCGATGGAATCGAAATGCTTGTCATTCTTCAATTTCCACAACTGACCAACCTTCCTTCCTTCGCTCTCGAAGGTGGCAATTGCTTCCAAATGTGTCTGTATTTCCGGCTTACTCATTCCGATACCGATTCCTAAGATTTCTTTAGGCAATTCAGGGGCAACTTTAGAAGAACATTGAATAACAGTCAGAAAAACAACTGCTAAACAAACCAATATCAATGTTTTAAAGACACATAGCTTCATATTAAATCTCTGGGGCTAAACCGTTTTTTTACAGTTAAAAAGACGACTTATTAAACGAGCCGGAGCAACGTAATTCGAGCGATATTGATTAACTTTTTCACTTTTCACTTTAAATATATCTTTCCGGCTTTATAAAAAAACTACCTCAACCTTCCATTAACGAATGTGTGTGAAATAGAACAGTTGTTAAATTCAACAACTGTTCTATTAGGCTTCAGTGTGATTTCTATCTTTCAGGTTCCGGCGGCGGCGGAGTGCCGCATCGTGCCCTGATAAACGCCGCGTGGAACGTGCTTGCCGCTCGCAGCGTGAAATCTACCGGCTGATTCGGATCGATCGGGATGAATGTCACTGTGACCGGCATCTGTGTTCCCGCTGTAAATGCCGGAATCATTACTACCGCATTCGTCGGTGTTCCAACCACTGTCAGCGATTGAAGTCCTGTTCCCGCATTGACGTGATCTACCGTTACACTTCCCGGTCCGCTCGTCACACCAAAGGAAACGATTCCACCAGGGAAAAGATCGCCTTCTGTGACGGTGGTTGCCGGTGTGCAAACCTGAGCACATCTCGCTCTGATAAACGCCGCGTGGAACGTGCTTGCCGCTCTCAGTGTGAAATCAACCGCCAGTCCCGGATTGATCGGTGTAAATGTCACTGTGACAGGAGCAGTTGTTCCCGGCACAAACGGAGGAATGTTGACAATCGCATTAGTTGCAGAAACTACGGTCAGCGATTGCAAACCTGTTCCGGCATTAACGTGATCGACCGTTACCGAACCCGGACCGCTGGTAACACCAAATGAAACAATACCGCCCGGAGCCAAGTCGCCTTCGGTGACAGTAGTCACCGGAGTGCAAACATTACCCGGAGTTGGAGTCGGAGTTGGAGTTGGTGTTGGTGTCGCGGTTGGAGTCGGAGTTGGTGTTGGTGTCGCGGTTGGAGTCGGAGTTGGTGTTGGCGTAGGCGTAGGAGTCGGAGTCGGTGTCGGTGTCGGTGTCGGCGTTGGCGTTGGAGTTGGCGTTGGAGTTGGCGTTGGCGTAGGTGTTGGAGTCGGAGTTGGTGTCGGAGTCGGTGTTGGCGTAGGCGTA
>JANMAA010000131.1:0-9519 GCA_031359215.1 Acidobacteriota bacterium | reverse complement strand
CATTCGATGCGGATTTTCCTTGACATAATTTTTCACCGCTTTCGGCGCACGCCGGTCGGAATTGCCTTCGCGCAACACGGGATTGACCGCGCTGCCCAACGCCTTCGCATACTTTTTGTTGATCGCTTTTTCCTCGTCCGTTTTCGGCTCGCTTCTGTAATTCGGCAGCGCGTAACCCTGTTTCTGCAACTCGGCAATCGCCTCTTCCAACTGCGGAACAGAAGCCGAAATGTTCGGCAATTTGATAATATTCGCCTCCAGCTGCGTTGCCAATTCGCCCAATTCCCCAAGCGCATCGGGCGTTTTCTGCTCTTCGCCCAAGTATTCGGGAAAGTTCGCTAAAATTCTCCCCGCCAACGAAATATCGGGAACTTCGATCTCAACATCAGCCGCTTTCGCAAAAGCCTTCACAATCGGCAAAAAAGAATGCGTCGCTAGCAGCGGTGCTTCATCGGTTAAAGTGTAGTAAATTTTTGACATATTATTGCTTGTTTATATTTTAGATTATTATATTTATCGAATTAATTTTGCTCACCAAATAACAACTGGCGTTTAAAACACAAATCAATTAAAGACAATATTTAATTAACGCTATTTTAGTCAACTTTGACTGGAAACGTAAATTAGAAAGGTAAAAAATATTCTTATTTAACTGTTTGTTTCTATAAACATTCGGGTATTACACAATCGAAGCATAAGTTTGTTATGAATTAAGGTAAATTCCTACAATTGACAAAAGATACTCGCTTCTGCAAAGATTCAACAAAAATGGATTAGATTTTACTAAAACTAATAAATCTATAATCGTGTTGATGCAAAAGAGTATTCAATATAATTTTGAATACTCAACTATGAAAAACAATTAAGTTTTGGCTTAATTGTTTATATAAATAAGTAATAAGTGATAGAAATGGAATACTGGGAGGAAATTGGTCATAAGTTAAAGCCTTGGATTGATACTGAATTAGACAAAACAGTAGTTGATCTTTTTGCGGGTTGTGGTGGACTTTCCTTAGGTTTTGAAGCTAACGGTTTTAAAACTATTGGCTATGAAATGGATGAAAAAGCCTGTGAAACTTACAGTCAAAATTTGATTGGAAAGTGCCTAAACGAAAAACTCACGACATTTTCAAAATATCCTAAGGCAAATATTGTAATAGGTGGTCCACCTTGCCAACCTTTTAGTGTTGGAGGAAAGCAACTAGGATTGAAAGATTCAAGAGACGGATTTCCAATTTTTTTAGCCGCAATCAAACAATTAAATCCAGAAATACTTTTATTTGAGAATGTTCGTGGAATGCTTTATAAAAATGAATGGTATTTAAGAGAAGTAATTGAAGAACTTGAAAAGTTAGGTTATCAAACAAACCATGCTCTTTTGAATGCAGTTAATTATGAGGTTCCTCAAAATAGAGAAAGGGTAATTGTAATTGGTTCAAAAAATAAAACGAGTTTGCCAAAAAAAATAAATCGAAAAATAACAGCGGGACAGGCTTTAGGAAAACTCGCAGTTAAATATGATGAAAATTCAAAGTTCTTTACAGAATCAATGGATAAATATGTTGCTAAGTATGAAAGGGCTTCCAAATGTGTTAACCCAAGAGATTTGTATTTAGATAAACCATCGAGAACTTTGACATGCCGAAATTTGGCGGGTGCAACAGGTGATATGCATAGAATCAAACTAAAAGATGGTAGAAGACGAAGGTTAACTGTTCGTGAAGCGGCTAGGTTGCAAAGTTTCCCTGACTGGTTTGAATTTTCAGGAACTGAAACCCAACAATTCAATCAAATTGGTAATGCGGTTGCTCCCAATTTTGCATTTCATCTGGCTCAAAACATAAAAAATCATTTATTGGGGAAAATGAGCAACCAACATTTCTTAAATGAGAATGAACAACTTTACTTATTCAAAAATGAAGCAGTATATTAATCCTGATAAATCAAAAACATTTAAGCAGAAGTCAAAAGAAGTCCAAGAATTGATTAATACTACTTTATTAATTCTTGATTGTTTTGGAATACCAATGGATAACACTCCCAGAAGATTGGAGCGAATGGCAATTGCATTTTTGGCTTGTGGAGATATAAAAACTATTTCCGACCTTAAGAGAGCCAAGGATTTGAATAGCAAATATTCGTTAAAGACGAGGGATATTATAAATTATGTAAATAAGCATTTTGATGAAAGTATCAGTTTAGGCTCCTATGATGACATCAGAAGAAAAGACCTGAAATTACTTACAGTTGCAGAAATCATTCTGCAATCTAATCCTAACTCTGCAACAAATGATTCGACTCGCGGATATTCTATAAATCCTACATATTGTGGACTAATAAGAAATTATGAATCGGAGAATTGGGAAAAATCAGTATCAGAACAATTGAAAGATATTGAGCCATTAAATCAAAAACTAAAGCGTCAGAGAGAAATAAAAAAAGTAGATGCAGTTTTGCCATCAGGTGGAAAATTATCTTTCTCAGCAGGTGAACATAATGAGTTACAAAAAGCAATAATTGAAGAGTTCTTGCCAAGGTATGGCTATGGAGCAGAAGTTCTTTATGTAGGTGATACTTCCGACAAGTATTTATACTTAGAGAAAGAAAAACTTGAGAAACTAAATTTTTTCAAAATCTCACACGATGAACTGCCTGATGTTATAGCTTATTCAGAGAAAAAGAATTGGTTATATTTAATTGAAGCAGTTCACTCATCAGGTCCAATTAGTGAAATTCGTCTTTTGCAACTACAAAAATTAACCAAAGACTGTAAAGCAAATCTCATATTTGTAACAGCCTTTTTGAATCGGCAAAAATTTAGACAATTTATATCCGACATAGCTTGGGAAACAGAAGTTTGGATAGCAGATAATCCTGACCACCTGATACATTTTAATGGGGATAAATTCCTTGGTCCATACGAAGAAATAAGAATAAAATTATAAAAATAGCCTTTTATTTGTTTTTTTGCGAAATTATAAAGGATGAAGTTTCGGCTTCGTCCTTTTTTTTGGTAAACCTTAAATTAAAATATCGACTGGATTCAACAAATAATAATCAAAGAAATCTCAAGCAAAAATTATCACTCGCTCAAAAAAAGGATTCGGCGAATTGCTGTAAAGGCTTGGCGTTAATCGGTTGGCAATACAAAGTCGCTTTGAGCAATCTGAAAAATTTGTATAAACCGCATTTGTGCTATATTTTTGAGAATTGGTCTTCGATCAAATGAAGTGAATCTGTAAACTTATGAAAATTTTAATTAAACCGGCTTTTTTTACACTGCTGAGTGTGCTGGCGGCGGCGAATTTGTTTGGGCAGCAGGCGAGTTATTCGGGGGTTATCGGTGATTCGCCGGTGACATTTGTGACGAATATTTATTCGGACGGTGTGGGGACGGCAGTTTATGTTTATGGTAAATACGACGAACCGATCCGTTTGGGCGACGGCAAAGTGGTTAAAAATAAGTTGAGTTTTACGGAAAAAGACGCGAAAAAGATGACGCGGGCGACTTTGACGTTTGGTAATTACGACGGGAAAGCGGCGGAATTGAAAGGCGTTTGGAAGGATGCGAAAACGGGAAAAAATCTCGATATTAAGCTGAAAAAAGACTTTGAAACGAATTACGGTTCAAGTGAAGTATCAGGCGAGTTTATTCAGGGCGATGCGCTGCCCGACAGATATTTTAAGGTGGCGGTCAAGGGCGACCGAGCCGCGGCGGTCAAGGTTTTCGAAAAAAAAACCGACCGTCTGATGCAAACGATAGATGTTGACACACAGCAGCGCGGTGCGGACGGCGTTTCGGTCGGCGATTTTAATTTTGACGGCGTTCAGGATTTTTCGATCTTTGAATCGTCATACGCCGGACCGAATACTTCGAGTTTATATTACCTTTACGATCCGGCGAAAAAACTTTTCGCGGACAGCGGTTGGGAAGGAACCTCGCTCGAATTTGACGAGAAAAAGAAAACAGTTTCTTCAACAAATTCCTGCTGTGCCGGAACTTCCGTGACGACAGTGACTTACCGTGTCGTCAAAAATAAACTGGTTATCGTCAGCGAAACCTGTATGCAATACGACAAGAAAAAAGGCGGTCTTGTCAAACGACCGATGAAAGCGTGTCAGTAACGTGAAATTAATTTGGATTAAAAAAAAGGACGAAGTTTCGGCTTTGTCCTTTTTTATTTGCCCGTCAAAATTTAATAATTTAAAGTTTTAGTTGATGAATAAAACTATTTTAGTGGCGGGCGCGACGGGCAATCTTGGCGGCAGGATCATTGACGCACTGATTGAACGAGGGGCGAATGTTCGGGCGTTGGTGCGGGCGGAAAGTTCGCGGGAAGAAGTCGGACGGCTTCGAGAAAAAGGCGTAGAAATCAGGCAGGCGAATTTGTTTGAGGTGAGCGAAATTGCTGAGGCTTGTGCAGGCGTTGATTGTGTAGTGTCGGCGTTGTCGGGTTTGCGCGAGGTAATTATTGACGCGCAGAAATGTTTGCTCGACGGCGCGGTTTCGGCAGGCGTGCCGCGATTTATTCCGAGCGATTTTTCGTTGGATTTTACCGAACTCGCTGTCGGCAAAAACCGCAATCTCGATCTGCGGCGCGAGTTTCATAAGATTTTGGACGACGCGCCGATTAAGGCGACGACTGTTTTTAACGGCGCGTTTACGGATTTGCTGACGAAGGAAATGCCGCTGATTTTATACCGTTTCAGACGTATTCTTTACTGGGGCGTTTCGTCGGTCAAAATGGACTTGACGACGATGGGCGACACGGCGAAATTTACGGCGCACGCCGCGCTCGATGACAATGCACCGGGTTATTTGCGAATCGCCGGCGCCCGCGTCAGCGCAGAGGACGTGCGCGATGTGATGAATGCGCTCACGGACAAAAAGTTCAAACTCTTTCGCGCCGGAAGCATCGGTCTGCTCGACATCATTATCAACATCGCGCGGTTTTTATTTCCCGCCACAAATTCGCTTTATCCCGCGTGGCAAGGAATGCAATATATGCGCGATATGATGCAAGGTCGCGCCGAATCCGTCCTGCTCGACAACGACCGTTACCCAACCATAAAGTGGACTTCGGTTGAAAAGTTTTTGGAATCCGAGAACGTCGAAAAATGCGTAATATAATTTTCAACTCAAATAAAAAAGGCGAATTTTCGTCCTTTTTTATTAGACATTATCGGAAATAACACAGACTCGCCTGACTCTTGATTTGATTAAAAAATTTTGCCCGCGAATGAACGCGAAAAAACGCGAATAAAGATTTTTTTGTAAAAATAATATTTTCAGCCAAAAAATTCTAAAAATATTCGCGCAGATTCGCGTCATTCACGGGCAAATTCTTATTTCCAATAATGTCTATTGTTGCTGTCAGCTCAAATTCCCGACGTTTTTACTCTTCTCAAAAATAAGGGTGCGGCGGATAGAATAAACGGCTGAACAGAGAGACATTCCGAGAGCGGATTTTTTTCGGGAGATCGGTCATTAAAAATTAAGACCGAAGCGATGAATGAACACAGTTTCACAAAAAAGTGAAAGATAAATTTTCCAATCATTAATCTCACTTCCTGAACATACAAGCATAATTTAGTTGAAAAAAGTATCATCTTCAAACGCTAATAAGATGACTTGATACAAAATTTGAATTAAAATTCAGATAAATATGTCCCCGGAACGCTGGCAGCAAATTGAAGAAATTTTTCAGCACGCACTCGACCTTTTACTTTCTGAGCGCGTGGATTATCTTGCCGAAAAATGCGCTGGAGATACCGAACTAAAAACCGAAGTCGAAAAATTACTTTTACAATTTGAGGATGCGAGCAGTTTTATTGAAACTCCGGCTTATAACGACAGCAAAGCAGGTGTTTTGTCGTCGCTGATGGAATTTGACGAAGAGGATTCGATGCTCGGAAGTTTACTCGGAAATTATAAAATCGAACGGGAGATCGGGCGCGGTGGAATGGGCGCGGTTTATCAGGCAATCCGGGCAGACGGAGAATATAGGCGTAACGTAGCCATAAAAATAGTCAAACGCGGAATGGATACCGATTTTATCCTTAAGCGTTTTCGCAACGAACGTCAGATTCTCGCCACGCTTGAACATCCCTTTATCACCCGATTGCTCGACGGCGGGACAACCGGCGACGGAAGACCTTATTTTGTAATGGATTATATCGAAGGTTTGCCGCTTTACCGCTATTGCGACCAAAACCGTTTGACCATAGACCAACGCCTGATGCTGTTTATAAAAATTTGTGAAGCGGTTGAATATGCTCATCAAAACCTGGTCATTCACCGCGATCTAAAGCCGTCGAATATTTTGGTTACAAGCGACGGAACACCGCGTTTGCTCGATTTCGGAATAGCTAAATTGTTAAATCCCGAACTGGCTGCCGAAACACTACAGCCGACCGCCACACATCTGCGAATGATGACGGTTGATTACGCCAGTCCCGAACAAATTCAAGGCGAAATTGTTACCTTTTCAACCGATATTTACAGTCTTGGCGTAATTTTATTTGAACTTTTAACGGGGCATCGTCCATACCGTTTCCAAAGCCGTGTGCCGCACGAAATTGCCCGGGCGATTTGCGAAGATCAGCCTTCGCTTCCGAGTTTTGCCATCAGCCGCTCCGATTATTCGCTGCCGATAATCCACGTTGACCGCGAAGCTCTGACAATCAGCCATCTTGCCGAATTGCGGGGCGAATCGCCCGATAATTTACACGAAAAATTGAAAGGAAACCTCGATAATATAACGCTCAAAGCACTTCGTAAATTGCCCGAAGAACGATATTCATCCATCAAAAAATTGCGGGAAGACATCCAAAACCACCTTGCCGGCAAAACAATTTCTGCGCCGTTTATCGTTTCTCAAAGTGAACGTAAACCGCTTCAAATCTCTTCAAAAACACAACTCATTGCCGTTTTGCCATTGCAATTACTGAATTTTTCGACTCCCGAAAATACCGATGAAAGTTATCTGAGCATTGGTTTGGCAGACGCAATAATTACCCGTCTGACGAATGTTCGGGAATTTACCGTTCGCCCGACGAGTTCGATTTCAAATTATGAAAAAAGCGATATAAATCCTTTGCAAGCCGGACACGAACTCGGTGTAAATTTCGTTTTGGACGGGCGCATAAAAAAATTCGGCGCAAGGCTTCGCGTTTCGCTGCAACTGCTCGATGTCCAAAAATCCTCAACCGTTTGGGCGGGACAATTTGATGAGAATTTTACTGACGTTTTAGAACTCGAAGACCATATTTCCACACAAGTTGCCGAAGCCTTAGTTTCACAGATTACGGGCGAAAAAACATTTCAACTTGCCAAACGCGGCACCGATCATCCCAAAGCCTACGAAGCGTATCTAAAAGGTCGGTTTTATTGGAATCAGTTCACCGCCGAATCTTTGCCAAAGGCAATCGAGTGGTTTCAAAAAGCGGTAGAATTTGATCCGCAATTCGCCTTGGCTCACGTCGGCGTTGCCGATTTCTATATTTGGGCAAATATTTACGGACTGATGCCTTCGCGTGAAACTTATCAACTCGCTGAGGTTTCGGTCAAAAAAGCGTTAGAAATTGATGACCGATTGGGCGAGGCGTATGCAACTTACGGTTTAATCCAAAATAATAAATTTGATTGGAAAGAAGGGGAACGGATTCACAAAATATCTATTGAACTAAATCCGAATTATCCGAATGCCCACGAATGGTATTCGGCGCATTTGGTCGGAAGCGGACGTTTTGCCGAAGGTCTGAAAGAGATAGAACTTGCCGAAGAACTCGATCCGCTGTCGCTTCGCACGAAAACCTTAGTCGCGTGGACAAAATGTCAGGCACATCAATTTCAACAAGCACTTGCCAAAGCCGACGAAATTATCAGTCTGGATAAAAATTATCCGCAAGGGCATCTGCAAAGAGGTTATGCACTACTCGAATTCGGACGCGGCGAAGAGGCTCTTGCCGAAGTTGAAAAAGTAATGGAGTTGATGCCCCAATCTTCACTTGTAAAATTTAACCTGTGCTTTGCCCTGGTTGCGGCAAAGCGGATGGAAGACGCGCGAAAGGTTTTAGCCGGGATGAGAACGGAGGCGAAGAATGGTTACGTTAAGCCGATATTTATTGGCTATGCTTGTGTCGCGGTTGGCGAAATCGATAAAGCCTTTGCATATTTTAACAAAGCGGCAGATGAATTCGATCCGTGGCTCGTTTGGCTCGGAACCGATCTAAAGTTGGAACCGCTTCGCCAGGATAAACGCTATCTCGAATTGATGAAACGGACGCGGAATCCGATGTTTCGGCAATTCGCCGACGCAAGCGAAGAAACTATTATCGACTTTCCCCAACCTGAAACAAAAGAAGAAATACCGATAACAATAAGTGCCGCAAAGCCGAGTTTTTTTCATCGTCACCGATACAAGTTCGGCTTCGCGGCACTATTAACCGCGTTGCTTTCAATCGGATATGCGGTTGGTATAGTCAGTATTAAATTCGATAATAACCAAAAAAGTATTACCTCTGACCCCGCAGACACCAAACAAAAGAACAAATCAATTGCCATTCTACCGTTTAAGAATGAAACGAATGACGCGGATAACGAGTTTTTGTGTGAAGGATTAAGCGAAAATCTGATTAACAGTTTGTCTTCTCTCTCCGACATTCAGGTGATGCCGCGCTCGACCGCTTTCAAATACAAAGACAGTGAAATTAGTCCGCAACAAGCGGGCGAAGAAATGAGTGCGGAAACGATATTGTCGGGAAAACTTACCAAACACGCAGAAATGATCGAGGTCGTTGTCGAATTATTCGATGTCAAAAAAGGTGTCCAAATTTGGAACTCTCAATATGTCCGTCCTGATAATCAGCTTGTCTTGTTACAAAATCAAATGGCGGGCGATGTTGCCGAACAACTCAAAACGGCGGGACAAAAAACAAACCTGACCAAAAGTTACACGGAAAATCCCGAGGCTTTTGAACTTTATCTGAAAGGCGAATTTTATCGCCAAAAAGCCACGCCCGACGGAATTAGAAAATCAATCGGATTTTATAAAAAGGCAATCGAACTGGATGAAAATTATGCTTTGGCATATCAAGGCTTGGCATTATCCTATCGTTCCGCCCCGGCTTATGGGATTTTTTTACCGCAAGAAGCCTATCCGTTGGCAAAAGAATCGGCGATGAAGGCTTTAGCCGTTGATCCTACTCTCGGCACGGCTTATGTGCCATTGGCGGCAATCAAATATGTTTATGATTGGGATTTTGCGGGTGCCGGGAAAGAATATAATCAGGCAATTAAACTTGCGCCGAACAACCCGGAAGCACATTTTTCCTACGGGAATTTTCTTGTGGCAATGGGACGGTTCGATGAAGCTCTGATTCAATTAAAAATTGCCCAACAACTCGATCCGCTTTCGTCAAATACGGCGACAAATATAGGCTGGGCATTATACGTTGCGGGACGTTATAACGAAGCTGAAGCTCAGATAAAACAGGTCATTGCCCGTGAACCGAACT
>JANMAA010000037.1:0-11628 GCA_031359215.1 Acidobacteriota bacterium | reverse complement strand
GCCATAATATTGGCTTGCTGCGAGGCTAAGGCTTGAACTTGAGCTTCATCAAATTGTCCGTCGGCGATTGCCGTGTCTAATTGTTGATGAATTGATTTCATACTCTCTTTCAAAGGCTGAACCTTTGATTTGCTTGCTTCCATTATCTGTTTTGCCTGTTCTTTTTGCGTGTCGGTCAGATTTAGTTTTTTCGCTAATCTTTCAAAGCCTCCGCGATGTCCGAATCCGCGTTTGTATTTTTCTTTGCCGCCTTCATTGTCATTTTGGGCAAAGATAAAAATTGAACCGATAGATACTAATGCGATTGCTAAAATTGCTGTAATTATTTTTTTCATTTTTTTCTCCTAAATTAAATTTGCGCGTCGTTTTTGCCGCGCTCAAAGTATTAGACGAGTTTTTTTGGCGACAGAACGTAGAGTTATCGTGAAGTAATGTAAAGAATTGTAAAAGCAAGAGCGAAACGAATAATTATGAAGTAAAATTATTGAGAATATGAGTAAAATACTTTTGATTGATGATGATGAAGAACTTTGCGAACTTGTTTCGGAGTATTTGACGGTAGAAGGTTTTACAGTCGAAGCCGTTCACGACGGTGAAAAGGGTTTGCAGAAGGCATCAGGCAATGAATTTGAATTGGCAATTCTCGATGTGATGCTGCCGAAAATGAACGGTTTCGATGTTTTGCGCGAACTCCGTCAGAAATCAAAGATGCCGGTTTTGATGTTGACAGCCCGCGGCGACGATATGGAGCGCATTGTCGGACTTGAAATAGGTGCGGACGATTATATGCCGAAACCGTTTAATCCCCGAGAACTCGTCGCGCGGATCCGGGCGATCTTGCGACGAACCGAAACTGAGCAACTTCCGCATTTAAAGTTTCAAGTTGATGATATTGAAGTTTCACTTTCAGCCCGTTCAGCCAAAAAAGAAGGTGAAGATTTGGGACTAACGGCAGTCGAGTTTGATCTGCTGGTTGCCTTACTCAAAGATGCCGGAAAAGTCATCAATAAAGAAGATTTGAGCGAAACGGTTTTAGATCGGAAACTTTCACCCTACGACCGGAGTTTGGATATGCACATCAGCAATTTGCGAAAGAAATTAGGCACACGCGAGGGCGATGATGAAAGAATAAAAACGATTCGCTCCGTCGGTTATATCTATACAGTTAGCAGTTAGCAGTTATCAGTTATCAATTTGTGTTTTGATGTGTATAAATTTGGTAACTGGAATCTGAAAACTGTTAACTGTTGACTGATAACCATAATGTGTTGACTGCTAACTGCTAACTGCTAACTGAATTTATGAGTTTATTTTTAAAGATTTTTCTATGGTTTTGGTTGGCAATTGCTTTGGTTGTCGCAGTTTTAACGATTGTTAATTGGTCAACTCAAAGTGAACCTTTGGTGCGGCAATGGCAAACTTTTGTCGGCGAGATCGTTGCTTCAAATTCTGCAACTGCAACGCAGATTTACGAAAATGAAGGTCAAACGGGTTTGCAGGAATATTTAGATCGCGTCAGTAATACGGAACGGGTTAATGTTGTCGGTTTGTATGATGAAAAACGCCGCCGGGTTGCCGGTAATGAACTTTCTAAGGAAGGAGAATCTATTTTTGAGTCAGCTTTACAAAGTGAAAATACGGAATTTCTACGTTTGCCGGAGCAAACCGTCGCCGCCCGGAAATTGAGGCTTAAAGATGGTGGGATATATGTTTATATCATACAGCTAAAGCGTCCGCCGGTGGTTCCGTTTTTATCGGAGTTACGCAACCGGATACTGCAAATTTTAGCGGTTATTTTGACAGCCGGATTAGGTTGCTTTGCATTGGCGCGATATATCTCGTCACCTATCGGCAAACTGCGGCGGGCGACACAAAAACTTGCAGATGGTGATCTGCAAACGCGGGTTTCCTCGAAAATCGGGAAAAGACACGATGAAGTTGCCAAGTTAGCCGAAGATTTTGACGAGATGGCGGAGCGCATAGAAAATTTGATTATGTCGCAAAAGCGTCTGACTCAGGATATTTCGCACGAATTGCGCTCGCCTTTAGCAAGAATGAACGTCGCACTCGAACTTGTTCGCAACAAAGCGAATGCAGAGTCAAAACCTTTGCTTGAAAGAATCGAAACTGAATCTCAACGTCTGAATGAAATGATTTCGCGGTTGCTAGTGCTTGCCAAATTGGAAAGCGGAACGCCTGATTTTGACAAGCGGACGGTTAATTTATCGAAATTAGTAGAGCAAATTGTAGCTGACGCTGATTTTGAAGCGCGGGCAAATAGTAAAGAAGTAAAAATCTTATCGAATGATGAAATAAAAGTTGTTGGAAACGAAAATCTCCTGCGTAGCGCAATTGAAAATGTTTTGCGAAACGCCGTTCGTTACACTAAAGATGAAACAAAGGTGGATGTTTCTCTCAAAAAAAACGGCAAAAATGCAATTATTACCGTGCAGGATCGAGGCGACGGAGTTCCTGAAAGCGAGCTAAAACAATTATTTCGCCCTTTTTATCGTGTCGGTGAAGCAAGGGAACGAAAAACCGGCGGCATCGGTTTGGGGCTGGCAATCGCGGAACGCGCCGTTCACGCCCACAAGGGAACAATCAAAGCGGAAAACAATGCCAATGGCTTGAAGGTCGAAATCAATTTACCCTATTCCGCCTTGCGTCAATAAAGGAGCGCACACTCAAGATCACAAAGATCAGACAAACCAGTGACATTGCAACTTGAGCGATAACCGCCGCCGAAAGCTGTAATTCATTTAGTTTCGATAAAAGTCTCATCAGCGGCATAATAAAGCCGAGAAGTGCGATAATAACGGCGGCGTGCATCAGATGTTTTCGCAGACTTTCTTTCGCCTGTGCTGCTGCGCCTAACACAACTAATATTATTCCAAACACCGACGGAATAAATGCCGTCAGGCTCGCGTTGCCGTTCATAATCCCGTAGGCGTAACCGATAATCCCAATCAAAATCAACAAACCGCCAAATGTAATCGAAGTCGAAGGCATAATTTTCTCCCGCTAAAATAAAGTATCTTTAAATTCACATTATCCGCCATATTCTGCGGTAAGTTGTTCACGAATTTGGGCAACGGACATCTTCTTCTCTTTTTTCAATTTGCGTGCTTTCAACGCCGAATTCATACATATACCGCATTGCGAGGCATGGTCGTCAACGTAACAAGTTTGCAGACTTTTATGCCCCATTGCTTTATCGCACCGGCAATAGCAGGGAAGTTGGGCAATAACTTCGGGCATTTCCTTGACTGCCGCATAAGCCTCTTTAACTTGCCCGGTGAATAGTTCGGGCGAGAGGGTCGCCGGCAAATTCTTTGCACTTTCCTCACTTTGAAAGGCAGGCATCGGCGGTTTTGCAGGCGGTTGATTTGTCTGGCTTGTCGAAGTCATTTTTACTCTTGGAGCCTCGTTCGGAGCGGAAGTTGTGCAGGAATTAAGCCCGACAATCAAAAATAATATAACGGCTTTGATAACAAAATAAGCACTTCTCATAGATTTACATATACCGATTCTTTTTAGCCGCCTTAATAAATTCTCTGCGGAGGCTTTTGAAAATCGGTCTTGGTTTCAAATTTACAATTGTCAATTTTAGGTTTTATACACTATATTCTCGCTTAAACAAACTTCAGGTGCAAGTATTCCTGCCAAAACGCTTGGCTTTACAAAACTTTACTTGATTTTCACAGAGTAAATTATTTATCCTCAGAATAAGACAATTCGAATCATCAGGGAGAAAATAAAATGATTAAATCAATGTCACGCTTTACCGCCGGATTTTTGACTCTGATGGCGATGCTAACGGCGAATATTTTTGCTGCGCCGACGCAATTTACGGCGCAGGTTTATGTGAAAAAAAACGGTAAGATGGTCGAGAATCTGACGGCACAGGATTTTCAACTTTTTGAGAATCTGCGCGAACAGAACATTTCAAAAGTCGAGCGCGAAACACAACCGCTTTCGATAGTATTAATTCCGATGCTCGGCGAAGGACAATACTGTGATACTTCATTTTTCATAATACCCAATTCTCCGCCTTCAAATGATATGAGCAAAGTGGCGGATGCTTTTCACAAATATCTCGGTGAGGATGATGAATTTGCGATGATCCTGCCGGATAAAGATGCCACGATCCTGCGCGGATTTAATGTTTCAAACGATGATTTAATGAATAATTTTGCCGAATTCCGTAGAATCAGTGATCGAAGTCAGGTTACAATTTCAAATGAAACCTCTTCCACCGACTCAATGGGAATGATGCAAACATCAACCGAGTCTTATTCGGGCGTTCGTGTAAATTATGCTGAAAATGCTCTGGATAAAAGTCTCGGCTATTTGCAAACGCAAGCTAAGGAAGGCAATCGTCAAGTAGTATTTTTTCTGCGCCCGTTTTACAATCTTTCGGATTTGGCGGCAGATCGTGAAACACAGTTAAAACAAACAATTGCGCGGCAAGGCACGCTTTTTAATTGGATTGGCGAGGACAAATATATTACGGTGGGAACGCAATTCAAGTTTTTTCACGATTTAAATGAAATGACCGGAAGCGAACGAGAACCGTGTAAATTGCTCAAATCGAATAATGTGACAAATATTCAGTCGGTTGTTTCAGGTATGCTTTCACGGCTACGCACGCGCTACACGATAACTTACACCTCGAACAATCAGCCGTCGCTCGGCAATTTGCGCCAAGCGGAACTTCGCCTAACAAAGTCGGGAAATAAAAAAGCCAAAGGACAGGTCGTGATTTCCGCCCCGCAAATTGTTTTTGTCGATCAAAATACGATTGCTAAAAGGTTTTAAGTTTTGAAACAAAATAATTGAGGGGTCGCGGAGTTTTTTTTGAATCCAAATTATCTTAGCTCCGTAAATAAAGGCTTTCAAAAAGCCGAGATTTACGATTTGTTGAAAATCTATAAATTTAGCTCATTGAGATTTTTTAAACTATTGCATTAAAAGAGTTAAAACTCCGCGACCCCTCAAATAATTATAAACTGATGTTACGCAGTTTTAGTTTTTGTCGCTGAAAGCGACCAAAATTATAGCCTAGCGAGAAAAGCTAGGTTAGTGTTGTTAATATGTACCGTCGCTGAAAGCGACGAACAAAAATCAGGTGATTATTGATCGACTTCAGCGAGCGGGGCGTTTGTCATGAATACCTAGCGATTCTCGCCAGGCTATAATATCAGTCGCTTTCAGCGACAAAAGCGGAAATTCACTCTACTGCGTAACATCAGTTATTAACAAAGAAGCTATTTGAACACTTGATATTTCTAAAGCTATTCATTGAGTTTTCAACCGACTTCTTTGTTTGATTAACCGTCTGCACAAATCATCTAATCATCTGCACAAGTCATCTGTCCCTCTGCACAAGCCATCTGACCAAACATTTTCGTTGATTGATCTTTTGCCCGGATCGTCTAACCTACGAAGCGCAATGTTTATAACTAAATTCTGAAAATTACCCGTTAATGCAGATAGCTTCTAAGACAGGATGTTAATGATTTTATAACAATGTTATTGCAGGAACACGCACTAAATCAGTGTGCAAACTCATACACCCAATTAGTGCGTTTTTCTGTCCTTAGAAATATGTTATTCTCTGTTTGCCGTCTTTCCCAGAAATCGGCATACCAAATTTCGTCTAACTAAATCTTGCACAAAAAGTTAGTAAAAAATTAAAAGTGAAAAAAAAATATAAAAAAATGAAGTCGAAGATTCAGTCGGCAGCAGCGAATCGAAAAGTAGAATTTTTGCGAAAACAGATAAAACTTTTCGTAACGGTTTTATTCTGTAGTGTCACAATTTCGGTATTTGCCCAAAACGCAACGCCGGAAAAATCTAAAGCCCCCGACATTCAGTTATTGCCGATCGGAGAAAGCGTAGAGAAGGAAGTCGAGGCAGGGAAGTATGAAACCTTTTTTGTGGAGTTAAAAAAAGGCGAATTTCTCACGGTCGAAGCGCGATCTGAAAAACTAGATGTCTATTTGATTCTCGGCACACTTGACGAAAAGTTGTTGAAACTTTCTAACTATACAGGCGATGCGGGTAAGGAGTTTTTGCTTTTCGAGTCACCGGCGGATGCAGTTTTTTTAGTTGTGGCGGGTTCGTATTCTCAGGAAAAAGGAAAGTTTTCTTTGAGTGGTCGAACGGAAAAAGCGATCTCACCGTCTTCGGCAAAACGACTTAAAGCCGAATCGTTGATGCAAAACGCCCGACAAATTGTTCAAAGTGCCGATGAAGAAAGACAAAGAATTTTAGAAAAAGGTAATGATTTGACGGCGGAAGATTTGAAAAAACTCAATGAATTGCCCGCTCTCGCCGGACATTCTTCAATTGAAAAATGGCTGGCGGCAAGTGTCGTCTGGCACGAACTCGGCGATAAATTTTGGGAGGCGGTGTGTTTTCATTACGCCGGGTTTAAGTATGTTGAACTCGGTGAAACCGATGCGGCTTTGAAAAACTATCTGCCGGCTCTAAATCTGCAAAAGGAAATCGGCGACCGTCAAGGTGAATCTCAAACACTGCACGACACGGCGAAAGTTTATTTAGATACTGGAAATGCGAAAAAGGCTTTGGAATTATTCGGACAATCATTAGAGGTTACAAAAATAACCGGCAACCGTCCGTTTGAAGCGCATCTGCTGACCGATTTAGGCACGACGAACGATGAAATCGGGAATGTCGATTTAGCCGTCAAATATCACCGCGATTCGCTCTCTGTCAGTCGGGCGGTCGGCGATAAAAGTTCAATGTCGCTTGCGCTCAATAATATCGGCACGATTTTTATTAAAACAGGCGAGGCTTTGCAGGCATTGAAGGCTTTGGAAGAAGCCTTGAAATTAGCCGAAGAAATAAAAGATAAACCCGCCGTCGGGCAAATTACCCAAAATTTCGGCGCGGTCTATAGTTATCTTCAGGAATACGACAAGGCTTTGAATTATTACCTGAAAGCTAATGAGATTTTTGGGGAAGCCGGTTTTACCGAAAAACAGGTGCAAACCGTTAAAAAAGTCGCCGATCTATTTGTGAAAATCGGCGATTACCAGTCTGCTTTGATAAATTATGGTCGGGCATTCGAATACTTTCAAGACACGAACGATATTTCGAGTCAGGCATATACGCTCTCGAACATCGGGTTTGCTTATAACGAACTCGGTGAACGCCAAAAGGCTTATGAAAACTGGCAAAAGGCGTTGGAAATATTTCAAAAACTCGGCGATCGTTCAGGCGAAGCATCGACATTGACAAATTTGGGCGGTTATTACTCGGCGACAGGCGATAAGCAAAAAGCACTCGAAAACTACATTCGCAGTTTGCCGCTGAGACGTGCGGTGCGCGACCGCGAAGGTGAAGCCGTTTCACTCGCAAGTTTAATGCAATTTTCCGCCGAAACGGATAAAAATATTTCTTTAGCCGTTTTCTACGGCAAGCAATCGGTTAATCTCTCGCAGGAATTACGCACTGATACGCAAGGATTTGCCAATGAATCGCAAAGACAATTTTTGGCTGGAAAAGAAGTCGTTTATCGCTATTTAGCGGAATTGCTTTTGCAGCAAGGTCGGACGAGTGAAGCGCAGCAAGTTCTGAATGCGTTCAAAGACCAGCAAGTTTTCGATTTTGATTCTGCCGCCAAACAGCCGACAAAACTCGCGCTCACGCCGCGCGAAGCGGATTTTTCGGCGCGGTATCAAAAGGAAAGCGAACGTGTCGCCATTCTCGGCGGGCAATTTAACGATTTGAAACGGCAAATCGGAAACCAGCCAACTGCCGAACAATCGGTTCAACTAAACAAACTGGAAGCCGAATTAAAAAATGCTTCCGATAGTTTTTCTGATGTGCTGACCGAAGCCAAAAAAGACTTTAGCCAGCCGCTAAGCGACAGAGATAAGATCGGCGAAGTTTTCGACACGATGCAAATGCAAACAACTTTGCGCGAACTGGCTGCGAAAACCGGGCAAAAAGCCGTTGCCATTTATCAACTTGTCGGACAAGAGAATTTTAGTGCGATTATCATCACACCCGACTCCATAAAAAATGTTTCCACACCGATAAAAAATGGAGTTCTTGAAGAAAAAGCCTTAAAGCTATGGGCAATACTCCAATCCGATAAATACGATACGACCGTTCTTTCAAAACAGATTTACGATGCGGTCTTCAAACCTATCGAGGCACAGTTGCCAAAGGACACGACGACGATTATGTGGTCGATGGACGGCAGTTTACGCTACATTCCGATGGCGGCTTTGTTTGACGGTAAACAGTTTTTAGCGGAGAGATTTAATCACGAAGTTTTTACACGCGCCGACAAAGAGCGAATGACACGCAACGTCAGTCCGGTTTGGAACGGTTTGGGCTTCGGCAGTTCAAAAGCCGCCACGGTTGATGTTTTGGGAGATAAAATTTCGTTCAACGCTTTACCCGGCGTAAATGAGGAACTTTCGGAAATTTTCAAAAATCCGAAAGGCGGCATAATAAACGGCGATGTGTTGCCGGACGCGAAATTTAGCCGAAAGAATTTCATTGACAACTTGAAACAGAAACGTCCGCTGGTTCATATCGCATCGCATTTTTCGTTTCGCGCCGGTGATGAATCACGTTCATTTTTGCTGTTAGGCGACGGCACGGCTTTCACTTTGGAAGAGATGAAACTGGAAAAAGATTTGTTTCAAGGTGTCGAACTTCTCACGCTTTCGGCGTGCAATACGGCGGCACAGCAATCAGGCAACGGGCGCGAGATTGACGGATTTGCCGAACTTGCCCAACGTCTCGGTGCAGGTGCGGTGATGGCGACATTATGGCAGGTTTCGGATGCTTCAACGCCTTGGCTGATGCGCGATTTTTACGCAACCCGCCAAAGCAAAACCGGGATGACCAAAGCCGAAGCCTTACGCCAAGCCCAACTGTCTCTGATAAATGGCACAGCGGAAACAAAACCTTTACCAAACGCAGAAAAAGGCGCAGGTTCAAAAATAAAAGTGGAAATTGTGCTAAAAAACACAAAACGTGACGATAATCAAACCCGAACAGGTGTTGTGAAAATCGAATCATCAGACGCACCGCTTTACAAAAAAGATGAAAAATCACCGTTTGCTCATCCTTATTATTGGTCGCCATTTATTTTGATTGGGAATTGGCGATAAGCGGGAATGAGCTTTGTTGGATTTATCGTTATAATTAAGGCAAAGGAGAATTAACAATGTCAGTCAAAGTTTTAGATACATTAAAGCAACAAGCCAAAGTATTGTCGGCACAGGAAAAATTTGTTTTGGCGAATTATCTAATTGAACAAGCCGAAAAAGATAGAAAAATCGAAAGCGCAAACGGAACTAGCACAGATGAAGATGTTCGCCGTCGTCGAATGGAATGGCTCAAGGCAAACCGCGAAAAATATGGTGGACAATATGTTGTCTTAGACGGTAATAAGCTAATCGGTGTAGCGAAAAATTATCCCGAAGGTAAGCAACTCGCCGTCAAAGCCGGCGTTCCCGACGCTTTTGTAGATTATCTGTCAAAGCATGATGAAGAAGGATTTATGGGAGGTTGGTAATGGCTTACACTCTGACTTTTACCCAACTTGCTGAATACGATGCGGGACAGCCCGGCATCTCGGTAACAGTCGAATTAAGATTGTCCGAAAAGTTGGTAAAGGTTAAATCGAAAATTGACACCGGCTCAACTAACTGCATTTTTGCGCGTCGTTTTGGCGAAGAACTCGGACTTGTTATTGAAGACGGCTTACCGAAACGCATCAGAACAGCGATGAGCAGTTTTATGACTTACGAACACGAAGTTAATTTGTCGGTTTTAGATTTTAATTTCACCGTTCTTGTTTGCTTTGCCGAAGATTCTGCTTTCCAAACCAACGTGCTTGGCAGATACGGATTTTTAATGCAAGTAAAATTTGGCTTAGTTGATTACGAAGGCAAACTTTATCTGAGCAAATACGACGAGAATTTTGGTTAAAAACAATGAAGTTAAATTGTGAAAAGATTTAAAATGCTTCAGTAAATCTATTATTGGTCGCCGTTTATTTTGATTGGAAATTGGCGGTGAAGAGTTGAAAGAAAATAAATTATGAAATCTCCCTAATTTTTATTATAATCATTGTAGGAAATAACTAAGTCTGAGAAACTTTAAGGATGTAATGATGATATGAGTTTTGTAAATTTTATTTTCAGTTTGAAATCGTTTTTTCTTTTGCCGTTATCAGCAATAGTTTTTGGAGGTATAGTTGCTTCCGTTGAATTGTCTCCGAGTTCGCTTAATATTCAGGTCGGGGCAACATCGCAAATTCAAGCGACAGCCAGAGATGTCAACGGGCAAATTGTTCCGAATGTTCAATTTTTGTGGTCGTCGAGAAATGTAAATATAGCAACGATTGACCAACAAGGCAATGTTACCGGCGTTTCAATTGGAACTACAAAAGTTGTAGCGACTGCGCCCAATGGAGTTCACAATATTGCGACGGTTACGGTTACATTAGCAAGCCCAACACCGACTCCAACACCAACGCCAACACCGGGCAATAGTTGTATTCCAAATATCACTATTTCTGAAGACCCAGGTTTGTTTCCGGGCGGTTTAGGGGCGTTTGCTATAACAAGTGGCTTAGGCACGATAACGGTTGACCATGTGGATTCGGGCAGTGGTTTGCAAACTTTTACAGTTGTTAATGCGACCAATGCAACATTCAATATTCCCGCTTTCACACCCGGCACATATAATCCGGTAACGGCAACTTATACGATAATCAATCAAAACCAAGCAGTTGATGTTACATTGCGGGCGACAAATCAGTTTCACGGTGTTTTTATTCGATTACAGTGTAATGGAATTACGCCAACTCCGACACCAACTTCAACCCCGACACCAACACCAACACCAACCTCAACCCCGACAGCTACACCTACAGCTACACCAACGCCAACGCCGGTTAATAGTTGCTCACCAACCGCAACAATTAGCGAAGACCCAAGCCTTTTTCCGGGTGGTTTAGGGGCGTTTGTGATTACGAGTGGTTTCGGCACGGTAACAGTTGACCACATAAATTCCGGCACCGGATTACAGACATTTACGGTTGTCAGTGCGACCAATGCAACTGTCAACATTCCTGCCTTCACGCCCGGCACATATAATCCGGTAACAGCAACCTTTTCGGTGATTAACACTAATCAAGCGGTTGACATCAGATTACGAGCGACAAATCAGTTTCACGGTGCATTGATTCGGTTGCAATGCGGTTTTATTACGCCGACACCAACACCAACACCAACTGCAACACCTACGGCTACACCAACACCAACACCGACTCCGACCGCTACGCCAACACCAACACCAACACCAACACCTACAATAACCCCGACACCAACTCCCGGTTCAGGAATAATAAAAGGTGGTTTCGGCGTTAAAGAAATTGATTTTAATTTGAACGGTAATTATCCTAATCCATTTGAAGATGTCAGAATAAGAGTTACTTGGACTGCGCCTAATTCGTCCACAATTACAACAAATGGTTTTTACTACAGTCCCGGACTTTATAAGGCTAGATTTGCACCAAATCAATCTGGAACTTGGAATTGGAGGGCTTCTATTACGGAAAATAATGGAACT
>JANMAA010000085.1:0-38029 GCA_031359215.1 Acidobacteriota bacterium | reverse complement strand
CTCGTGAGCTTCCGCTCAAGTCTGCTTGGAGACGGACAGCTCACGAGCTTACCACATCCTTGGCGGTTGTCATCTCCGACTTTCGCTCGTAGCATCGTCTCTCTGCCTAACAAGTCATTGCATCGGATTCGCCGCTTGATTGCTGATAAACTTGTCTGATGAAATCATAGTTGTCTTTATTCGGCGAACCGATGAACTCAATAGTTAGATAATTCAATAAATACGGACACTTTATCGTAATTTTTTGATTGTGTTTGCGCTGTTTAGGGCAATTTCGCAATGTAAAATGACAATTTCCCGCCACCAAATTTATTGAATAAATTTTAAATTAAAAAAAAGCCGTTTTTAGTGAACGCTATTATTCACTAAAAACGGCTTGTAATTTTTAACTTTTACTTTACCGCTGTTGTATTCGATTTATCGCGCGGATCGTATGGGTTTGCCTGATATTTCTTTATTGCGTCTTGCGCTCCGTCGTAGTTGTCGCCGAGACTTTCGGCGCGTTTGTAGGCGGCAACGGCGCGTGTGCGATCACCTTTTGCGTCGTAAGCATTGCCCATTTTTATATTTGCCCAAACCGACAGCCATGACGGGCTCAGGTTTCCGCCTAACACGGCTTTGAAGTTATCGATTGCCACATCATAATTTCGCTGTTCTAAAAAGAGTAATCCCAAATGATAGTATATCCACGAATTCGAGCGATCTAATTTGAGTGCGGCTTCAAACTGCTGTTGCGCTTCAATGTAGTTTCCTTCTTTGAATTGCTCTATGCCGCGACGGGCAATCGAAGAAACGCGCAGATCATCGGAAATTCGGAGGATTTTATAGTTCGGATCAATTACAACTTGAAGCGGTTTACCATCCGATTCGATATTAAAATCGGCACTTGCGTCGTCAATTTGCACTGTAACCGTTTTTAATCCGCTTTCGCCTTCGGCACGAAGCTGCAATTCCAACGGCAGTCGCAAATTATCGTAATTTTGCTTGACCGTTCCGCGTGTAATAAATTTGCCGCCGCGTGTTCGAATAATTTGATAATCGGTTGAAAATTCGGGAACGCCCGTGCCTTCTACCCAACGCGCGAAAAAGTAACGCATCGGTTGTCCGGCGATCTGTGTCGTCAGTTTTTCAAAATCATCGATAGAAGCGTTTTTGCCGCGATATTGTTCCAAGTATGAACGCAGAAGTTGGTTGAACTTCTGTTCGCCGAGCGTATCCCGCAGAAGTTTGAAGACAAACGCGCCTTTGCCAAACATCAGATATTGATAAGCAATAGATTGGTCATCCAAAACGGCGGGCGTTCTCGACAACGAAGCGGTTTGCTCGAAGGTCAAAGATTTTTCGAGAAGTTCACGGCGTAAATTTTCGAGTTGAGCATTTGAAAGTTTGCTTTCACGCAAAGAAAATGCGCTGAATTCTGCCAAACCTTGCGACAACCACGCATCGTCAAATGTTTTCAATCCGACCGTCAAGCCCCACCATTGCAGTGCCGCTTCGCGTTGCAGACGTTCCAGGGTAACATCGCGGGCTTGTTCAAAAAACTTGTCCGCCATAAAGATCATTCCTTGAGTTGAATAAAAATCGAGCGTTTCATCGTCCGTCTGCACGACAATCAATCGCTTTCCGCCATCGGGATTGCCGTATTTTTTCGTGTAAAACTCAAGTGCGCGACCAAGCGTTTCACCGTAATCGGCGACGAGTTTGTCATTCCCGGCTTTGGTATAAAACTGTAATTCGTATTCACCGAAACGCAGAGTTTTGCCGGTATATTTCCCGTAGGCAAAATTTCCGACAAGACCGGGTTTCGTGCGTATAAAGTGATATTTCCCGCCGCTTTGCGCTACCGACGAATCGCTAAAACCAACCACCGAATAACCGCCCGGAAGCGAGAGCGTAATATCTGATGTCGCCTGGTCAGCCGCATAGTCGTGAAACGGAAACCATCGCGCCGCATACATCAAATAGCCCTGGTTATCGCCGACATACGCCAATCTTTTAGTCAAAAGCGGTCCGCCCGAAGGTGTCGCCAAAACACCGCTGTATTTGAAGCGCAAAATTACAAGAGTTCCTTTTGTAATAACTTCACCCAAATCTACTTTTACACTCGGACCCAAATCGGAAACGCCAACTTGGTCTTGAATAAACGTAACTTGATTTGACGTGCCTGCGGGAGCGTTTTTGACTTTCGGTTGAGAAATTGCGGCGGCGTTTTGGCGCGTAATACTTTCTATTTTGAGCGAACCGTTTAGTTCAAAAGCCACCGTCCGTGTATCTTCTAAAGGTATAAAACTTACATCGGTTGTCGCATTTAATTTGTTTTCGTTGGGAATTAGCTGAACGTCCATCTGATAATTTGAAACATCAAATTGCGCCCTCTGAACTTGTTGAGCGGTAATAAAGTGCGAAAATAAAAATACTGCTAAAATCACACCGACCATCTGAAAAACACTTTCTCTAAAAATTTTCATCATTATTCTCGGAAACATTTCTTAAATTTTACAATAAATCGTTGCAATTTATGATGTGTGAAATTTACATTTCGTTGGCTTCCTAGATTTTGAGAAGCAAAGGAACATCCCGATTAAGAAGCGGTTTGGTTGATTCTGAATTATTGCCAAGTGCTGAAGTTTATTTTCTATCGATCAAGTGTTTCTTTAATCTTTGGCAATTGCACGATAAATTTACTTCCTTTTCCTTCGCCCGCGCTTTCAGCCCGAACTTTCCCGTAGTGCTTTTTGATAATCGAGCGGACAATATACAATCCCAAGCCGGTTCCTTTCGCTTTCTCGGTCGAAAGATTCGGAACGCGATAGAAACGCTTGAAAATGCGCTTCAGTTCATTCGGCGATAATCCCGCGCCGGAATCTGTAATTCGAGTTTCAATATTCTTGCCATTGACTTGCATTTCGATTACAACTTTTATTTCATCTGCCGAATATTTTACCGCATTATCCAAAAGATTTGTAAATACAGTAGTTAATTCGGCGAAATCGCCTGAAACTTTTTCTTTATTTTCGTTGGGTTTTAATTCTAATTCTTGTTCCCCTAAATTGTAGCGACTGCGAATTATCGAAATCGATTCTTGCAACACATTTTCGAGATCGATCTCGGAGATATTCAATAAACGCGCTCGTTCCCGAGTTTGACCGGCTTGCAAAACCTGCTCCACCGTATTCAACAGGCGATTACTGTCAGATAACATTACGTCATAAAATTCACGGCGTTTTTCTTCTGCAACTTCCCGCGTTTTCAATGTTTCCAGATAAAGTTGAATTGATGCAATCGGCGTTTTGAGTTCGTGCGTAACAGCATTTAAAAATGCGTCGTGCTGTTCGTTGCGGCGAATTTCGCGGAGTAGAAAGATCGTATTGAGAACTAAACCGGTGATGATAAGTGCAAAAAAAACAATGCCCAAAACAAGAAGTGCGACCTCTCTCAGATTGAGCAAAATCCAACCGACATTCAACGTAATCGCTAAGGCAACCAGACAAATCCCGAGTATTAGAAACACAACGGCGGCTTTTCGACGACCGACAACTCTCATTTTTTAATTATAAATGTAAAAGGCAAAACGAAAAGTATAATTTTTCGTTTTGCCTCTTTTTTATTTTTTACTTCTTCTATGCCGCTTCGCTCAAAGATTCGGCATCAATTGTTTCAGCATTTTTCAGTTCATAAGCATAAACTTTTTTCGCCAACCCGATTTTTTCCAAGGCTTTAATTTGTATCCAGTTGACATCGAATTCATACCACGTCAAACCGTGTTTCGCCGATCTCGGATTCGCGTGATGATTGTTGTGCCAGCCTTCGCCGAATGTCAAAGCGGCGATTATACCGTTGTTGCGCGAATCGTCGTGTGTTTCAAAACGCCGTGTTCCCCATAAATGAGTTGCAGAATTAACTAACCAGGTCGAATGCCAACCGATTACCTGCCGCAGAAAAATTCCCCACAAAACCATTGACCAGCCACCGATAGCAAACAAAATTACAGCAGCAATGATCGGCGTAACCCAGTAATATTTCGACATAAAAACGTGAACTTTATCCTTTAATAAATCGGGTGCATAACGCCGCGCCGTCTCTTCGGGTTGATTTTGTGCCGTCCCTTGCAGAATCCAGCCGATATGCGACCAAAAAGTTCCTCCGCGCGGACTGTGCGGATCATTTTCGGTTTCGGTAAAAGCGTGATGAATGCGGTGCGTCGTAACCCAGTTAATCGCGCCCGATTGAAGTCCGAGAGTTCCGCAAAACGTCAAAAAATACTCCATCCATTTAGGAGTTTTAAAACCACCGTGCGTCAAAAGCCGGTGATAACCCATCCCGATTCCCCAACTTCCCGCAATCCACCAGGTAGCTGCGGCAGCAATCAAGTTTTGCCAGCTAAATGTAAACAAAGCCCAAACTGCCAAAATATGGAAAATAGTAACCGTTGTTAGCGTTACCCATTGAATTTTATTTGATTTTGCATGCTGCAATTGTAATACGTTTTGCATTTATTAAAACTCCCGTTACTTTCGATAAAAATTGATACCTAACACTTTTTCCGTAGGTTAGATGTCTATCCTAACAGTTTTTCGCGGGTGTGATTGTAAGAGTTTTGTAATTTGACACTTTTACTTGTGATGTGTGAATAAGCAAAAAATAGTAAAGGCTAATCAAAATTTTCAAGTTTTTTTTTATATAAGAAGTTTTGAAAGCAAATGATTACTTGAAAATAAAAGATTACTTGTTAAACTATCATTTCTAAATGGAATAATTTCAGCAATTTTTCATTTTATTGTCATAGCAGGTAAATTGCTGATGCCATTTATAGAAAAAAAGAGGTAATTCCAACATACTTATACCTGATGTTACGCAAACACGAATTAAAGATGTTTTTGTCACAGATGCACACGGATTGAAGAAGATAATTTTAGATATTTAATGATTTATCCGGCTGTTATCCAGGTTAATCCGCGTGCATCTGTGGTAAAAAGGTTTTTGCGTAACATTAGTTATACTTAATCCAAAAAATACTACAAAGGAACTATTTTTATGAGCGTTGCTGTCAAAGAAATTTCATCCATATCTGAATTAAATAGCAATTACGATCAAAAACCCGAAAATGGCGGTAAACTCATTGTTTTGACCGCACCGCTGACTGAAGCGATTGACCACGCCGGATATTTTATTCAAATGGCAATGGCTTCGCTTCCAATTTGGCTCGAAGGCATTTTGAACCGCAAATATCCGGATTGGCGAAAAGTCGAGCGTTACGAAGACGGTTCAGCGAAATATATGCCCGCCGGAGTTCGTCTGGTTGAAAAATCGCTTCAGAGGCAATACAGCAAAGACGATATAGTTTGTTGTTTTCCCGAAGACTTAGAAAAATTTGTCGGACCAAACACGCGCGTTGTCGCCGTTTCGACACATAATCCGCTTGGTGTAACATTCGCCGCCGGAGTTTACACTTCGATTTTCGGTTCGTCGAAAATGCCGATTAATTCGCATTATTCACGCCAATTATTTGAACAGATCAAAACTAATCCGCACCGCGAGAATTACAAAGTTATCGTCGGCGGTTCGGGCGGTTGGCAGATAATTCAAACCGATATGTATGAAGAACTCGGTATTGATTGCATTGTTGACGGCAGAAGCGAATCAAACGATACGCTCGATCTATTCGCCAAGGCAATTCGCGGTGAAGATTTGCCGAAAGAAGTTGTCGTAAAACATCCGACTGACCGCGACAGCATAATGTTTCCCGATACGCGAACAACTTTTGGAGTTGTCGAAATGACGACCGGATGCGGGCGACGCTGTAAATTTTGCGTTCCCGATCTGAATCCGCAAATTGATTTGCCGAAAGACAAAATAATGGACGCTGTTCGGGCAAATGTGCGCGAAGGCAATAAGCAAATCTCTTTGGCGACCGAAGATATGTTTATTTGGGGACAAGTTCACACGGACACGCCTTTTTATTTTCCGAATCGTGAAGCATTGGTTGATCTTTACAGAGACATCGTTGAAACTCCGGGAGTCGAACAGCACGTTTTGAGCCATTCGACGATTGCGCCGGCGGTCGTTGATCCGATTATGATCAAACAACTTTCCGATATTCTGCTGCCGAAAAGTCCGATCCATTTTCCATATTTAAGCACGCATCCAGAGAAAAAAGCACTCGCGCCATTGATCGGTCTGGAAACAGGTTCGATAAAAATGGCAAAGAAAATAATGGCGAGTAAAGCTGTTCCTTTTGCGATTGACCATTGGCAAAGCGTCGTTTTGGAAGGTTTGCGCGTTTTGAACGAAAATAACTGGTTTCCGGCAATGACCTTGATTATCGGAAATCCTGACGAAACCGACGAAGACATTATGGCAACGATTGATCTGGTTTACGAAATGGAACGTCGCGGGCTGTTTGCATTTCTGATTCCTTCAATTTTCACACCGCTTCACGATACGCGTATGGAAATGGAAAAAGGCGTTACACAGACGAAACAGCTTTCGGAAATGCAGTGGCAGTTGATGATGAAATGCTGGAAGATGAATCTCCGTCCGGGACAATACAGTTGGTGGGGACCAACCGCGTGGCGCGCCGGTTCGATTGGAATGTGGCTCTATAAATTGCGTAAATTAAATGGTCCTAATTTTACTTATCCGCTTTTGATGTTTTCGGGTGTTTTGTCAGAAAAACGCCTCGAAAAAATGGGTAAAATTTATATGGGCAAACCGATTGAAGTAATGAGTCGCAAAGAGTTGCTGGCAACGCTTAAACCGAAACAATTGCAATATTTGCGCGCCGATAACGGCGATCTGCCGGAAAGCTATTTAGCCGAACAAAGTCAGGCTAATTTCGCCAAAGTTTAGGAATTTGTCCGAAGGTCAAAAAACCGTCGGATTTTGCGAATTGACATTTACACCCGTCGGATTGACGCGAATTTGCGCCGAAGCCTTAGAGCGGTTATTGAATCAGTGTAAGGCAAACTGTGAGTCTGTCTTCGTCATCTGTGAGCAGATATAATAAGACAGACTCACAGTCTGCCTTACATCCAATCTTGAATCTCTCTAGTAAAACAAATCAGTAAAAATGCGAATATTAAAATTTTTCTACTATTTGCCTCTCTTTTGTTCGGAGTGCGGACATATCTTGCCCGCAGGTCGCAAATTCAAAGCGTAATTTTCGCCCTTTCGCGCTCATTGCAGACAGGATATTCGCGCTCCCGATTAGAAAAAGTTGAACGTCAAACCCATATTAAAAGTCTGCGCTTTTTCTGCATAATTTGTCTTATTTTTCAACGGGCGCGGCTTTCCAGAGGCGAAATCTTTCCTTTGTGCCGAGCGAAATGAGCGTGTTGCCGTCAGGCGTAAAAGCCAAAGCCCGGATAAATCCGGCGTTTCCCATCAGCGTGTCGATCAGTGATTTGTTATTCAGATAAGATATTTTGTGAAGCAACCGAAAAATCCCAAGCCCCGTCAGGCTTTGGATTAATAATAGAAATTGTTGGTTTTTAGCTAATTTTATTTGGTTAGTTTGGTCGAACACTTACTTGTCAATGTTGCATTAACAAACATCCCTGAAATATTCCCATAATTTTTAACCTGAACGATTAGAGTATGCGCTCCTGGTCCAACTGGAGTAGAAAATGTTACACCATTTGGTGTCTTGAAACAGAAACCAGGATTACCGCATTGTGCTAATGGACCTGTAGTGTCTAAAAAGACTTTCACCTCGTTATCAGCTCCCGAATTTCCTGTTAAGGTAATTTGTTGATCGATTGTGCAATTTGGAACAAAAAATGCTAGTCGATATTCATAATCACCCGCTGGAGCGTTACCATTCGCCACAGTTGAAACCCATTTTGCGATTCCAGTACTCAGGTTCCAAGCGGAACTTATTGGACTAACAAATGCCACAGGGCTGCTATTTACTGTCCATTTGTTTGCAGAAACTGTACTTAAATCCAGAGAATTACCTCCCTCCAAACATTTACAACAACCTAAAGTCGGTCCTTTTATAGGATTAGGACCCGGAATTGAAGTTCTTTCATCTTGTGCCATCACCAAGTTACCAAAAACCAATACTGCTAAAATTGTTACAATTAAATTCAATTTACTTTTCATTTTTATATCTCCTAAAGTTTAGATTTACATGAGGCATTTCGCCTTTTTTCCGTGCTTGTCTGATATAAGCGAGAAAATTCGGAGAATCGTATCATTTGAAATAAACTTTTTTTTGTAGATTATTTTGGCGAGCGAAGTTATACGCTTTTCAATTAGGAATTGGGCATTTCAACAAGTCAGAACAAGAAGCGGTAGCGACTTGCTGTGGACTGCTTGGTTTAGCCCGTCGCTACCGCTCCGGGTTCTGACCTATTGCCTAGTTTCTATCTGAAAAGCATAAAATAAGCAGGTGAAGAAAAGTTTTGTCAGATAATAAAAAGTTCAGAGTTACGGCTTTAGACGTGAGAAACCGCCGTGCTTCGCGGACGGTTTCACGGCTGAAGCCGTAACTCTGAACTTTTCAAAATATGTTGTTACTTTTACTGACCTGCTTATCCTTAATTACTTGAAAATTCCGAGCGGTTGCTTTTTAGAAATCCCAATCGAGCTGCATATAATCAATTGACGAATCGTCCTGCATTACAACATCGAGATTCACTAAACTGTTGAGCGTTGTTGTGTTAATTGGAATTGCTACGTTCTTGCATTGATTTGATTCGCCTGAGTTCCAGATATTTCTGACAAAAATGGACGGCGTAAAGGTGCCGTTAGCGGCTGAGCCGACGTAAAGTATATCATTTTGCCAAGCACTAGCACCGCTGTTGCAGACTCTGACTAAAAGTGTCGCCCGGCAGGCTTCCGAACCGCACGGTTTATATCTTCTCAGCAAAAAGCTGTGGGCAAAGATTCGATTGACGGCTGGGTCGTCGAAATCTTTTGTATTCGGGAAAATCAACGCCAACTGTGGACTTTTAGTCGTCGCTTCAAACGGCGGGGCGAGATTGTCGTTAATTCCCGCCGTAACCGTCGAGCGCAATTGAAGCGGACACAGACTACACCACACATCAATAAAGATGGCGTGAAATGCGTTTGCCGCCCGCAATCTGAAATGTATCGGCTGATTCGGGTCAATCGGTGTATATGTTACGACCACCGGATTGTATGTGCCGGGCGTAAATGGCGGTATGTTTATGACCACATTTTCCGGCACACCGACTACCGTGATTGATTGCGTTCCGGTTCCGGAGTTTATAGAATCAATCGTGATTGGTGTTCCCGCCGGCGGTGGACCTGTTACAACAAAGGAATCAGGTCCACCTGCGAACAGGTCGCCCTCAGTAACCTCAAAACCGCACATCGGTGGAGTCTGCGCGACGCTTATTTCGGCGAAGATAGCCAAGACCACAAGAGTCAAGGACAAAGTTAGTAGTTTTTTCATCTTTTGAATGATTTTTATGTTCATATTTTTCTCCTTAAAAGTTAAATTTGCACGAGGCGTTTCGCCTTTTTTCCGTGCTTAACTGATATAAGCGAGAAAATTCGGAGAGTCGTATCATTTGAAATAAACTTTTTTTGTAGATTGTTTTGGCGAGTGAAGTTTGGCGTGGAAAAGGCGCACGAAATAAGGGTTAGGACTTACGCAAAAAACTTAAAATGAGCAATTTTTATACTGATTTTAACGCAAAGGCGCAAAGACGCAAAGATTTTAAAAGTAATGTTTTGTTTTCCTTTGCGCCTCTGCGTCTTTGCGCCTTTGCGTTAAAAAAAAACATTTGCGTAAGTCCTAAGGGTGTCAGATTTATTTCATTTTACTCTTACTTCGTGCGGCTTTTCTGCATAATTGGTCTTATTTTTCAACGGGCGCGGCTTTCCAGAGGCGAATTCTTTCCTGCGTGCCGAGCGAAACGAGCGTGTTGCCGTCGGGCGTGAAGCCGAGAAATCTGGTGTTTGCCGAATTTGTGCGGATGGCGAGAACCTCGGCTTTGGTTTCCGTGTCCCAGAGCCGAATCACGCCTTCGCCGCTTGCCGAAGCGAGCCGCTTGCCGTCGGGCGTGAACGCCAAAGCCTGGATAAATCCGGCGTTTCCCGTCAGCGTGTCGAGCGGTTTGCCGTCCGCCGCGCTCCAGATTTTGATTACGCCGTCTGCGCCGCCGGTGACGAAAGTTTTGCCGTCGGGCGCGTATTCGGCGGACATAATCGCCTTCCGCTGTTCGCCCAAATCGGCGAGAATTTCGCCCGTTGGCAAATCGAAAAGTTTTGCCGTTCGGTCAACCCCCGCGGCAAAAACGCGCCTGCCGTCGGGCGAAATCGCCAGCGCGCGGACCTGATTTTCAAAACGGTGCAAGACGCGAATTAATTCGGCGGTTTCCGTGTTCCAGACTTTGACGTAATTATCCGCTCCGCCCGAAACGAGCAGTTTCCCGTCGGGCGAAAACCGCAAAAATTCTATAGTGGGGATGTAGGTCGAAACCTTTTTGTGCGCCGCGAACCGCCGGATTTCCGCGCCGTTCGCGCTGTTCCGAAAAACAATTTCGCCGTTGACCATTCCGGTTGCCAGAATCGCGCCGTCGGGCGAGAACGCGCCGGCATATACTTCTTCATTTGAAAAAACTAATTTCGGCGATTTTGTTTCTATATCAAAAATCGTGGTCTCGTTGGGATTGGCGAAGTGACTCGTCGCCATCGTTTTCCCGTCGGGCGCAATTACCGACCAACCGCTAACACCCGACGAAATACCGAAAGAAGAAGATTCCAAAATTTGCGCGGCATCGAAAAGAAAAGCGTTAAAATCCGTTCCGGCGGAAGCGATAAATTTTCCGTCCGGCGAAAAGGCGACGCTCCACGCATCCTCGAAATGAACGCGCAGATTTTGCGCTTCCGTCCCTTTGCCGGTTTCAAAAAAACGCACGGTGCGGTCGCTGCTCGCCGAAGCCAGCAGTTTTCCGTCCGGTGAAAAAGCCAAATCGTTGATTTTGGCGGTGTGCTGCTTTATTTCCAAAAGCAACGCGCCCGACTTTAAATCATAAATTTGAACGGCTGATTTTCGTCCCCCAAGTGCGAACCGCGTTCCGTCCGGCGAAACGGCGACGGCGAACGAATTGTCTTCATCAAAATTAAAAAGATTTCTGCCGGAAGAAACGTCGAGAATTAACGCGCCGACGCTGGTTGCCGTCACCAATTGTTTGCCGTCGGGCGTAAATTCCAAATCGTGAGTTTCGAGCGGTGAACCCGCTTTTTCCACCGCGAACCTTTTGAGTTCCGCGCCCGTTTCGGCGTTCCAGAGGCGGATGCTTCCGTCGCGGCTGCCGGTCGCCAGCAGTTTTCCGTCGGGCGAAAAATCAATCGCCCGAACACGCGCCGTGTGTCCGACGAGCGAAAAAATTTCCACGCCGGTTTCGGCGTTCCAAACTCTGGCGGAAGTTGAATTTGAATCGCCCGAAGCCGTCGCCAATCGCCTACCGTCCGGCGAAAACTTCAATCGCCACATATCTTTTTCCCGCACGGCGGTCGTCGCCAAAAGTTTTCCGCCCGGAACTTCGTAAATTCTGGCGAAACCGTCGCCCACCGCCGTCGCCAATCGTTTGCTGTCCGGCGAAAAAGCCACGCGCCAGACATCGGCAGAATATTTGAAAGTTAAAATTTTTCCTTTCGGATTTGCCAGATTTTGCAAAAAGTTCCATTCCCAGCCGCGCAAAACCGTTTCGTCGTAACGCTTCAAAATCTGATTAAGCCTTGAAAGATTAGCCGTTTCGTAAGACTGCATCGCCAGATTCATATCCGACGAATAGGCGCGGCGCAGATTTTCGCTGGCTTGAGCGCGAGAGGTTCGCACCACGTAAATCGCGGTTGCCAGCCAACCGAAAAGCAAAAGCAAAATCGAAACGACCGCCGCCGCGCCGATTTTGTGCCGCAGCGTGAATTTTTTAAGGCGATAAATGGCAGAAGTTTTTCGCGCTTTTATCGGCAGGTTGTTCAAATATCGTGTGATGTCGTCGCAAAAAGCCTCGACGGTTTGATAACGCTCGCCCGGCTCTTTGGCGAGAGCTTTCAGCACAATCGTGTCGAGGTCGCCTTTGAGCGACTGCAATTTTAATTTTTGGTCTTTATTTGATGGATTTTGGTTTCCGTCTTTTGATTCCGCAAGCGTTTGACTCGGCAAAACCGGCTCGTCTTCTTCGATAATTCGCAAAACTTCCGGCAGGCTTTTATCCTTTAAATCGTGCGGGCGTTTTCCGGTAAATAGCTCGTAAAGCAGTATACCGAGACTGTAAACGTCGGTTGCGGTCGTGATGTTTTCATTCTTTAATTGTTCGGGAGAGGCATAGTTCGGAGTTAGGATATTCGAGCCAACGGAAAAATTTTCGCTCGCGTCAAACGTCGCCGGATTCAGCAGTTTAGCCACGCCGAAATCGAGCAGCTTCGGCTCGCCGCGCTCGTTTATCAAAATATTTGCCGGCTTCAAATCGCGGTGAACTATCAAATTTTGATGAGCGAACTTGACCGCTTCGCAGATTTTCAGAAAAAGCAAAAGTTTTTCTTTGACCGAAAAATTTTTCTCCTCGCAAAATTTCGTAACGGGCAAGCCTTCGACATATTCCATGACGAGATAAGGAATGCCTTCGTCGGTCGTGCCGCCGTCGAGCAGCCGCGCGATATTGGCGTGTTCCAAACGCGCCAATATTTGTCGCTCGCGGCGAAAATTGTTTTTCATTTCCGCCGACTGCCAAAGCGACGAAACAATTTTAATAGCGACTTCCTGGCGAAATTCACGGTCAATGCGCGAGGCGAGAAAAACGCTGCCCATTCCGCCCTGTCCGATATGCCGGATTAAACGATAAACGCCGATCTGCCTGCCGACGAGATTTTCCGCCGCGTCTTCACCGAGCAGGCGGAAAGCCGATTCGAGTTGAGGTGCTTCGAGAAAATCTTCCGACTCGTCCATCGAGGCGAGCAGTTTTTCAACTCTCAAGCGCAAATTTTCATCGCCTCCGCATTTCTGCTTGAGAAACACGGAACGCATCGTCGGCGCGATTTCCAAACAAGCGTCAAAAAGCTCATCTATTTGTTTCCAGCGTTCCGCGTTCATTTTATCTCAAGCATTTGACAGTTCACTGTAAAGCCAAGCCTTCGCCTTGAGCCATTCGCGTTTGACGGTAATTTCCGATACGCCTAAAACTTCAGCCGTTTCTTTCGCGCTCAAACCGCCGAAAAATCGAAGCTCGACAATGCGGCTTTTGCGCTCGTCAATTTTCTCCAGATTATTTAAAGCCTCGTGCAGCGAAAGCAGATTTACAGCAGTTTCAGGCGAAGCAATCTGAATTTCGTCGAGCGCGATTTTGCGCCCGTCGCGTTTAGCAAATTGCTTTCGCCGCGCGTGGTCAACCAAAAGATTTCGCACGACGCTCGCGGCAACGGCGAAAAAATGCGCCCGGTTTTGCCAATCGCTTACGCGCCGGTCAACCAATTTCAGATAGGCTTCGTTGATAAGTTCGGTAGTTTGAAGAGAAATGTCGCTGCGCTCACGACGCAAATATCGCCGCGCCGTGCGCTTTAATTCGTCATAAACAACGGGTAGGATTTTCTCGATTGCCGATGCGTCTCCGTTTCGCCATTCGATTAAATTGAGGGTTAATTCGTTTGAGGAAAGCATTTTTGTAACCTCCTTTGAAAGTCATTTCAGCTTTTCAATTTTCATAGCCGTTTCGAGAATATTTCCGTTCGCTTCCGCCCCTGCCCGTTTTGATTTTTAATTTTCGATTTTTTCACTTTTTTTGTTCAATTTATCAGATTCTTCACCCGGCTTTTTTGCAATTTCCCGATCCCGAATTTTTATTTTCTACCATTATGGCAAAAGAATTTGGGGTTAAGTGATTTTTGGAACAAAAAGCGACGCTCATCGCATAATAAATCTATAAATTAATATTTGTAAAGAATTTGCCAATTTGTCGCCAATGTCAAGAAAATTGTGTTATTTTTGAAAAATTAGTTGTAAATAACAATTCTTGGATAACTGTTTATATATGTCCAATTCAATCGAAAATTATAATCCGCAAGTCGCCGCTGCTAAAATGCGGTGGCAAGCGGCTATGGTTTGGGGCGTTTCCGTATTTTTGGCGGCATTGTGGGTCTTTTTGATTCTGCTTGCGCCCATTGCCGAAGCAAGTAATTTAACCGGCGTTTCGAGTCCGATCTATACATTTTTCAGCTATCTTTGTCATCAAATACCGGAGCGTTCTTTTCATCTTGAAAATCATAGCTTTGCGGTTTGCTCTCGTTGTTTCGGTGTTTATTTTGGATTGTTGCTGGGTTTTCTTTTTTATCCGCTTTTCCGCCACATAGAAGAAATCGAACCGATTTCACGTTTTTGGCTTTTTCTGGCATTAATTCCGATGGGTGTAGATTGGACGCTCGGATTTTTTGATATTTGGGAAAATACGCATCTTTCGCGGTTTATGACCGGATTGGTTTTGGGAACGGTATGTGCGATTTTTATTGTTCCGGCAGTGGTTGAACTTGCCCGACTTTTATCAAGTAAAAGACAAGTGAAAAGGCTGCCAACCTGACAGCCCCGAAGTATCTAAATTTATTTGTGGATACTGATTTTTGATATTTTGTTGGCGACGCAAAAAACGCTTTCGGCATCCCTTGATAAGCAATATTTATTATAATCAATTTTTATGTCATTTGACAAGTTTTAGACAGATGTTTGTTTTGAACTAAAATCTGGATTACAAATAATTCAAAGCACAGCATTTAACTCCTGTCTTTGACAACCTCTCAACGATCAAACCGCTTTTGAAGACACTCATTTGTTGACTAATTTGCAAAATAAGCGCAAAATCATATCGGCATTAAAAGAAAAATATTTATAATATGAGTTTTACCAAAGATAGCGCAGTTCAAAGGGCAAAAAAGGACTTGGCGGGACGTTTGGGCGTTTCGGAAAGCAAAATAGAAACTGTTTCAGTCAGTGAAAAAGATTTCCCCGATATGTCACTTGGCGCACCTGTCAAGGATGAAATGTCAGCACAGATGATAGCCAGCGGTTGGCAAATAAGTTTATCTGCTGACGGTAAAAACTACGATTATCGCGCCGATAAATATCAAGTGCGATTACACGGATTCAAAGGAACGAACCATATCATTGAATCTTGAATCCAAGATTAACCTTGAAACTTTGGAAGGAGTTTGAAATATGAATCGAAATAATTTTTGGATACATCTGGGTCTTGCGTCTGTTTTAATCGGACTAGCCGCTATTATCGGACAAGTTGTCAATTGGGAAACTACATTGCGCCAATCGGCGACTGTTTCCGAGCCGCCTAAATTAGCACCGAAACCACTTGCCGTAAAGCGTTCAAATAATGAGCGTGAACCGGAAGTTTTAGTAAAATTTCGCCCTGACGTAAGTTTAGCGGAAATCAAAAAAATCCTGATGAAAAATAACGATCAAGTAGAAGATATTTTTCAACAGGAAAAAGGTTGGTTTTCGATAGACGATCTCGATAATGCGGATGCTAAAACGGTTGCCGAACAATATGCACAGATGTCGGATGTTGTTCTTTATGCTGAAACCAATGATGTAATCGCGCTTGACGATCCAACCGATATTTCTGCAAAAGATTTGCTTTTGCGTAAAAATGATTCAAATCCGATTCAACCGAATGATCCGATGTTCAAAGACCAATGGGCACTTTTCAACAGTGGTCAAGCCGGCGGCAAAGAAAATGCTGATTTGAGCGCGTTGAAGGCGTGGATAAAAACTCAGGGCAGCACGGATGTGGTCGTCGCCGTTTTGGATAGCGGGGTTGATTATACGCATCCCGATTTAGTTGCTAATATGTGGCTTCGTCCTGATAATGTGCCGCAATATAAAGATAATGAACTGGGAACATTCAACGATCTACACGGTTTTAACGCTACCGATAATCAGAGCGACCCGATGGACGATAATGGACACGGAACACATTGTTCAGGGATTATCGGTGCCGAAGGTGACAATGATGAGGGTATCGCCGGTATAAATTGGAAAGTTCAGATTATGCCGCTCAAGTTTATGGGACGCGGCGGTTTCGGCACGACGAAAGATGCGATTGAAGCCATCAATTATGCGATTGACCGAAAACAAAATGGCGTTAATGTTCGAGTAATAAATGCAAGTTGGGGTTCGACACAGTATTCAAAAGCCTTAGAAGATACTATTCGCGCGGCTGGTGAAGCCGGTATTTTGTTTGTTGCAGCAGCAGGCAATAATGGCACGAATAATGACAGATATAAACATTATCCATCAAATTATGATTTGCCGAATGTTATCAGTGTTGCCGCGCTTGACCGTAACGATCAACTGGCTTCGTTTTCAAATTTCGGTATCAAAACCGTTCATATTGCGGCACCGGGCAAAGACATTCTTAGCACTTGGCTGAACGATGGATACCGCGAGGCTTCAGGCACATCGATGGCAACGCCGTATGTTGCCGGCACTGCCGCATTGATCCTGGCAAGTGAACCAAAACTTTCAGTGGAAAAGTTGCGCGAACGTATAATCCAGTCGGCTGATAAAATAGAACCGCTTAACGGTAAAATCGAAAGTGGCGGACGGCTAAATGCAGCTAAAGCATTAGGAAATTAAAACTTTAACACGAAAATAAAATTGAGTTGAATAAGCAATAAATTTGTTGCTTATTCAACTCAATTTTATTTGCCGGAACTGAATATTTTATCAGTTTGAATATTTTCTAAAATTTCCGCATAGTTAAAACTTTTTACAACTTATAGAAGTTATGTTACGGTTAGGAAAGTTTCGATTTTTTTTTATTCTAAAATGAAATTAATTTGCCTGAGTAATAAAAAAAGGTAAAAAATGAAAACTGAGAACGAGGAAAATCAAACATCGTCCGAAATGGCAACTGCTCTAAATACAGATGTTGCCCCGGCAGTAGAAGCTGTTTCGGATGAGGATTTTCAAAGCGAATTGAGCAAACCGATATGGTCTGTAATTAGTTTTGAGAAATGTGAAGCAGTTGATTTATCTTATTCTGAAGCCATAAAAAAAATGCAGGAACTCGGAGAAAATAACTTTTTCGGTTTATGTGTTGTTACAAATATGGCGGCTCAAAAAATAAAAGGCAAAAATTCGAAATAAATTTATTTTTTACTGCACGAGTTTTTTTCTCGATATTCATTATAATTCCAAAACAATTTTGCCGAAACTCTCATTTGATTCAATATATTCGTGGGCTTTTTTTACATCATCAAACTTGAAAACTTTATCCAGATTCGGTTTTACTTTCCCATTTACCAACAAAGGCAAGACATTTTTTATAAAAGCCTGTGTTGCTTCGGCTTTTTCTTTAGTTGAACGTGAACGCAAAACCGTTCCGATAATTTTTGCGCGTTTTGCTAAAGCCAATCCCAAATTAAATGATGCTTCTCTTCCGCCAACCAAACCCACTAAAATCAACCTGCCTTTGAGTGCCAAACTTTCTAAATTTGCCGCAAAATAGCTCGCACCTACTAAATCTAAAATTACATCGACACCATTTTTATTTGTCCATAATTTTATTTTATCAGCAAACAATTGCGGGTTTTCTGAAACATTTTCGTTGTCTGTTATTATTCCCTCATCCAGCCCGAAGATTTTGCATCTTTCCAATTTATCGGCTGTGCGAGAAGTTCCAAACACTTTGATATTTCGTGCTTTTGCCAATTGCAAAGCCGCCAAACCAACTCCTGAACCGACGGCGTGAATCAATAAAGTTTCGTTTTCCTGCAAATTTGCCTGAGTAAATAGTGCATCATTTGCTGTTATGAAAGCCTCAGGAATAGTTGCCGCATCTGTAAAATTTAGGTTTTCCGGAATTTTGGCGAGAGCAGATTCTTCAGTCAAAAGAAATTCGGCATTTGCGCCGCCGGCAGTGATTCCAAACACTTTATCTCCGACTATAAAATCTTTTACCCTTTCACCGATTTCTGTAATTTCGCCCGCAAATTCTAATCCTAATATACGTTCTGGAATTCCTTTTGGTGCTGAATAAAATCCTTTACGTTGTAAAATATCCACCCGATTTATTGCAGATGCTTTTACATTTACCAAAACCTGTGTTTCTTTCGGTTTCGATAAATCTTCGACCTCGCGGATTTCAAGATTTTCCCATCCGCCAAATTCTTTTACATAAACTACTTTCACGCTTTTTTATTTTTGCTATTTATTCCCTAACTAATCGGCAACTTCATAAGTGCTAATTTTTTACATTTCTCTGTGCCAAATTCACTAAGTCTTCCGGCATCCATTTGTTCATATTTTTCTTTTCTTCTTCGGCGATTCCCCGGTGTCGATTGCGCCATTCTTTTTCCGGTGCATCTTCACGCATTGACTCTTTCGGATAGTTTTCTACCTGCTCCAAACTGATAATTATTCCGTGCGCTATCTCTTCCCAGTTTTCTGTTTGAATACCGCGCAACACAACCGGAAGACCCGCTGTCCAATCTTCTTCAGGCGTGATATTGTCGTATTCCGGAATTGTCAAAAATGCCGAAACAGGGAATGGCTTTCCACCGAATTCGCTTACGATCTGCGATTTTACATCTTTATATGTTCCATTCGGATTTGTTTTCCTCATTTCCAATGCCCGCCGAAAAATATCGGATACTGTTGTTTGATTGCTCATTTTTTAGTTAAAATCTCCTTAAATATGTCTTGATATAAGTTACACGCTTTGCAAAATCCACGCAAAGTAATAACTCCAACAGTTTCTGCATTTTTTTCACTAATGCTTTTTTTGTTTAACTACCAAAAATTATTCAACACCGTTTGAATCAATTTGCAATTTAATTTCCATCTTTATTGACATTTATTTGTTATTCAATATAGTTATTTCATAAGGAAATTTTCAATCAAGGAGTAGATACTATGTTTCCGTCCGATACTGATTTAGAAACCGAAGTTACGCTTCAAACTAATGCTATTTCACTTCCCGATGACGAAACATTTCGAATTCTTTTGTTAGGTGATTTGAGCGGCAGGGAAAATCGATCCTATCAATCAAATTTTGCTGCATCACAACCTCTTTTAATTGACAGGGATAACTTTGATTATATAATGAAGAAACTTAATGTTCGGCTCGAATTAGAGTTTCATGGCAATGAAAGTAAAATTTTATCGCTTAGTTTTTCTGAACTTGACGATTTTCATCCCGATAATATTTTTCAACAACTTCCGCTTTTTTCAGAACTACATTATCTCAGAAGCCAATTATTAAAACCTGAATCATTTGAGCAAGCTGCAAGAGAAATTCGCTCTTGGTTCATTTCAACCGAAAATCAAACCAACGAAACTATTCAAACTCAAATTTCCGATGAAAATAATTCATCTGTTCCTAATAATCTTCTTGACCAAATTTTATCACAACCCGGCAAAAATCAAATGCCCACTCAAAGCCATTCTATTGTATCTTCAGAACTTAATGACTTTATCAAAAAAATTGTTCAACCTCACTTAGTTTCAACCGATAGAGCTGAACAGTCTAAATTATTAGCTATTATTGACGAAATTACTTCCGATTTTATGCGAAAGATTTTACATCATCCGCAATTTCAAGCCTTAGAATCGGCTTGGCGCAGTTTATATTTTCTCGTTAGACGGATGGAAACGGATATTAATTTGAAACTTTTTATTTTTGACATTAGTAAAGAAGAATTGTCCGATAACTTTAAGTCTGTCAATGATATAACAGATTCCATACTTTACCAATTGCTCGTTACTGACGCTCCCGATACTCTTTCCGGCGAACCTTGGTCGATTATAAGTGGCAATTATAATTTCAACTTGACCGTTGCCGATGTTGCAACTCTAATTCGACTCGGAAAAATTTCTTCACACGTAAATGCTCCTTTTATTTCATCCATTAAACCTGCAATGCTTGATATTACTTCACTTACGACAAATCCTGGTTCTCGTATATGGCAAATTTCTTCAGATGCTGGCGAAATTAAACTTTGGGAAACATTGCGTAACACGCCCGAAGCCGAATACATTGGTCTGGCAATTCCCCGATTTTTAATCCGTCTTCCTTATGGTCAGGCATCAGAACCCATCGAAACCTTTTCTTTTGAGGAATTAACAAGTTTTGATGATTCTAATCAATATTTATGGGCTAATCCTACTTTTGCCTGTATTTTATTATTGGGGCAAAGTTTTAGTGATAATGGGTGGGAAATGGAAAAGGCTTTGCATACAAAAATTGATAATTTACCAACATATATTTATCAAGAATATGGGGAAACCAAAACCATACCTTGTACTGAGTTTATTTTAACCGAAAACTCTTGTAACCTTATTTTAGAGCAAGGTTTAATGCCCTTAATTTCTTTTCGTAATTCTGACTCGGTTCAGTTAGCTCGATTTCAATCCATTGCTTATCCTTTAAAGAAACTAACTGGCAGATGGTCAGTGTAATTACTCTGAAATAAGCACTTACTAAATTTGCTTTAGTTTTGTATTGGCAAATTTTGTTTTATGTCATAAACTTAAGGTTTAATGAATTGCGGGTATTGCCCGCATATTTTATTTATCGCAAAATTATTAATAATTATGATTTTTGACGAACAATTTGATGTTTTAGTAATTGGCGCAGGACATGCCGGATGCGAAGCAGCCTCTGCGTCGGCACGACTTGATACTCAAACTGCTCTTGTAACAATTAATCTAGATTTAATCGGGCAAATGTCCTGTAATCCTGCGATCGGTGGAATTGCCAAAGGACATATCGTTCGTGAGATTGATGCACTCGGTGGAATTATGGGGCGGGTAATTGATCGAACAGGTATTCAATTTCGATTATTAAACCGTTCCCGTGGTCCGGCTGTTCAATCTCCTCGCGCCCAAGCAGACCGTGCTTTATATCGAACAGAAATGCGCCGTTTGCTTGAAGCAACTCCCAATCTCCATCTTCGACAAGGCATTGTTGTTGATCTAATTATTGATAATAATGTAGTTATCGGTGTTGAAATGCATGACAACCGTAAATTTGGCGCAAAATCGGTTGTAGTTGCCACCGGCACTTTTTTGAATGGAATTATACATACAGGACCCAAAACTTTTTCTGCCGGTCGTGCAGGTGAACCGGCTTCAATTGAACTTGCTCAGAGTTTAAAAAAATACGGCTTTCCTGTAGGTCGTTTAAAGACAGGAACTCCGCCGCGCATTGACGGGCGAACAATTGATTGGGACGCTTTCGAAAAACAAAGCCCTGATGATAAACCTGTTGCGTTTTCATTTTCTACTGACAAAATTGAACAACCACAGGTGGATTGCTTTATCGGTTATACTTCAAACCGGCTACACAAAAAGATTCAAGAAAACTTGCATCAATCTCCACTCTATTCAGGTAAAATTAAAGGTGTTGGTCCTCGTTATTGTCCTTCAATTGAAGATAAAGTTGTTAAATTTGCAGATAAGGATCGGCATCAACTTTTTTTAGAACCTGAAGGGCATAATACGAATGAAATTTATTTAAATGGTTTTTCTACCTCATTGCCATCCGATCTACAACAAGAATTACTAAAAATGATAGATGGTTTTGAAAATGTTCGGATTATTCGCCCGGGATATGCGATTGAATATGATTTTGTCGATCCGAGAGAACTCAAACCCTCAATGGAAACGACTCGCATTAAAGGACTTTTCTTTGCCGGACAAATAAATGGAACGACCGGATACGAAGAAGCCGCTTGTCAAGGCTTGATTGCAGGAATAAACGCCGCTTTTAGTTTAATGGGACGAAAACCTTTTGGTTTGAACCGAAACGAAGCATATATTGGAGTTTTAGTTGATGATCTTATTCAGCACGGAGTTGATGAGCCCTACCGTATATTTACATCTCGTGCAGAATCACGTCTTATACTACGACACGACAATGCAGATCAGCGACTCTCTCCTAAAGGTCACGAAATCGGGCTTTTGGGTAATTCTGATTGGGAGAAATTTAGTTTTAAGCGTGACAGAATAGCACGTTTAAGAAATACTTTAGATAATACTCGTTTCAAACGATCAGATATTGAATATTCAACTGTTTCTCAAATTTTGGAAAGTGATTTAGGCGATTCGATTACACTCTCTCAGCTTTCAAAGCGCCAAGGTGTAAAAGCAGAACTTATTTTTCAACTTTTACCACATAATATTCAATCGAATATCAAGATGACTGATTTAGAAACAGCCTTAGCAGATTCGCTTTATAGCGGATATATTGAAAATCAACGCGTTGCAACCGAAAGAGTTTTTCATAATGATAATCTAAAAGTTCCTGAGAATCTTAATTTTCAAAACTTAAGCGGTTTGTCGCATGAAATGGCGGAACGGCTGAAAAGATCAAATCCAAAAACTTTTGGGCAGATTCGTCAGATTTCAGGCTTGACACCTGCGGCACTATCTACCGTTCTCGTTTTCTTGACATCCCGAAAGATTTCTAATCAAAATTAGAATTTTTGGTTTCTAACAATGTGGGACGTGCTTCAATTTATTTACGAAGCACGTCCCACATTGTTTTTTTAAAATTAGTAAGACATCAAATAAATATTAAAACAAATCTTTAGAAAAGTGCATTTTTTGTTGTGAAAGCGGTAATTTAGTGAATAAAACAAAAAAGAGTATTTTGCGAAAGTGTAACATTGTGATTTATATGTTAAGTTAAGTAAATAATAAATACATAAATAAAAAAATGGGAAAAATAATTGCAGTTGCAAATCAAAAAGGCGGAGTTGGCAAAACGACAACAGCCGTAAATCTTGCTGCGGGACTGGCTGTAGAGGAAAAGAGGGTATTACTTATAGATGCTGATCCACAAGGTAATGCAACATCAGGTTCGGGCATTGCGCGTTCAAATTCAAGAAAAACACTTTACAATGCTTTGATTTTAAATGAACCATTAGACAATATAATTTTAACAACCGAATTACCGTTACTCTGGATTTTACCATCCGATAAAAATCTGGCTGGAGCAGAAGTTGAATTGGTCGAAACGGATAAAAGAGAATATAAACTGAAACAACTTCTAAGTGAAATAAAAAACATTTATGATTTTATAATAATAGATTGTCCGCCATCACTCGGCTTACTGACAATTAATAGTTTAACCGCCGCAGATTCATTACTTGTTCCGATTCAATGCGAATATTATGCTCTGGAAGGTGTAACTGAATTATTCGATACACTTGCCCGGTTACGTCGAGGATTAAATCCACAATTAACAATAGAAGGATTACTATTAACAATGTATGACGAAAGAACAAATTTATCTGCAGCGGTGGCAAAAGATTTAAGGGATTTTTATGGCACACAGGTACTTCAGACCGTTATCCCTCGTAATGTGCGGTTAGCAGAAGCTCCAAGCTATGGAAAGCCGATAATTTTATACGATATTCGTTCTCGCGGGGCAGAAAGTTATATACAACTTGCAAAGGAGATATTAAGTCATGAGTAGAAAAGTATTAGGAAGAGGTCTAAGTGCTTTGATTAGTGAAGATGCGCCGCTATCAAATGGTGAAGAATTTCTTGAAATAGATATAGATTTGATCGTTCCAAACTCCGAACAACCAAGAACTCGCTTTACTGAAAATAACCTCGAGGAATTAGCTCAATCTATCAGAGTAAATGGTGTAGTGCAGCCGATAGTTGTTCGGCGGCGAGGCTTAAACTATCAACTGGTTGCAGGTGAAAGAAGGTGGCGTGCTTCGCAAATTGCGGGAAAACAAAAAATTCCGGCAATAGTAAAAGAGGTTGCAGATGAAAAACTTTTAGAATTAGCCTTAATAGAAAACATCCAACGGCAGGAACTTAATGCAATTGAAGAGGGTAAAGCATATAAAAAGCTAATCGAAACCATCGGTTTAACCCAAGAGATGGTTGCAGAAAGAGTAGGAAAAAACCGCACAGTCATTACAACATTTTTACGATTATTAAAGCTGCCTGATGATGTGCAAAAACTTGTCGAAGAAGAAAAAATTTCCGCCGGACATGGAAGAGCATTATTGATGGTAAACGATGCGGATAAACAGCGAAGTGTGGCGCGCAGCATTATGGAGATGTCGCTTTCTGTCAGGGAAACTGAAAAGGCTGTGAAACGCTTGGCGAAAAGCGACAGTGAAACCACTGAAAAGAAAGAGGTTACAGTAAAACTAGACGCTAATGTAAAAACTGCAGAAATAAAATTGAGGAGACACTTTTCTACTCAGGTATCTATAGTGCCTGACGGAAAAGGAACAGGTGGAAAAATTGCAATGGAGTATTATAGCGAATCTGATTTAGATCGAATTTTTCAATTAATGATTGGAGACGAAAAAAATTAAATGTCTAAACAAAAAAGATTAACCGAAATGGTTTCTTGCGCGGGTTGAGCGGCAAAACTTCCGCCAAGCGAACTTGCTCAAGTTTTGAGCAAATTACCGAAACAAAACTTTTCAAAAGACGTGATTGTCGGATTTGAAACGGCTGACGATGCAGGTGTGTTTCGCTTGACTGATGACATTGCGCTTGTGCAAACCGTTGATTTCTTTACACCTATAGCCGATGATCCTGAACTTTACGGACAGATTGCAGCGGTTAATTCGCTAAATGATGTTTATGCAATGGGCGGCACACCGATTTCTGCACTGTCTATTGTTTGTTATCCGCAAAAAGGTGATTGGGACATATTAGGAAAAATTTTGATGGGTGGGCAAAAGACGATGAACGCCGAAAATGTTGTCGTATTAGGAGGACATTCAGTTGACGATCAAGAGATGAAATTTGGCTATGCCGTAACGGGAACTGTTCATCCTAAAAGAGTTATCAAAAATTCGGGAGCAAAAGCGGGAGATGTTTTAATTCTAACAAAACCAATTGGAACGGGGGTAATAAGCACCGGTATAAAATTTGAAAAAGCATCTCATAAAACAATTGAAATATCAACAAAAACAATGACAATTTCCGCCAGAGAAGCATCCAAAGTTATGCAGAAAGTTGGCGCGAATGGTTGCACGGATATAACCGGATTTGGACTTTTGGGACACAGTTATGAGATGGCAAAGGCAAGTAAAGTAACATTTCAAATAGAATCAGACAAAGTTCCGTTATTGCCGGATGTTTTAGAATTGATTGAACAAAAAATGTTGACGCGAGGGGATAAAAACAATCGTGTGTATGTGGGTGAAACGGTTGAGTTTAGTAAAAATGTAACAAAAGAAATGCAAAGCGCATTATTTGATCCTCAAACAGCGGGCGGACTATTAATAAGTTTAGAAAAAACCAAAGCAGAGTATTTTGTAAAGAATGTTAAAGGTGCGAAAATAATAGGTAACGTCAAATGTTTTGAAGAATTTCTTATTGAAGTTAATTAAAAGAAAATAAAAATGTATTATTTGTTTATATTTGAATCAATTGGAACATCAGAATTGCTGTTAATAGCGGTGGTAGCTTTAATGGTATTCGGACCGCGAAAACTACCGGAATTAGCCCGTACAATTGCTAAAACAATGGGGGAATTCAGACGATCAACCGATGAATTCAAAAGAACTTGGGAAAAAGAGGTAAATTTAGACGGTGACAATACAAATCAGAATCCGGAAGTAACAGGCTATTTGGGAAAACCAATCGAAAGAAATTCTGTTTCGAGTGAAAATGAAATCATCATACCGGAAATCAAAGAAATAGATAAGGAAGATTTTGATAAAAACACTCAAATACAAGAAGTTCATATTGCCAAACAACTTGAAGCCGAGAAAATCCCGGAAGATAAACGTGATTGGTTATAAGACTGAAATAATAAAACAAATTTCAAGATGCAATCCAAAGAAAAAAATAAAAAGGAAAATTTAGGCGGTCAAATGTCTTTTCTGGAGCATTTGGATGAATTTCGTCGTCGTCTGGTAAATTCAGTAATAGTTTTGGTAATTGCATTTTCACTATGCTGGTTTGTTTCAAACAAAATTTACGATTTTTTATCAGTTCCTATCCGTCGCGCTCTTTCGGAAGCTGAACGAAGGGAAATTCCGGTAAAAGGATTAACAGGAGATGAAAAAGTCCTGTCACTTGATAATTTACAGAAAGGTGAAACGGGGCGTTATGTTTTTGATCGGGCAACCAAGCTCGGAATCACGGTGGTTTCGCCCGGAACATCGGTATTGGCAATAGTAGAAAATGACACGGAAGGGAATGTCGGTCTTTTTACTAATGAATCGATAATTACAAGCAATGCAATAATTCCGAAAGGTATCCGATTGCCTGTAGATTTTAAGGCTCTCGATATGGGCGAAGCGAGTGCAGAAGAAAGAATGATTGTAACTACCGCAGTCGAACCTTTCACGCTTTATGTAACGGTTTCGCTCTATGCAGCTATAGCAATCTCGATACCATTTCTATTATGGCAAATTTGGGGGTTCATTTCTCCCGCACTTTATCGGCACGAAAGAGCATATGTAACACCTTTTATTATACTTTCGACAACTTCGTTTATAATCGGTGCAGCCTTTGCATATTACATTCTATTCCCTCCGGCAGTTAAGTATTTACTTGGGTTAGGTGAAGATTTTCGACTTTTTCTCCGGGCAAGTGATTATTTTGATCTTATAACAATAATAATGTTGGCAATGGGATTAATATTTCAAATGCCGGCGGTTGCTTATGTTTTATCGAGAATAGGTTTGATCACCGCCAAATTGCTCATTAAAGGTTGGAAAATCGCTTTGGTTGTAATTTTAATCGTAGCGGCAGTTGTTTCACCAACCGGCGATATTCCGAATATGATGCTATTTGCGGCACCGATGATGGTTTTGTATGTTGTTTCAATATTTATCGCCTGGTTCTTCGGGAAAAAGAGACAAAGCGATGCTGAAGTTGGAATGATTTAAGTTAAAAATCGAACACCCGAAATTGTTTAACTATCTGCCAGAATTTGATTTAGCATTTGCCCCAAGCGATAACCGGCAAGAGCGATTTGTTCCTGAGAAATTGCAAATGCCCGTTTTTTATAACTGTCCGAAGGAACTTCAAAACGCTTTAATGTTGGTGGAAAAACTTCTGTCGAAGCAAGTTTAAAACTCTCCTGTTGCCATTTATCAAATTGTCCTAATTCTAAACGATTCTGCATTTTTGAAAATGGATATTTTTTAGTGATTTTTTTTGCGATTGACGGTAAATAATCGGAATCGCAAGCATCATTCTGACGGGGAATGTTTCTTCCGACAATCGAATCCCAATACCAATGCAGATTCAAACGGTTTTCGCTTTGAGCATCTTTTGGCGAAAGAAGAAAAAGATTTCCACCTTGATCGCCTTTCGGTTCGAGATCGGTAACACGCGCCGAAGTGTGTAATGGCTGATGAATATCGCCGCCAAGATGAAGAATCCAGGCAATTGCTATCGCCTTTTCAGAATTCGTCGAATTAACATCACGCAATAATTTATCAAAGGCGAAAAGTTGTTGAAGAGCCTTGCCGCCTGATTGTTCTTTATTATCTAAAATTTCAATCTTTCCATTAACTTCCCTCCAAAAGGTATCGGCATAATGCCAATTGCTCTCATTATATTTTTCGTAACGAACCTTGAATTTCTTATCACGAACAATATCCGCCCAAGTACTGGCAATCATAAACAGTTCGCGCTTTTTAATTTCATCAGAACGCGAATCCTGTAAATAAAAAACACTCAGATCCGAATCTTCGGGCGCACTTAAAAGCAATTTGATTACTTTTTCACGGACTGGCGGCGACATTTGTTCCCACGCAATAAAAGCCGTAAGTTTATGTCCCGTGTCATCCCAGGCAAACACTGTAAAAGTAGTGCAAATAAAAATTGTAACGAAAAGCAAAACTGTAATTAACGGATTTTTCATGATTATTTACAAATATTTTAGCGAAGTTAAGTGATAAAAGAAAGAGAGCAAAATGTTTATTTTGTTTGAATTAAACAACCGGACAAACTTTTTATAAAATGTTTCATCAAAATAATTGCAAAACTTTCCCGGTGGTGCGTCTAAACATTAGGGAAAGCGCATTGAAATCTAATGTGAGGAGAGAATTAAAAATGCAAGCAACATTTGAACAAAATAGAATAGCAGAATCACTAATTAACCGAACCCACGGAGCATTTGGAAGCAAAATCGGGCTGATCGGCAAACTATTCGGTTGTTGGCATAAAAGCCTTAGCCGTCCGTTTACAAATCGGGACGGTTCATATCGCGCTTGTCTAAACTGCGGCGCAAGAAAACATTTTGATACGCACATTTTGAAAACTTCAGGACCATTTTATTATCCCCCAGCAATATCGTTTGGCGAAAATTCAAACGATAACCAAGCCCCCGTCTATCCTGCCTAATGAATAGACCTACCAAGCGCGACTCGATACTTATTAGAGTCGCGCTTTTTTTGAAATTTATTGTTCAAAGGCTTCCAAATATTTAATGCCCGATCCGGTGTTGAATAAAACGACACGATCTGTTTGCTCTATTTCACCGTTACTGATCAGTTTTCTAAGTGCTGATAATAATGCGCCGCCTTCAGGTGCTGCAAAAATCCCTTCATACTTGCCGATTTCTCTGGCACCATCAACCAATTCGTCGTCAGTTACGGAAACCGCCGTTCCGCCGCTTTGACGCAAAATATCGAGCATCATAAAATCGCCGACGGCTTTCGGGACGCGCAAGCCTGACGCAACCGTATGAGCATTTTCAATCTCCACGCCGGCATTCAAATTTTGATGAAAGGCTTCAACAATCGGAGCGCAACCCGTTGCCTGAACAACAACCATTCTAGGTCTTTTGCTATCAATCCAGCCCATTCTTTCCATTTCATCGAAGGCTTTCCACATTCCGATAAGACCTGTTCCGCCTCCGGTCGGATAGAGAATTACATCAGGTAATTTCCAGTTCAACTGCTCGGCAAGTTCATAACCCATCGTCTTTTTACCTTCGGCACGATACGGCTCTTTCAAGGTCGAGAAATCAAACCAACCTTCCGCTTCTTTTCTTTCTGCGACAATTTTTCCGCAATCCGTAATCAAACCATCGACCAGCGTAACATTTGCACCCAACGCCAAACATTCGATAATGTTTGCTTTCGGGGTGTCTTGCGGAACAAAAATATGTGCTTCCATCCCTGCTAACGCCGCATAAGCAGCTAACGCACCGCCCGCATTTCCGGCTGAAGGTGCAGCAACCTTTTTAACACCTAGTTCTTTCGCCATAGAAACGGCAACAGACATTCCACGCGCCTTAAACGAAGCAGTCGGATTAAGTGATTCATCTTTAATATAAAGTTGCTTCAAGCCGATTTTTCCCCCAAGATTTTGGGCTTTATGCAGCGGAGTCATACCTTCGCCAAGCGTCAGCCGATTTTGCACGTTCTCAACCGGCAAAACTTCTTCATAACGCCAAAGTGTCGGAACACGAGATTTCAATGCTTCTTTAGTCAAAGTCTTTGCCGCCGCGTCTAAATCGTAAGCGACCATCAAAGGCTTGCCGCAAACACAAAGATTATGTAGCTTTCGCGCTTCGTAAGTTTTACCACAAGCTGAACAATATAAATGTGTTACGTTCAATTAAATTAACCTCTTTTTGAAATATTGGCATCCTATCGGCACTGCTTCATTTTTTAGATGGTCGGGCAAATATTAACGCTCAAACAAAGTAAAATTATTGAGTTGGTGATGAAACAGGCGAGATTGCCGGTGATGCTACGGGCGATGAAGCAGGTGTTGCCGCAGCAGTTGGCGCAACCGACGGCGCAGTAGAAAGCGTTTGTCCGACCGCTTTCTGATAGGTGACATAAATATCCGTCAAGCGTTCGACGGAAGCCTGATCGCGTTGGGCGAGCATAGTGATCGTGCTGTCGCGGGTATCAAAAATCGTTTTTAATTTGCCGCGTTCATCTTTTGTCAACGAACTCTCCTCACCTTTATCGATCTCGGCATTCAATCGGGTGAAAAAATCACTCGTGTCTTTACGCGCAGGTTCGTATTCACCACGCTTTGATTCGACAATAGCAGTTGTCAACAAACCTTTGATTTCAGATTTGCGAAGCTGTTTTTGCGTCGCTTCAAGTTCTTGTGAAACTTCACGTTTTTGCAGCCACATCGGTATTAAACCCGCCAAAAAAATCACTAACAAAATTAAGGCATAGATAGCCCAACGCTTTAGACTGTTTTTCGGCTTCTCAACTGTGATCGAATCGTTTTCTCTCATTTTTTCTCCTGATTGTTTACAACTTTACCAATCATTACTTTTTAGTGTTTTTCGATTATACTCTTTTCCCCTCAAAAAACTATTTAACTTTAGTAAAGCCGACAGATTGAAATACGGTAAATAGTTGAGTTTATTGCTTTTTGTTATTTTGTGTCTCTTGTATAATTTTGTTTACGCAAGACTATCATCGCTTTTTCTCCCGGTTTGCTGGAATCTATTTATGCACAGATACATCATTACCGCTGAATAAATTCAGTTCGATAAGAACTTACCTGCTTTTATAAATCCGATTTTAGAATCTGATCACCGCATCAGGTCCGCCTTCGACATGAACGGTGTCAACAAAGCGAATGTTTTTTGTTTCTGTTGTCATAACGACCGAGTGAGTGCGCTTGCCGGCACCGAAGAAACGGACTCCGCGAAGCAATGCGCCGTCGGTTACTCCTGTGGCGGCAAAGATTATTTTCTTGCCCGGTGCCAGATCATTTGTGTCGTAAATTTTGTCCACATCTTTAATACCCATTGACTGCAAGCGTTCCATTAATTTTTCGACGGGCGGAACTTTCGATTTATCAACGCCTAATCTTTCAGCGTCAAACACGAGTTTTGCCTGTATTTCCCCGTTCAGACACTTCATTGCGGCGGCAGTTATGACACCCTCAGGCGCACCGCCGATGCCCATTAGAGCGTGAATATTAGTTCCGGCAACAGCTGCCGAAATTCCGGCTGACAGATCGCCGTCGGAAATTAGACGAATTCTTGCGCCGGCTTCGCGGACATCGTTAATTAATTGTTTATGACGCGAACGGTCAAGACATATCACCGTCAAATCTTCAATATCACGATTAAGGCTGCGGGCAATTGCTTTCAGATTTTGTTTGACAGGTGCTTCAATATCAACTGCGCCGCGGCACGAAGGTCCGACAACGATCTTGTCCATATAAATATCGGGTGCATTAAGCAAACCGCCGCGTTCCGCCGCCGCAAGCACGGCAATCGCGTTGTTTGCGCCGAGAGCGCACAGATTCGTGCCTTCGAGCGGGTCAACGGCAATATCTATTTCTGGAAATTCGGCTCTGGTTTCGTCCGAAAAATCTCTGCCGCCGAGTTCTTCACCGATATAGAGCATCGGTGCTTCATCGCGTTCGCCTTCGCCGATCACGATGCGTCCGCGCATCGGCACGGAATCCATCACTTTTCGCATTGCTTCGACGGCAACGTGATCGGAATGTTTTCTGTCGCCCTGTCCCATCGTTCGGGCAGACTCGATTGCCGCCGCTTCACAAACCCGCAAAAAATCAAATGCCAATTCTCTTTCCGCTTTTAAGTTTTTCATTTTTTTATTCTGTCCTTTTTACTTCGCCAACTTCTGCTTATAAGGTTTATATCAAAGTTTAAAACAAAGGACAAAGAACGAAGGACAAAGGACTAATTTTTATACTTGTCTTACCTGATTTGACAAGTTATCCTTTTGAGTATCATATTTTATTTTACTTTATAGGAACAATTAAGGAGACTTTTTAAGAATGACATATATCGTAACCGAACCGTGCATCGAATGTAAATACACCGATTGTGCGGCGGTTTGTCCCGTCGAGGCGTTTCACGAACTGCCCGACCGACTTTTAATCAACCCCGACGCTTGTATTGACTGCGACGCTTGTTTGCCCGAATGTCCCGTTGAGGCGATTTTTTCGGATATGTCAATTCCCGAAGAATATATGGGTTGGCTGGAAATAAACGCGGAAGCCGAAAATTACCCGATTATCAGCACAAAAATTCCCGCCCTGCACGGCGCAGGCTGTTCCGGTCCGCCGGAGTAGTGGAAAAGGATAAAGGATAAAGGATGAGGGATGAATGAGCCGTTTGCTTCATTCATCCCTCATTCTATTATCTTTAGGTTAATTCCAACGAATACCGACACGCAAATTTATTGGTGAACTTACCGTGCGAATCGGTGTTTTACCGATTGAATAGCGTTCGTTGAAAACATTTTCCACTCCGGCGAAAACCTGCACATTTTCTTTGATGTTTTTCGCCGCGAAAGCATCGAGTTGAAAGTAAGGCTCAAGCCGAAGCAAGTTCAAATCGTCGTCAAACTGCTTTGAAGAAGCACGTCCCTGAAACGATAACGTCCAGGCGTTTTTTGTATAATTTGTTTGAAAAGTAAATTGATGCCGCGCTACTTGCGGGATGAGCAAACCTTCCAAATTTCGATTCACGGGAAAATCTGAAACGCGTGAATCGGTCAAAAGATAACCAACTGAAATATTAAAGTTTTGAATGCGTGTTTCCGCCTCAAACTCTAAACCCTGCGCTCGAATTTTTCCCGCATTTTGTCTTTGGCGAATAGTCGAATTCGGCGTAATTAATACAGTTACATTTGCAATCGGTTGCGAAATGTCCGTCAAAAAAAAACTTCCCCGCAAATATAATTTATCTTTGCTGAAATTCGTGCCAATCTCGTAATTTTTTGCTTTTTCGGCGCGCAGATTTTCGTTGGCGAAAGTCGAAACATTGCCGACGCGAAAACTGCGATAAAGTTCGTTTAAAGTTGGTGCGCGAAAACTTTTTGACGCGAGAGCAAAAATAGAGAAATTACTTGTTACTTGGTAAAGCGCGGAAATTTGCGGACTGAAAGCGTTTTCGCGGCGGTCAGGAAGAACTACGGTCAATATTTCATCGCTGTTAATCGGTGGCGGAAAAACGCCAATCGTGCGTGTAAAAAGCAAACCACTCGAATTTTTCCAATCGTCAAAACGCGCACTTCCCGCCAAAACAAGTCGAGAACCGATTCGCGCAAAATCTTGCACAAAAATGCCAAATGTTCTTTCACGTCCACCTGAACTACTGATGGAAAAAATTTGATTGTTAAAACCTTCTATTTCATTGCTTGCGCCGCGAACTTCACGCACTTCAAATCCCGTCACCAAGGTTTGATTTTTCCCAATGACACTGGAAAATTGGCTCGAAAACCCAAAGTTTTGCGAAGGCACTCTTTGCCGACGAATCAAATTTTCGCTGTTTCGGGTGGCACTGATGGCTGAAAAAGTTTGGTCGAAAACCTGCGTTCCGCCATAAAAAAACCAGGTTAATTTTGGATTTCGGATTTCGGATTTTGAATTTTTTAAATCCAGTTCGCCGCCGAAAACAAATTCTCGGATATGCGTTCGATTTATCTGCACAGGCGTTCCGTTTGTTCTTGCTTCGCCGAAATATGAGGGTTTGAAAAAAACATTCAGATTTTCGCCAAAAGTTTTTTCAATTCGCGCCGAAAAATTTGAATTTCGAGAACCCGCGAAACTATCAACCGCGCCGCGCACATTTTTATCTGTCAAAACGTAGCCTTTCGTTTGAAAATTGGAAGCTGCAAAATCTGCGCTCCAATCTTTTAGTTTGAATCCGAAAAACGTCGAAGCGGAAAAAGTATCCTGTGTTCCGCCAAAAACTTCGGCGGAAAAAATGTATTTTTCGCGCACTTTTCGTGGAATTATATTGATTGCTCCGCTCAACGAATCGCTTCCGTAAAGACTCGACGCGCCGCCGCGCAAAACCTCGATGCGCTCAACCGCAATCGGTGGAACGCGATTCCAGTTTATCCACCCGCCAAACGAATCGTTGAGTGAAACATTATCAAACAAAACCAACGAACGGCTTGTGCCGCTTGCGCCAACTCCGCGCAGCGAAACGCCTTGCGCCGTCGGATTTGCATTACGGCTTCCTGAACGGCGAAAAAGCGAAAAACCGGCGACCTGCCGCAGTGTGTCGTCAATCGTCGGCGCGGCAGTTGCGTTTATTTCCGATTTTGAAAGTGTAATGATGCTTGCCGGAGTTTCGCCCAAACGGGTTTCGATGCGGTTTGCCGTAACGACAACTTCCTCGCGCAAAGAAGCCGGTTCAAGCGTAAAATTATTGTCTTGCGGAAAATCTTGCAATTGTTCAAAGGTCTGTCGTAAAATAGAAAAGCCTTCTGCTTGAACTTCAAGCGTGAAATTTCCGTCGAAATTTATATTACAAGAAAATCCGCCCTGATTATTTGTCAAACAAGTAGATTCTTTTCCAAGCTCGGAAGTAATTTTGACTTTCGCCCGTGCAATCGGCAATTGATTTGAATCCACCACATTACCGCGTAAGATGAAATGATTTTCGACTTGCGAAAGAACCCGGGAAAAACAAATTAGGACCAAAAAAATTCCAAACAAACAAAGTGAAATTATTCCGATAATTTTGTAAAAAAAAGAATAAATCATATTTTCAGTGTATATTAATTTTGCTTCCTGCTTAATTTATTTAGCATAAATGTTGGATACTACAAACAAAACAGCGAAAACTATTTTTCACAAAACCGTGGATTTGCGGCTAAAGATTCTCGTTCTCTTCGGCACGCGTCCCGAAGCGATAAAACTCGCGCCGGTCGTTCACGAACTTAAAAAGAAATATTTTCAAACTGTTATCGTTTCTTCCAGTCAACACAAAGAATTGCTTAAACCTTTTCTGAAATTACTCGACATTGAAGTTGATTCAGATATGCGTGTGATGAGGAAAAATCAAACTCCGAATGAAGTTTGCTCGCGTATTTTAGCTAAGTTGGATAAGATTTTAGAATCCGAACAACCCGATTTGATTCTCGTGCAGGGCGATACGACAACGACTTTGGCGGGTGCATTGGCGGGTTTTAATCGCAAAATTCCAATTGGTCATATAGAAGCCGGACTTCGTTCGGGCAATTTGAACAGCCCTTTTCCCGAAGAGATGAATCGCCGGCTTGTATCAAATATCGCTGCATTTCATTTTGCCGCGACCGAAAAAAATCGCAGCAACCTGTTGTCGGAAAATGTTCCGAGTGAAAAAGTTTTTGTTTGCGGCAATCCGGTGGTTGATTCCCTCCGCTATATTCTGAAAAATCTGAAACCGAGCCAAAAAATAGAAGAAATAATCAAGCAGACCGAAGGCAAAAAGAGAATTTTGTTGACGACGCACCGACGCGAAAGTTTTGGTGAAACAATGAGCGGAAATTTAAAGGTTTTGCGCGATTTTGTTGAGAAAAGAAAAGATGTCTGCCTGATTTTTCCCGTTCATCCGAACCCGAATGTAAAAGAGGTAACGGAAAATATTTTAGCAGATATTGATTGTGTTCATTTGCTCGAACCGCTTGATTATGTCGATTTCATTGCTTTGATGAAAAACGCTTGGCTAATTGTTTCCGATTCGGGTGGCGTGCAGGAAGAAGCACCGAGTTTGGGAAAACCGCTTCTTGTTTTGCGCGAAAATACCGAAAGACCGGAAGCAATCAAAGCAGGCGTTGCCAAACTTGTCGGTGGTGATCCGCACAGGTTAAAGTTGATGCTCGAAGATAATTATATGGTCGAAACCTGGATAAAATCGGTCAAAGAAGTTTCCAATCCGTTCGGCGACGGCAAAGCGGCTAAACGCATTGTTAAGATCATCGAAGATAAATTAAAGCCAAAAGCTATTAACAAAAAAACGGCTCAAAATTAATTTTTTCAGAACTAGAGAATGAATCAAATTGCCCCAAACAAAAAACATCTCTTAACCGTTTTGGTCGAGGATTATTTCCACGTCGGGGCGTTTGAGAATCTTATTCAACAGAGAAATTGGTCGCATTTTGAGCCGCGCTATGAAAAAAATACTCTAAAAACATTGGATTTACTTGATAAGTTTAAGACGAAAGCAACATTTTTCGTGCTTGGCTGGATTGCCGAGCAGAATCCGAATATTGTCCGTGAAATCGTTTCACGCGGACACGAAGTTGCGAGTCGCGGATTTTATCATCGAAGTTTGCGGCACCTGACACCGGAAGAATTCCGCGAAGACGTGCTTCGCACAAATAAAGTTTTAGAAGATGCCGGCGGACAAAAAATAATTGGCTATCGGGCGGCTGAAAAATTATCTTTGGACAAGGACGATTGGGTTTTAGACATTTTAGCAGACGAAGGTTTCGTTTATGATGCTTCGTTTTTGCCGACTCGAAAAGACGAAAAATCAAAGCGTCAGGCTCATCAAATTTATACGAACGACAAAATAATCTGGGAATTTCCTTATGCTACACGCGATTTGGGTTTAGGTTTATTACCGATTTCGGGTGGGAATTATTTGCGCCAGATACCGCATACATTGATGCGCCACGCAGTCCACGATTGGACAAAACGGCACGAAGAACCGTTCGTGCTTTATTTTCACGTTTGGGAACTCGACCCCGAACAACCGCGCATCTCAGCAGCTTCGCGTTATAACCGGATTCGCCACTATCGCAAACTCGACAAAATGGAATGGGTTTTAAAAGAGTATTTGCGAAAATATGATTTTGTCGGCGGCGCGGAATTTTTGGGAGTCGAAGTTCCAAGTTTTAAATTCCAAACTCCGAGTCCGATAGCCGAAATTCAACCTCAAAAAAATATTGACCAAAAGCCGATTACAGTTGTGATTCCTTGTTATAACGAAGAAGAAACCTTGCCTTATTTGGCAAATACTTTGAAAAGTGTCGAAGAAAAATTAAATCGAAATTATAAACCCGAATTTATTTTTGTTGACGATTGCAGTAAAGACGGAACCGTAAATAAACTGAAAGAACTTTTCGGTAATCGTAAAAATGTCCGAATTCTTCAGCACGAAACAAATAAAGGCGTGGCGGCAGGAATTATGTCGGGCATAAAAGCAGCGGAAACAGAAATTGTTTGTTCGATGGATTGTGATTGCACATATGATCCGCACGAACTCGAAAAGATGTTGCCGCTTCTCACGGAAAATATTGATCTCGTCACGGCATCTCCTTATCATAAAGCGGGCGGCGTGAGAAATGTTCCCGAATGGCGGCTTTTTCTCTCAAAAGGCGCGTCATTTCTGTATCGCCGGGTTTTGAGCGCGAAACTCGATACTTATACGAGCTGTTTTCGCATTTATCGTCGAAGTTCGGTAGTTGATCTTGAATTAAATGAATCGGGATTTTTAGGTGTGGCAGAACTTCTCGGAAAACTTAATTTGCGCGGCGGAAAGATTATAGAATATCCTGCTCTGTTGGAAGTTCGGCTATTTGGATTTTCCAAAATGAAAACGGCACGAACCATTTTCGGGCATCTACGCTTACTTGCACAACTTTCAATGGAGAGAATATTCGGGAAAAAAGAAGCAATTAAAACTTCTTTATCAATTGAAGACAAGCCGACACAAATTGGCGAAATTAACAAAATGTAGGGTGCAATTTTTCCACGCCCAAATAAGTAAGTGAAACAACATTTCAAATGTTTCAATGTTAAATAGATAATGCTTTTTATTAACAAAATAAACCATTAAACATTCGATAATATTATTACCAAAATTATGACACCAAGTTTAGATAAAGAAATCATAAAATTACCGTCGGATCAGGACATTTCCGGCAGAACTTTCGGCGCGGAAGAAATCGCGGCGATTACCGACGTTTTGCAGACCGGCGTGTTGATTACGACCAAAGGCAAATACGGCAAACAACTCGAAGAATCGTTTGCGAAACGGCTCGGCGTGAAATACGCTTACGCCTGCAATTCCGGTTCGGCGGCGGTTCACACGGCTATTGCGGCGATTAATCCGAATCCGGGCGACGAGATCGTGACGACTTCGATTACCGATATGGGCGCGTTGACTCCGATTATGTTTCAAGGCGCGATTCCGGTTTTTGCAGACGTTTGCCCGAAGACTTTGAATGTTACGGCGCAGACGATTGAAGCGGTTTTATCAGAAAGAACGAAAGCGATTATCGTGACGCATCTGTTCGGAAATCCTTGTGAAATGAAGGCGATTATGGAATTAGCCGACGCAAAAGGAATTCCCGTGATTGAAGA
>JANMAA010000084.1:0-22500 GCA_031359215.1 Acidobacteriota bacterium | reverse complement strand
AACCGATATTGCCGTTTATCGCCCCTCCAATGGTGTCTGGTATATCCAACGCTCTTCTACGGGTTTTACCGCCGCGCAGTTCGGCACGAGCGAAGATATTCCGCAACCGGCTGATTTTGATGGTGACGGCAAAGCCGAGTTGGTCGTTTATCGACCGTCCAACGGTGTTTGGTATATCTTTAATCTGGTCAACAATCAGTTTACGGCATTCCAGTTCGGCACTGCGGAAGATCAACCCGAAGTCGGTGATTATGACAATGACGGGCGGGCTGATTATGCGGTTTATCGACCATCGAACGGAGTCTGGTATTTGCAGCAAAGCACTGCCGGTTTTGGCGCGATGCAGTTCGGCATTCCAACGGACAAGCCGGTGGCGGCGGATTATGACGGCGACGGCAAAACGGATGTGGCGGTGTATCGACCGGCGGAAGGCGTGTGGTATTACCAGCGCAGTCGGGACGGCTTCGGTGCGCTGCAATTCGGGATTGCCGAAGACAAGCCGTCCCCGGCGGATTATGACGGCGACGGGAGAGCGGACATCGCAGTTTATCGCCCGTCCAACGGCGTGTGGTATTTGCAACAAAGCAGTTCAGGCTTCACGGCATTTCAATTCGGAATTGCGGAAGACAAACCCATTCCTAACGCTTATGTGCCGTTACAATAACTATTTTGGATATAAGCATAAATCAGGTTCGTGAATTGAAATGGCTCCCATTTATGAGGTTTATGTGCCACCAAAAAGCTATGCTGATGTTTTAACCGTTATTTTTTGTCCGACTTTTGCGGACAAGATATTTACTGCCGAATCTTGAACGGCAGCAACTTCTAGAAATCCTGCGCTTCCTATAATCATAAACAACTCTCCTTTTGCGGCTTCGGCGAAAAAGGAGAGTTGTTTAATGATCTTTTTTCCGTTTATTTTCAGTATGAAACTTTCCGGTAAATCGTTTTGTGTAAGGTTTGTGATGAGATTACCGAAATGGTCGATGTGGATAATTTCGGCTTCGATCTTTTTGTCCGAAACTTCTCGCGGCTTGTTTTCTTTGAAGCATTTGAAGTTTTGTATTTCACTACCGAATTTATCGGCTTTGATTCCCTTGGAAAGATGTGCGGCGACGGGCGCGAAAACGTCGCGTCCGTGAAAGGTTTTGCTTATCGGATGTTTGAAAAACATTTCGTTTGTGAGTTCATAAACTCGAAAATCCGACTTACCATTAAAAACAAAACTCAATAATCCGTTGTCCGGCGCGATGAAAAAATAGTTCTCGGTTTTGCACAATATTGCTTTCCGGTTTGAACCGACCCCCGGATCGACGACCGCAACGAAAATAGTTTTTTTTGGAAAATCACGGTAACAAGCGCGAAGCGTAAAACTTGCACTCCGAATGTCTTGCGGCGAAACTTGGTGAGTAATATCAAATATATTTGCTCTTTTATTGATCGATAATATCGCGCCCTTCATCGCGCCGACAAAATAATCTTTTGTGCCGAAATCCGTCAATAAAACAATCATCAAATTTAGCTTGGATAGATAGAGTTCTGAAAATTCACGATTCGCCCGATCAGCAAATCATAATGTCAAGCGAATTATCCACGAAATTAAGCAAAGACAAAAAGGAGAATAAAAAACTTTGCTCAATCTCGTGGACTATAAGGCGCGATACACGGCTATTTGTATGCGCCAAACGTGGGGAATTGGCAGACATTGAATAGGTTATCAGTTTTGGTTTGTATCTGACAACTTTTAAATTAAATTAAGAAATTTGCCGACTGCCGATTTTTAGCGAATTCGCGTTTCGTAAGCAGATTTGATGCGTAATTGTTGATCTCTGGTTAAGCGAACGTGCTTTCCGCGTTCAACGACTACTGCGCCGACACCGAAGGCTGCGCCGACACCTGCGCCAACCGCCGCACCGACCGGTCCGCCGGTAACTGCCCCGATAACCAAACCTGTTCCGGTTGTGGCGGCGACTTTTATCGAATCTTCTTTGATCGAACCTCTGCCCTCGACTGTGCCTTCGGTATCGATGCGACTGACATTATCGCCCTTAATCGGTAAAACTTCTACCAAAAGGGCGTTAAAATTGCTCCAACGATTGTCAGTCAACACAATTCGGTCAAACGACAACAGCAGTTCCGCCCGACGCTTGATTTTGCCGGGTGTTTGAATTTTGGAAACGCGTCCTTCGATAACTGCTCCGCTAAGTTCATAAGGCGAAATGACCCGCGCTTGAAACTTATCGCCTTCTTTGCTTTGCTCAGTGTTTATATTATTAAGCAGTTCGACGATCAGCTCCGTTTCAACCGGAATGGTAATGATTGCATCATCCCGCTTTTCAGAACTGACATTTTCGTATTTAGTAGTAATTATCGGAGTTTGAGTCTGCGTTTGAATAGATTTTTCAACCGGAGTTTCAATTATTGTGTTATCGGCAATCGGTTCTTCGGTTTTCGTTTGCGGCGTTACCGTTTCAGTAACAGATGTCGTGGTTTCGGAAACTGCCGGCGGCTGTTCCTCGACCTTTGTTTCAATCGGCGTTATCACGGCAGTTGTTTTCGTGATTGTCCCGCGTTTATTCAAATCGGTTGGAATGGTCGCGTCAAACGAGCGTTTTTCAAAGCCCGTGTTATATCCGGTTTCAAAACCTTGTTGATAACCGTCGCGGTAATCTTCAAATGAACCGTAAGTTTTGTTATATGCACGGTCGGCTTTGGTGTAATCATTGTGCCGTTCATAACTCTTGGCAACATTGTCGATAACATCACGATAACCTGCTAAATAGCCGTCCGAATAACCGGTGCGATAACCGCGTTGCAGGGCAATGCGCGAATCTTGGGCGTGGATGGCTAAACTCAGGAAAGAAACAAAAACGAGTGAAAAAATTAGATTGGTAGTTAGAATATGTCTAGATAGCTTCATTTATCCTCCTTCTCAAAAAACAAGAAATGATTTGTCCGCTATGATTTATACACTAAAAGTTAATAAATTACAAGAAGAAATTTTCCGATTGTTTTTTAACTTTTAACCTTTTAAAGAAATAGAGTGTTTTGTTATGCTTAGGTAACAAAATACTTTTTTCTAACATCTATTTAACGAGGAGAGTTTTGAATAAATTGATTGAAAATTTCATCTCAAGCGGTTACATCTGTTAGAAGTAGGTTTTATCTAAAAAGATGCCAAATACACCAGAAATACATTTTTTAGTTCAAAGATTTTTTTTCGGAGATAAATTATGAAAGTATTGTTTTCAGCTTTAATTTTAGTAATGTCGATAGTTATGACTTCTGCTCAAACACGAAAGGTTTTTCCATATAATTATACGGTCAATGATTTACCGAACGGGTTGCGCGTCGTCATCGTGCCGACTGATTATCCTAATTTGGTTTCGCTTTACACGGTCGTAAAAGCAGGTTCGCGTAACGAGGTCGAGGAAAATAAAAGCGGTTACGCGCATTTTTTTGAACATCTGATGTTTCGCGGGAGCGAAAATTATCCGGCTGGCGCGTTTGACCGGATTATGAAAAAAGCCGGTGCATCGAGTAATGCTTATACTTCGGACGACCGCACGGTTTATCACGAAACCTTCGCTAAAGAAGACTTGGACGAGATTTTCGGTCTCGAAGCAGATCGTTTCAAGAATTTGAAATTTTCGGTCGAACAATTCAAAACCGAAGCCGGTGCGGTGCTTGGCGAATATAATAAAAATTCGGCAAGTCCGCTCTTTAAGATGTTTGAAGTTATCAGGGAAACAGCTTTCAATAACCACACATACAGCCATACGACGATGGGTTATTTAAAAGATATTAAGGATTATCCGAATCAATACGAATATGCTTTACAGTTTTTCAAACGATTTTATTGCCCTGAAAACGCCACGATTGTCGTTGTCGGCGATGTCAAAACGGATGAAGTTTTGGCGAAGGTGAAAAAATATTACGGCGACTGGAAAGGCGAGGAATATAAGCAGCAAATTCCTGTTGAACCGATTCAAAAAGAAGCCCGTAAAAATCATATCAACTGGGATTCACCGACATTGCCGTATATTTCCGTATCGTATCGTGCGCCGGCATTTTCCGACGTTGAAAAAGATAAAGCCGCGCTCGATTTATTGAGTGCGATTGCCTTCGGTGAAAATTCGAGCATTTATCAAAAACTCGTTTTGGAAGAACAAAAAGCGGTTTTTGTCGCACCTAATTTTGATAACCACCTCGATCCCGAATTATTTACCGTTTTTGCCCAAGTGAAAGACGAAAAAGATATGAATTCGGTGAAAGACAAGATTGTCGGAACATACAAAAGATACGCCAAGGAATTGATTCCGCAAAAGCAATTAGACGAAACCCGTTCGCGTCTGCGTTACAGTTTTTCGCTGGCGATGGACAGCAATGATGCGATTGCCGGAACTCTGGCGAGATTTATCGCGCTTCGCCGTTCGCCCGAAACGATTGATAAATTGTTCGCACTTTATGACTCGATCACGCCCGAAGACATTCGCGCAATGGCGGAAAAATACTTTACCGATAACAGCCAAACGGTCGTAACTTTGACCTCGAAGAAGGAGAAATAATATGAACAGAAACTTTTATCAAATAAAAATATTATTTGTTTCGCTGATTGCTTTTGCGCTGATAACGACAGCCTTTGCCCAAAAAAGCAAAAAATATATCCTAAAGACTGACAAATCCGATTCAAAATCTATGAGTTCAAAACTTGCCACCGTTTTTCAGCCGAGCAAATCACCGCTTGTTTCGTTTCGTATTCAATTTTTAACAGGCGCGGTCGATGACTTAAAGGGAAAAGAAGGTTTGGCAAATCTAACGGCGGCGATGCTTGCGGGCGGAGGAAGCCGCAAACTTACATACGATGAAATTGTCGAACAATTTTACCCGTTGGCGACGGGTTTCGGTTATCAAACCGATAAGGAAATGACGACTTTTGTAGGCACGACTCACGCCGATAACCTTACTAAATACTATGATTTAATTAGCCAAATGCTGCTTGATCCCGGTTTTCGTGAAGATGATTTCAAACGAATCAAACAAGACGTGATAAATTCGCTGAAAGTCGGACTGCGCGAAAGCAATGACGAAGAACTCGGCAAGGAAAGGCTTTACAATATTATCTACAAAAATCATCCTTACGAACATTATACGGTTGGAAATATCGGTAGTTTGGAAAAAATGACGCTCTCGGACGTAAAGGATTTTTACGCGCAGAATTATAATCAGGCAAATCTCGTGATCGGGCTTTCCGGCGGCTTCGATACGAAGTTTTCCAAAGAAATTACGACTGATTTTGCCAAATTGCCGACCGGCAAAAAGGTTGTGAGAAAGATCGCCGCACCAAAACTCGAAGACGGAATGAAAATCGATATTGTCGAACGTCAAACCCGTGCGACAGCAATCTCGCTCGGTTTTCCGATTGATGTTAATCGCGCCGACAAAGACTTTGCGGCGTTGGCGTTAGTCGCTTCATATTTTGGACAACATCGTTCATCGAACAGTTATCTTTACGGTGAACTGCGCGAAAAACGCGGTTTAAATTACGGCGATTACGCTTATGTAGAATATTTTCCGCGTGGAATGTTTCAGTTTGAACCCGATCCGAATTTGGCGCGGCAACAGCAGATTTTTCAGATTTGGATTCGTCCCGTTGAACCGCAGAATGCAAATTTTGCACTCCGCGCCGCACTTTATGAATTTGATAAACTTGTCAAAAACGGGATGACTCAAAAAACTTTTGGGGAAACCCGCGATTTTTTAACGAAATTTGTACATGTTCTAACGCAGACAAAAGATGCCGAACTCGGCTATGCGCTCGATTCGCACTATTACGGCATTCCGAATTATAACGAGTATATGAAAGCGCAATTGGCAAAACTCACCCTCAAAGATGTCAATAATGCTATAAAAAAACATTTCTCCACCGATAAAATGCGCATTGTTATGATTACGAAAGACGCGGCGGATTTGCGCGAAACGATTGTCAAAAATAAGCCTGCATATATCACATACGCTGCTTCAAAACCGCAGGAATTGCTTAATGAAGATGCTGTAATCGCCACTTATCCGATCAAAGTAAAACCCGAAAACGTAACTATCACACCGGTTGAAAAGGTTTTTCAGTAAGAATCATAATATTCCGGTAAAAAAAAGCGGCAGTGAATTGACCAAAATTCACTGCCGAAAGTTTACTTGGAGTAAATGAATAGTGAGAAACTTAAAAACTCTTTCTAAAAAGATACGAAGCGCGGATAAAAAAAGTTCGGCTGTTTCGTTCAAATCTCGGTTCGAATTGTCCGGTGAAAGGACTGTAACCGTTATAGTTGAAGTTGTCGTTGTAACCTACATAAAACGCTGTTCCGGGACTCGGATTCCAGCCTAACAATGCTTGTCCGCTGGTGTTTGCGCTTAAAGTATCATAATCAACCCGCAAACGTGTAAAAATAAATCGAGTGAATTGATAGGTCGAACGCAGGGTGAAGATATTTGTATCAAAAGCAGTTCGCCCGTTATCGTTACGGGTCAATTTACTTTTGGTGTAGTCGAGTGAAATCCGAAGCGGATCGACCGGTTTATATTCACCGCCGACATTAACATCGAATTGCCGTCCTCTGCCGGGATCGAGTCGGGGCGGATTTTCACCTGAATCAGGATTTTGAAAATATCTTTCCAGAAAACCCAAATATGCCGGACTAACACGCGGATAACGATTTCCCGCGCCGAAATCAAAGTCGAGAGCATTCCAAATCGAGCCGACAAAACCGTAAAGAGAAATTCGTTTATTGACGGTTTTATTAATGTTAAAGCTAAAATACGGCTGAATTGCGCGACGTTCGGGTGAACCGAAAAAAGCACCTTGCCGATTCAGAACCGGATTCCGCCGCGCACCGAATTCGTCCTCGTAGATATGCTCGTAACTCGTGCCGAATTCCGTATTGACAAAGGTATTTCCCTGCAAATTCAATTGAAAATTGTTACCGACAAAGCCGCTCTGAGTGCGACCGTCCCAATCATAAGCGTAGCGACCGAACTGTTGCCACGAAGCACGAATTATCTTAGCTTTCGGATTTGATTTGGTACTGATACGATTTGCAAAGAAAACACTATTGGTATTTGTTCGGCGCGTAAAACCGGCATCAGCCCGAAAGTTTCTTGAGCGACCTATTGCTTCTGTATACCAACCGTGTCTGTCGGTTGTGTAATCCACACTCAAATAATAGCCTACGCCGTTTCCTACTTTATACCGCGAGCGATCTTCATCGGGGTTGTAGAAAAATCTTTTGGAATGTGTTCCCAATACCTGAAACTGCAAAACCGTTTTCGGATTCAGTTTAAATACACCGTCGAAACCGCTGACAAAGTTACGCTGTAGCGGGAAAACCCGCGCCGTGCTAAAAAATCCGATGTTATTTTCTTTTCCGAAATCCTGTTTGACACGCAATACTCCAAAATAGGCGTTCTTATCTACAAACCCACTGATTCGCGGACTGATAACGGGATCGTTACGCTCATCCTCTGAATAATTGCCGGGTGCATTGTCCGAAGCGACCAAAAATCCGAAGGAAGTTTTACCGACTTTCCCGGTCAATTTGGCAGCTATATCAGGATCAATGATCGTTCGTGAATAAAAAGGCTGCAACGGTGATTGGAAAATTTCCACACCTTCTAAAAAGAACGGACGTTTTTCCTGAAAGAAAATCGGAAAACGCTGGTTTGCACTAACGACCGGCGCATCGGCTTCAATTTCGGCAAAATCGGGATTTATCGCCGCATCGAGCGTGATATTCGGCGTAATGGTGTATTTGAGAGTAAGTCCTAAATCTTTTTTTATCGGATCATTAACAAATCTGCCCGGATCGATAGTTCCGTTCGGATTAAAAATAGGATCGAATCCGTTGGCGTTAGCGGTTGAAATCGGAATGGTGCGTTTGCGGCTGCCTGTTTCCGAAATCGTAATGCTCGGAACGATTTCGAGCGTTCTTTCGGTTTTTATTTCGTCAAGTCCGCCGATTTTGCCGAACTTAATCAGAAAACCGCTGACGTTGCGGTCATCGGGCATCCAGGTGTCGAACTCATCATTTAGCCGGTCAATGTTTCGCGCCGCATTAAATCCCCAGAGCTTGCCTTTTCCGGCTGTATAGCGCAAAGATTTGAACGGGATTTTTGCCTCGACCGACCAACCCCAATCTTCGATCACACCTTTTGATTCCATCACGATGTCAACCGAAAAATCCGCTCCTTGTCCTTCAGTAAAAATACCGTCTTGCTGAATTCCCAAGGGATTCCAGCCAAGCACATATGCACGGCGTTGGTCGTTATAGGTGTCAAGCCAAATACGCACATTGTCTTCACCGAAAACCTCGTCACGCTTGGCAACAGTGGCGCGAATTTTGTCGCGCTCGTCCCAGCATTTGAATCCGACATAAAGATTTTTTTCGTCGTAAGTTATATAAACTTCCGTTGGTTTTGAAGGCGCGATGTTGTCTCCCGGACCTGTTTGGATAAAATCTTTAAAGACCGCCGCCGCTTTCCACATCGCATCATCGAGTTTGCCGTCAATCACTACTTCCGCCATGATTTTATTGATTTTCACGGGGTTAGCTTTTTCAGGCGGAAGAACGATTTTTGTTTTATCAGGCTCTTTCTTGCTTTTATCATCAGACGATTTTTTGGAAACTGTTTTGGTTTCGTCTAAATTAGAAATATTTGAATTTGCCGTTTGTGCGTCTGTATAAATTGTAAAAAGAATAATGGCTAGAAAAATGTACAACTTTTTCATACTTCACCTCTAGTTGTATTAAGAAAATAAATTTAAGATTGGGAGATAATATAAAATATCTACTTTGACTAAAACGAAAATCCGGTCAGATAGTTTCAAAATTAGTTCGACAAATCAAAATAAATTCAGCAATCTGTAATACGACACGATAATAGACTAAAATCGCATTCTAATGTAATCGGGTTTGCCAAATTAATTTATTTTCAATTTGTTTTGACGGAATCGGCTTGACGAACAAAAATTTGTCCGCCGGCAGTTGTATAAAGCCGATGATTTGAACCGCCTTTGCCGATTTTCCAAAGAGAAGTGCTTTTACCATCGCCGACATAGACCATCGAAACACCTTCACTGTTTATATCTTTACGATTTGATTCGATATTAACGTCGGCATTTTCAGGCAACGTCAAAATAATGTTTCCGTTAACGGTTTGAGCGGATAATTTTTGAAAATCGCCTTCAAAAGCCATTGTTCCGTCAACACCTTTAGAGTCGAGTTCACCTTTGAAACCGAGAACCCGAACAAGACCGTCAGCCGAGTCAATACTCAGTTTTCCGTCCGAGTCGCGGACATTTATCGCGCCTTCTTCGCCGCTCAAATCAATGTCGCCGGAAACGCCTTCAAGCCGAATTTCACTATTCGTCTTAATTCTCAGATTCGACTTTTTTGGCACGAAAATCTCCAGGCGAACACGGTTCGATTCCTTAAAAAATTCCGATTGCTTTGTTCCGTCGCTGTTGATAAATTTAATACTAACGTCCGCGCCGTTTTGGGTTGCCACCACATCTACCGGCTTTTGATTTCTATTTTTCGAGAAGCGGGTTATCGTATATTGCACTTCCGGTTTATCCCAACCCCGCACATTGACGGCACAATCCCGCGCCTCTACCGTAATTTTGGGAACGCCTTTTACCGCAAAAGTATCACTTTTTTTTTCAATTTTAGGCGAACCGACCAGCCAATTTGCTTCTCTCATTTGGGCAAGAACTGCTTTTTGCGTTGCTTGTGCTTCCTTTAGTGTTTTCTTAAATTCTTCGGAGTTTATAATTTTTAATTCTTTCTGTGCTTGCTTTAGTCCTTCAGCCGTTGCTTTTTCAATTTCAGGACCTAATCTTTCGATTTCTTCTTCTTGCGCTTCTCTGACTGCATCTTCAGCCGATTCCCGCATTTCTTCGGCATCGGTTTCGCTGATGCCCGGTGCCGCCGGTGCGCCGGGTGTTCTCGGCGGTCGCGGTGGCTTCGGTGGTCTGATGGCAGAATTATCGTCTTCATCATCAATGTCTTCTTCGGAATCTTCTTCGTCTTTCAAATTCAAAAGATTAGTTGCCGGATTCACATTTTTCCCGTCGTTTTTGCGCTTGATCGATAAACCGCCGTTGACGCTGTTCAGTTTAATTTGCACATCGCCGCTGCCGATTTTGCCGTATAAATCCTTTCCGACATACTTGCCTTTTCGAATCGGTAGTCCAAAATCATTGTTTATGCTGCCGTTGACCGTATCGGCTTTGACGGTAGCATTTGCATCCGACGGGATTACCAAATTTACCGTGCCGTTGACCGTATCGAGTGAAATGCGGCTTCCCGTTTGCAACTGGTCGAAATCGGCTTCGACCGTGCCGTTGACGGTTGATAATCTTGCCGTGCCGCGCAAATTTGTCGCTTTGACTTCTCCATTGACGGCGGAGGCTTTAGTCGTATTTGCCGCGTTTGAAATAGTGATCGAACCGTTGACGGTTTCGATTTCGTCCAAAACCGCATTTCGCGGCACAACCAGCTTAAATTCAACTTGCAATCGGCTGTTGTTTCTCCAACCGCCATTGCTCCGCTTCCAATTACCGTAATCGGCTTCGACACTGAATGAATCCTGTTTAGCATCGATTTTTATCTCGACTTCCGACAATTTTTCTTTACTATTTGCGATCTTAACGGCTTCGAGTTTTACTTCCGCTCTGTCCCAGGTTTCAATTTTGATTGAACCGTTGACATTTGAAACGCTGATTCTTCCGTTGGCATTAAGTGGATAGGTTTGTTCAAATCTTTCGGTTTCATCCAGGCTGACAACTTTTGTAAGATTTGATTCGCCGACACTATAGTTGGTTTGGATAGGTAGATTGCTTCCGGCTGAAAACATCACACCCGACATAACTAATGAAATTAACCAATACATAATTGCATTCTCCTTTTGGAATAAATTTTGAATAAATGTAGGAAAGTTTTCCCTTTGTTACAGGAAAAACACCACAAGTTAATAATTTGTGACATCTTTTTTTTAGCAGATTATTTTATTTATTTTGTGTGTTACAATTTTCGCGGATTGAATTCTTCCGCCGAATAAACGAAACGGCAACTTAAATAGATACAACATCTGCTTGCAACGAAGCATCTGACGCATTTACTATATTAACTGAATTTGATAGTTTTATTGACTTATATGGACGCGCAAATTAACGGAGAAGTGAGATGAATTTAAAACAAACTCGACTGCATATTTTGCACCAGCCAAAAGATTTGGGTAAGGAAGCCAGAACCGGTGTTTCTCTCCATTGTCATACCGAACATTCCAAAGAGATGCTCGATTTTATACCGGTTTACGCGGATAAGATGCCGATAATTTCGTATTTTTGGCAAAAGGAACGTGAAAGTTATTTCCAACGCGAAGGCAAATATCCTGATTTTTCAACCAATTATTGGTCGCCGCCGATGACTCCGACAATGGTTTATGAGATTGAAAAAACTCAGATAAATGAAGCCGGACTCGAAGCAATTACTTCAATCACCGATCACGACAGCATTGATGCCAATTTGCAGATTTGTGAAACGACACCAAACGAGCAAGCCCCGATTTCGCTCGAATGGACAGTTCCGTTTGAATACGGTTTTTTCCACGTCGGCGTTCACAATTTACCGCAAGATCGCGCCGTTGAATTAACGAAAACCCTGCTCGATTACACTTTTACCGAAGAAAATCACACCAATGAAAATCTGCGCGAAATGTTTTCGATGCTCAATACACTTCCTGAAGTGTTGCTTATTCTGAATCATCCGATCTGGGACATCGAGATGGTCGGCAAAGAAAAACACGCCATTTTACTAAAGAATTTTCTGAAAGAACACGGGAAATGGCTTCACGCGCTGGAAATTAACGGTTTTCGTTCGTGGTCGGAAAATAAAGCCGTTATCGAGATGGCGGAAGCGTTGGGTTATCCGATCGTTACCGGAGGCGACCGGCACGGTTGTAAGCCGAATACGGTGATAAATTTGACCAATAGCCAAACCTTTGGCGAATTTGTCGAAGAAATTCGGGTTGATCGTCATAGCGAAGTAGTTTTGATGCCCGAATATAAACAACCGCTTCATTCGCGGCAACTGCAATCTTTTTCCGAAATTTTGAAACTTTATCCCGAATTTCCCGAAGGTCGTAAAAGATGGTTCGACCGCGTTTATGTTGACATCGACGATGGATTCGGTTTACGTCAACTTTCGGTTCATTGGAAGATCGGCGGTCCGAAATGGCTTCGTTGGGCGATTTGGACTCTTGGAGTTTTAGGCAGTCCGAGGATGCGTCCCGTTTTTAGTTTGGCAAGAAAACGCAAGGACGTTGTGCCGAAAAATGTGGAAAAAACCAAATTCGAGATTCCGAATCTGGAAGATATAACTCCAAATCTTTCATCCGACGCGATTTTATAGATTCATTTATAATTTTTTTTCATTTAGTGGCGGTCTTTGATCGCCTCTAAATTTTTTAGAGATAGTTTATCGTGAATAAAATTCCGCGCATCGCTTTTTTTCCTGATTCGTATTTAGAGGTCAACGGGGCGGCGATGACTTGTCGAAGATTAGTTGATTTTGCCGAAAAACACGACTATCCTTTTTTGTGCGTTCACGCCGGAGAAAAAACCGAAACATCAATCAGCGGAAGCGTAACTCATCTATCCTTGAAGCGTTCACCGCTATCAATTCCGTTGGACAAAGATTTGAAATACGATCCGTTTTTTAATCGTCATCTCAAACTCGTCAATCGCGCTATCGAAGAATTTAGTCCCGATGTTCTGCATATTACCGGACTTAATGATGTCAGCATTATCGCCGCGTTGCTTGGCAACAAACGGCAAATTCCGCTGCTCGGTTCGTGGCACACGAATTTGCACGAATTTGCTTCACGTCGGTTAGATAAAATGTTCAATTTTTTGCCGGATACCGTTCGTTCGTCTATTACGAAATTTGCAGAAAGCCGGATTTTTCAAGGTGCTACTTTTTACTATAAAATACCGAAAGTCGTGCTTGCGCCGAATCAGGAACTTGTTGACGCGCTTGGCAAAGGCACGAAAAGACAAGCATTTTTGATGTTGCGCGGCGTTGACGCGGAGGTTTTCTCACCAGGTTGGCGAACTGTTAATGACAATGTTTTCCGGTTCGGTTTTGTCGGCAGATTACAAGCGGAAAAAAATGTGCGGTTTTTGGCGGAATTAGAGAAGAAATTATTGGCTTTAGGCAAAACCAATTTCAAGTTTCTGATTGTCGGTGAAGGCTCGGAACGCGAATGGATGGAGAAAAATATGCAAACGGCGGACTTTACCGGCTTCATCGAGGGTGAGCAATTATCCGAAGCGTATGCTAATATGGATATTTTTGTGTTTCCGTCGGAAACCGATACTTTTGGAAATGTTATTCAGGAAGCAAATTGTTCGGGAGTTCCCGCCATTGTTACGAATCAGGGCGGACCGAAGTTTATTGTCCGACACGGCAAAACCGGCTACATCGCGGAAACGAGCAAAGATTTTGTAAAGTTTTCAGTTGAATTAATGGAAAATGCTGAAAAATTGGAACAGATAAAAAGGGCTTCGCGTGAATTCGTCATTGCACATTCTTGGGAAACGGTTTTCGAGCGAGTTTATGAAGCCTACGACAAAACAATCGAAGTTTCAAATGCGGAGAAATTGGCAAAAAAACACATTTAAGTAAGTTTGTTCAATTGGGAACAAATTTAGAAGGTAATCACATAATATTTTTTAGACATAAATAGATGACAAATGTAGATGAAATACATCGCTCGATAGCCGAAGCCGATGATTTGGAAGAAGTAAACGAGAACGAGATTTCCGTCGGAGATGTTTTTCGTAGTCTCGGACAGCATCCGTTGCAGATAATTACGCGATGGAATTGGAAATCCGCACTGTTGGGCGCGGTTTTACGGGCTTCATTTTATTTTACGGTTTATAAAGCAAGCAAAGAATCCTGGATCGTTACCTTAACGGCGGTATTGATCGAGTTAGCGTTTCGATTTCTTACTTCGGGCATTTCCGGTTCGTTAGTGCAATCATTCCGGCGGGCGACACCAACTTGGTTGGCAACTGCAATCGTTACTATTTCGCTTCCGATTTTTAGCCATTCCATCGAATTTATCACGCATTATTCGCAAGAAAACTTTTTCAATAATGTTTTTCCCGCATCGGAAAATAATGCGCGGCAAAAAGCCTTTGCGATTTCGGTTTTATTCTCTGTTCTGTCGGCGTTGTTCAATTTATTCGTGATGCGGCACGGCGTTTTACTGGTCGGCGCAGGCGAAGAAACAAAATCTTTCTGGAGCGATATGAAACGCATCCCGTTTCTGATTGCCGAATTTGTTACTTATTTGCCGATTCAGATTCTAAAATTTATGAAGAAAGGCGAGATTCTTCCGGCGTTCGGTGTTTTTTCGGCATTCGGCTTGTCGGTCGGCGCATTGCTCGGCACTTTTCGCGGTGAATGGGTTTGGGCGTGGAAGCCGGCACTCGGCGCGTGGGCAATTTTATTTGTCTGGACAATTATTGTTTTCATTGTTTTGCGCTTTATGCAGCAGGATATTAAAAGTTAGAACAATATAATTTTGAGGTAAAAATCGATCTTCAAAACTGCACCCGGGTAAATTTCCTTGTATTGTTTGAAAGGAGAAATAAAAATGCTGAGTGGAACTACGAGATTTATTACTTTGCTGATTTGCCTTGTGACTTTTTTATCCGGTATTTTTGCCCAAACCGGGAAGTCGATACGAAGGCTTGCCGCAAACGATAACAATGTCGAATGGAACGGACTTTATCACGATTCATTCAGTTCACTTTATCGTAATCCGTTCGGCGCGGTAACGACCGGCACGACCGTCAACATTAAGTTTCGCACGTTTCATCTCGACGTTACGGCGGTTTATCTGAAAGTTTATGTGCTTGACCCGGTAACAAATGTAACGACCGCACCGACGGAATTTCCTTTGAGTGTTTCTTCGACCGACGGCACTTACGATTTTTGGCAGGTGAATTACACCACGCCGAATGTGCAAAGGCTCGTTTATTACAAATTTCGCGTGGTTGACGGGACGAGTGAGGCATATTACAGCGATTATTACACGAGCGATCACGACAATCTCGGTCAGGGCGGCGACGGTGCGGCTTCGTCCGGCGAACCTTTTACGGCTTATCAAATAACCGATTACAAAGCGAATTTTGCGACACCCGCTTGGCTGGCGAATTCCGCCGTTTACCAGATTTTTCCCGACCGTTTTCGCAACGGCGATATTACTAACGATTGGTGCCGCAACGGTTCGACAACGGGTTGTCCTTCGCTTTACGGCGCGCCGCCTTCTTCAAATATTATTCACACCGTCTGGAATGAGCGAATGAACGATCCGCGTCAGCCTCCGTTTAATAATAACGCTTACGGTTCGCAATTTTACGGCGGCGATTTGAAGGGTGTCGAGGATAAACTCGACTACATCAAAGGTCTCGGCTTTGACACGATTTACTTCACGCCGATCTTTTCCGCCCGTTCAAATCACGGTTACGATACGGACAATTATCTGCAAATCGCTCCGCAGCTCGGCGGCGAAGCGGCTTATAATTCGCTGCTGACGGCGGCGAATTCGCGCGGAATGCGGATAATTCTCGACGGCGTTTTCAACCACGTTTCGCAGGACAGCGTTTATATGGATTATTACCATCGCTACGCGAGCGACGGCGGCTGCGAAAGCATTTCGTCAAGTTATCGCGGTTGGTTCACCTGGAACGCAAACACGATTCCCTGCGTTTTCACCAACTATAACAGCTGGTTCGGCTTCAGCAGTTTGCCCGAATTGACCGAGAACGCCAACGTCCGTGATTATATTTTTCGCAATTCGACCGACAATGTAACGAAACATTGGCTGAACAGCGGCGCAAGCGGTTATCGTTTCGATGTCGCGGATAACATCAGCCACGATTGGTGGAACGAATATCGCGATTTCGCCAAAGGCTACAAAGCCGACGCGCCTTTGATCGGCGAAATTTGGTATGATTCGAGCGCGTATCTGCTCGGCAACGAACTCGATTCGGTGATGAATTATCGTTTCCGCAAAAATGTTCTGGGTTTCGCACGCGGCATTGATTGGACGGACAATGACAACAACGGCACGGAGCGAATTATCGGGCTGACACCTTCACAGTTTAACCGTTCGATGTTGGCGATGCGCGAAGATTACCCGTTACCGGCGCAGCTCGCTATGCTCAATTTGCTCGATTCACACGACACTAATCGTGCGCTGTATGCCTTGACCGAAACCGGCGATTCCGGCTTGACGCAAGCTAAAGCGCGTCTCAAACTCGCGGCGATTTTCCAATTTACATATCTCGGTGCGCCGATGGTTTATTACGGCGACGAAGCCGGCATCAATTCGCCATCGCTGGCAAACGGCGCGAACGGCGCGGAAGACGATCCGTATAATCGTGCGCCGTATCCGTGGTCGGACGAAAGCGGCAACGCCAATACTTACGGCGCGGCGGACGCAAATTTGATCAGTTTCTACACGACGCTCGGCACAATTCACCGACAGCATCAAGCCTTGCGAACCGGATCGTATCAGGAACTTTTGATGGGCGATCTTACGTCTTCGGCAACTGATAACAACACTTACGCCTTTGCGCGAATTAGCGGAAACGACCGGATTATCGTCGCTATGAACAACGGCACGACCGCCAATACGGTTGCAATTCCGGTCGGCGCGTATTTTGCTGACGGAACGGTTGTGCAGAATCTCATCGGCACGACAAGCGCGAATTTCACCGTCAGCGGCGGCATTATCAACATAACTTTGCCCGCCGGAAGCGGCGCAATCATCGGCGATTCTACCGTTAATGCGGCAACTGTCTCTTTCGGCGGCAAAATATCAAACTCCAACGGCATCGGCATCAGCAACGCCCGTATTAAGTTTTCGGACGGCTTGGGAAACACGAGGATCATTCACACAAATCCCTTCGGCTATTACCGATTCCTGTCAATCCCGGCGGCAAGCTACGCCCTTACCATCAGCAGCAAACGCCATCGCTTTGCCCAACCGACGCAGGTTTTATTTATCAATGAAGAAAATTACAACGTGAATTTTACCGCTTTACCTTAAGCGTGTCGCCCTCACAATGCGCGTTTTTGATTGCTATAACATCCTTTGGTTACGTCAGGCAATTTACTTTCCGCCTCCGATAAAAACTTGACAATAAAAATCGTTCAATGTTAATCTCGTAACACTTATTCGGACATAACCGCGCACTATCGGAAATTACGCCCGTAATTTCAGTTATTTCCATTGAATAAAGGCTCTTTGACATCGAAGAAATAGCTTTTTACAACTGAGAAACCAACCATTACAGTCAAGAAATCGTTACTTACAGTAAGCGAATTGAATATTACAGCGAGGAAACCGTTGCTTACACTCAAGAAACCACTACTTACAGCTAAGAAACTATTGCTTACAGTCAAGAAATCGGCTCTTACAGTCAAGAAATTACTTGTTACAGTCGAGAAATCGAATGTTACACCGAAAAAATCATTGCTTACACTCAAGAAATTGAGCGTAACACCGAAAAAATCGGCAATTACATTCGAGAAATCAATAATTACATCAAAGCAATCATCATAAATACTTAAAGAACAAGGGGCATTATCTACAAAGAAACTGCTGTTGCCGCCCTGAATATCGGGTTAAAACAGTAAATCTTTGCCAAGCACGAGCAGGTTACGATCACTAATCCTAAAATAGAGAGGTCTCAAAATAAATGAATGCCAGACAAGAAGCTAAACTTACGATGTATCGGGCAACCGAAAAGCATTGCGATGATAACTCGACCATCATTGCTGCAGTTCCTGCTTTTCAAACCGCACTTATCAACTTTAAGGCAAAAATTGCCACCATCACCAACACCGCGCAGCTAAAAGACACGCCGTTGACGGGTATGGTTGTGGACAAAAGCAGTTTTAAGCAGACGCTTTGCGAAATGACGGCTGATATTGCCGGTGTTATCTTCGCTTTCGCATCGGCAACGGGCAATCAAACGCTCAAACAAGAAGTCAATTTCACCCTCTACAAATTATTAAAAACCCGCGACGAACAACTCGCGCCGCGCTGTCAAAACATCCACGCCCGCGGTCTCGAAAATAAAGCCGCGCTGGTAGATTACGGCATCACGAACACAAAATTAACCGACTTGCAAACGGCAATTGACAACTATGCGGCAGAAACCCCAAAACCGCGCACCGCCTTGAGCCAACGCAAAACATTAACCGCCAACCTGCGCCAATTCTTCAAAGACACAGACGCGATCTTAACCGAACAAATGGACAAATTGGTGTCAAACTTCAAAGCCGCCAACCCCGATTTCGTCTCCACCTACGAAACCGTCCGCATAATAATTGACCCGGCAACCACGGCAACCCAACTAAAAGGCATCGTAACCGATTCAACCACCAAAAACCCTATCAAAAACGCCACCGTAACCATCGTTGAACTATCAAAGACAACAAAAACCAATTTCGCCGGCGCATACTACTTCAAACCCGTCGCCAACGGCACCTACACAGTTACCGCCACTGCCACCGGCTTCCAAAACTTCCAAGCCGACGGTGTTGAGGTGAAGTTAGGCGTGATTACAAGTTTGGATGTGGGATTGGAGAGTAGTTAAATTTTTAGCAAAATGGACAAAAATGAAAACATTATTGGTAGCCAGCCGTTAGGACCGTGAAAACCGAAGGACACTGGAATAGACAACACAATTAATAATATGGGAAACGGAGACAATTCCCGCGTATAAACATAATTACGCCATAAAATATATGGACACAATAAGCTCAATTGGTAAAGGAATAAAGAATTGGCGTGACTGGATTTTTTATGTTGTTTTTGCAACTCCTCCACTTTTAGGAACGCTACTTTTCTTTTATATGTTTTTCAGGAATCGGCTTTCACACGAGTTGATTGACTGGGCGCATACCGGAGAATATTTTCATTGGATTGTTGAGGCATTTAATTTAGTTCTTCTTTACAGACTTACTCAAGTTGCTCACAATCTTCAGGAAAAGGTTTCTAATGAAGAAATTTCAACTCAAAAGACAAATTTAGAAAAGCAACTTAAGTTTGAACTGTTTAAAGATTTCATCAGCAAAATTGATGATTACCTCAGCAAATTTGCGGAGACATATCCGAACGAAAGTTCTAAATTATATTTAGCACTTATAGCGCACTTAGCTGATTCGGCTAAAGAGAATTTTAGTGGTTTGATTGATGAGGAAGGTTTTGAAGAGTTATGTGATGTCCTTTATGAGAAAGCTACAGATCACACTCAAAAGGAAGAAAATGAGAATCTTGTCGAACTAACCACTTCGATTAATAAGATTAAAACAATGCTATTTCACCAAGTTAAACTCGAAACAAAATGAATAACAACAATAAAAACGAAAGACGAAATCCATTAGCAGAATTTCTTAAATCGAGAAATAAGCAATCAGATGAGGCGGAGGAAAAGATCACTGAAGAAATCGAATCTAACACGCCAATCAATTTCAGTGGGGTTGAGAATATGTTATTTGCAGAATTGCTAACATATAGCCCTTATGAAAAAGTAGGCGGATATTTAATAGAAGCGAAAGAATTTATCGAAGAAATTCAAGTAACTACTAATTCATTTCAGGTTACAGCACAAACAATTATTGAAAATCTTATTAGAAAGACTATTCCCGGTAATTGTATTTCATTTCTCACCGGTTTTCCCGGAGTAGGAAAAACTACTTTCATTAACTGGCTAATTTATTTTATCAACCAAAAGCAAGAGTGTGAAAAAAACACAATGAAGCCTTTTGTGTTGACTGAAGAAACGAATAAACAATTGTTAGCATATTATGTAAATTGTTCTTTTACCGGTTCTAGTGAACGGGACGGATTGAAAACAATAGTATCTAACGAAATTGCAAATAATTTTAACGATTATAAAAAGACTATCGAATTCCTCATCAGTAATAGAAATTTGGATCAATTTGCTAGAGTTGATGTCACATTTTTCAAAGAACTCCTCAATAAAAATAAGAATTCCCCTGATAAAAATCAAATAAAACAACAGATTGATAATCAGCCACTATACAAGGATTTATTGATTTTGCTCCTCCTCCTCCATAAATGGATAGAAACAAAAGAAAAAAATAATGACGATACGATTATATTTTTCTTTGATAATTTGGATGCTTTAAATTCAATTTATCTTTATGACGAAGATGATAATTTTTGGAAAGATTTGTTTTCGGCATACGGTAAATTTCGTTCTATTGTTATAAGTAAGGGAGGAAATGCAAATAGACTAAAATTAATATTTTCATTGCGTAACTATAACCACTCACTTATTACAAACCGTTTCGAGGGGCATCATTATGAGAACTACCGTTTATATATGGCTCAACAGCCGTATAATCTTATCTCAACAGATTTAAATCAGATTCTTGATAAAAGAAAAACATACGCTAAGACAAAAAAACTTTTAATAAATGAAGACTTACTTTCTGTCGTCGAAATAATTTTGAATGAAGACACCATCTATCGGGAAAAAGTATACTTGCCGCTTTTCAATTATGACATAAGAAGCCTTAACCAACACATTGCAAGATTAACCGGAGAAATGCCTTTAGATTTTTCTTTTAGTAAATCAAAAGAGATATACGACCAACTTTTTGATTACTATTCTCCCCAAAATAAGAATAAACACCCCTTTCGGAATGGAGCAAGAGGTATAGTATTACATAGCTTGATAAAAGCATTGTTTAATTCTACTGAAAAATATCCGATAGAACCGTTAACTTATGAAGAAAACTCTATTCATGATACCGCTCCTTTTTGTAGCGAGTGTAGGATGTTGATGACAGTAATATACAACCTCAGCTATAGAACAAAGTTAAGAAATGACTTGAGTGATATTGAGCAAAATCACCCTGCAACATTCTCTCTCGCTGATTTAATAAAAAGTCTGCGTATTTATAATACTGGTCAGCGTCAAGTTGTCCCTACAGCTAACGTCCTGCATTGGTTGGAAAAGTTTAATGGAACAAATAACGAATCGCATATTCACTTAATTGATATGTCAGGTTTAACAAAAGATTCCGTAAAGAATGCTGATGGATCGTCACATCCCGAGATTCATTATAATACAATGACCGAGAATGAATTGATTAGGAAGATTAATCTTACGCCAAAGTTTAGATTGCATGACCGTGCGAGCGAACTTACGAAAATTAAGATTAAAATAAATCCGTCAGCCGTTATATATTTAAGATACTTAGTCTGCCATTTTGAATTTTTTGCGGCATATAAATACTGGCAAAACGATAAGTTCACAAAGAGTTTTAAGCCACTTTATCTTGCTACTGATTTGAAAAAAGCCCAAAACAGTTACAAATACGAATTTCAATATTTATTAGAAGATGTGTTTAGCTTAGTGAAACACAAAAAACACAAAAATGATAATTTTCTAATGCAGCGTATGTTTAATCGAGATTTCATTCAAAATACTAACTCTTTTGTAAGCAGTGATTTTTCATTTCGGATACTAAAGGAAAGAGAATCCGACGGAAAATTGTTTGAAAGTGGCATGCTATATTCTTCGAGGGTTATTACAACGCATTTAAGGTATATTGCTTCATTCCGATCATATCTAAATACTAATGATCATATAAGAGAACTGATTATTAACAATAATACTCAATACCAATCTCCATCTCTCAATGAAATAAATTTGTTCATTTTTGATCTTGAAAAGAAATATGTAGAGTTATATTTAGAAAATAACAGTCCAGACAAAAGTGAAATAATAGATACACAGATTTTAGGCGCAATAGAAAAATATAAGGAAATAGTAGAAAATAGAATTAATGCAATAAATATCAGTAAAGATCCAACTTTTATTGTTGAAAACGAAGAAATTTCTGTAGGTATAGATGAACCAGATGAGATTCACTTCACTGGTGAAAGTTAAGTAGCAGATTTTTGGGGATACCAGTCGAAGATTTGTTTGAAATCAACTTTGATGCCTTCGCTTTCGATGGTTTGGTTGGTGAATTTTTCTTTGCCGTCTTTGGTGGTAGCGAAGATTGTGTTGGTAAAAGGCGGCGAAGCGTCTGTCGCGGATTGTCGAAAATAGCTGAAATCTTAACTTGTCTATGCTAAAATTCGGTTGAGAGGTGAATAATATGACGCATTCATTAACTATTGAGTTCATCGGTTCGCCGAATAAAGACAACTATGATTTCATCAGACAAGTTTATCAGAAATCAAGCGGCGAATCCGATGCAATGACTTGTTAGGCAGAGAGACGATGCTACGAGCGAAAGTCGGAGATGACAACCGCCAAGGATGTGGTAAGCTCGTGAGCTGTCCGTCTCCAAGCAGACTTGAGCGGAAGCTCACGAG
>JANMAA010000072.1:0-24106 GCA_031359215.1 Acidobacteriota bacterium | reverse complement strand
CGGTCAATCGTGAAACGGTATGCGACGAGTGCCTGTTGTCTTTCATCGTCCGCTATTTTCGCATAGATTTTAGCGGAATAATACTAAAGTCTTGCACTGAAAGTGCAAGGTTTTGACCTGCGTAATTCAAAGAATAAAATTATGAAATTTACTGCCAAATGCTTCTCTATATTATTTGTATTCGCTTTTTTCAATTTTTCCTACGCGCAAAAAGCGGTCGAGAATAAAAATTTGCCGAATTTTCATCAGGTCAATGAAAATCTTTATCGCGGCGGGCAGCCGACCGAAGAAGGAATAAAACAGCTTGCGGGACAGGTGAAAACAATCGTTTATCTGCGCGGTTTGGATGAAAGAGAAAAAACGGAGGAAAAATGGGCGAAAGCATCTAATATCGGGTTTAAAAGTTTTCCTCTGAGCAATTGGTTTAGCCCGAAAGATTCACAGATAAAGGACATTTTAGCGTTTATCAACGACCCGCAAAATCAGCCTGTCTTCGTCCATTGTCAGCGCGGCGCAGATCGAACGGGAACGGTTATAGCCGTTTACCGTATTTCGCACGACGGGAAAACCGCGAAAGAAGCCATTGATGAAGCAAAAAAATTTCATCTTGGCTGGTGGCAATTTTGGATGAAGGATTTTATCAAAGATTACTACCGCGATTTCAAGAAAGATTCGTGAAACATTTCTGCCGGCAAATTGGGCACGAACAAAGCAGCTCGTTTGATAAGCATTGATTATTTCTATTGTTTTGCTGTAAAAAATTGTAATGAAAAACCAAATCCGATCTGCACAAGTTGTTTTGCCGTGCGCGAATTTTAATGAAACGCTCGAATTTTTTACCGAAACTCTCGGATTTTGTGTCGAGTTGATTTTTCCTGCCGACGCACCTTCAACTGCCGTGATTTCGGGTTATGGCGTAACATTGCGGCTTGAAGTATCAACCGAAATGCAACCGCTGACATTAAAACTTTTCGGTGATTTTTCGACGATTTCAGAGCGTGAAATTTATTCGCCTGACGGAGTTCGTTTGATTTTGATTGATGCCGAATCACAAATCGAAATTCCCGACGGCACGAACGAATTTGTCTTGACGACATTTGAAAACGAAAATTCGTGGAACGAAGGACGCGCCGGAATGTTATATCGGGATTTGATTCCGTCGAGATTGGGCGGCAGATTTATCGCGTCGCACATCCTCATTCCCGAAGGCGGCGAAATTCCCGATTATGTGCATTTTCACAAGATTCGTTTTCAAATGATCTATTGCATTTCAGGTTGGGCGCGTCTTGTTTATGAAGATCAAGGCGAGCCGTTTTTGATGAATGCGGGCGATTGTGTTTTGCAGCCGCCGGAAATTCGCCATCGCGTTTTGGAATCTTCCGCGCAATTTGAAGTTCTGGAAATCGGCAGTCCGGCGATTCACGAAACCTTCGCCGACCATCAATTAAATCTTCCAACCGAATCCGTTGCACCCGAAAGAGTTTTCGGCAAACAGCATTTTGTTCATCATATCGCCGAAAAATGTGATTGGAAACCTTCGGAAATCAAAGGCTTTGAATCACGCGACACAGGAATTTCCGAAGCTGCAAACGGCTTGGCTGATGTCCAAACTCTGCGGGCGTTTGCCGATACGACTTTTTCCGTCAATCATTCGGGCGAATTTTTACTCTTTTTTGTTCTCAAAGGCAAACTCTCTATTTCCGATGCCGGAGGCAATATCTATCATTTAACAAAAGGCGAAAGTTGTGTCTTGCCAAATGGTGCAGAATTTTCGATTGATGCCGAAAAAGGACTTGAAATGGTTCGGATCAATCTGCCTTGAGAAAGTTATTAAACTTTCAAAAAACTTGAAATCCAGCAGCCGGACGACTGTAATCCCACACTCTTTATTTTAAATTTTATCTTTATCTTTTGAATGCTGACAGGTTTAAATAACCACCAAATTGTTGCTTTTTGCCTAAAATATTTCAAGACTCATCAAAGCGACGCAAACATTTAAAACACGCAATACTACTTTCAGTTTGCCCTTCCATTTGATAGATTAAGTTTCAGAGATAGATTTATCTTGACCTTATTTGTTCGTCCGGTCAGATAAATAAAGATAAGCAAATTTTTGATGTTATCAAAATGGTGTTGAACGAATTTATTAGGCGCAAAGAAATCAATTTAAAACGGCGAATAAATTTTCCCGAAACTTTGTATTTGAAAAGTGAAGAAATTTTAGAGCGCGAATTTGAAAGCGTAATTTGAGGTAAAAATTATGAATAAAATTTTAACAATGGAAGAAATCGAACGCAAATTCGACGGCGAATGGGTTTTGATCGAAGACGTTGAAACCGATGAAAGGCTCGAAGTTTTGCGCGGCAAAGTCACTTATCACGGCAAGAATAAAAATGAACTTCATCGGCGGGCGATGGAATCGAAAGCAATACATTTTGCCTCGCTTTTTATCGGAAAACCTGATCCGCGAATGGGATTTTTGCTGAATTACTAAACGAACTTTTGAAGCGAAAATGAGATGGAGCAAAGTTAAAAAGTTAGTCGAAGATAGTTTTGCCGAAAGCGTGAAACGTCGCGTTCAGATTTACTCTACTCATTATCAATGTTCGTGCGGGCGCGGTTGGATTACGATTGACGGCAAAGAGTTGGTTGATTTGTCAACGATGCTTTCCTCGATGATTTACCGATGTGCTTATCACGAAGTGACAAATGTTCCGTATCCGAAACACGCGGCAGTGCCGGACGACGAAAGAACGCCGGATAAATTGGTCGAAGACGGCGAGTTTTCGCGGTTCGATTTGCACGTCGCTTGTTGGGATTATTTGCATCAAAGTATTAAAGATTCGCTCGAAAGCGCAAATCCTTTGATTAAATCTTTGGCGGTTCTGAACGCGAAAGTCGGCAAAGGCAGACTCGGCGAAATCGCCAAACAAAATCTGCATCCGCTGACTCGCGCTTTGTTAAATTTCAGACTCGAAGCGGAAAGAGAATTGCAAAGCAGACGCGAGATTGAAATTATCAATGCCAACGCTGAAATGATAAATAAACAGGTGGCGGAAACGCTCGAATATCAAGTTGATATTTGGGGAAATTATTGAATATGCAAAATCCTCAAGAAGAGTTAAAACAATATCGTCAGCAGATTTATAAAGACGTAGTGTTTTTAATGAACACGAGATTAAAGTTATTGAAAGAGTTTTCTGACACTAAAAATATTTTAGTTTGGCGAAGTCCTTTGGGAAGTTTGGCATCGGTTTTATGGGATTCTTTATTTGATAATTTAATAGTAACTCTATCTTGGCTTTATTCTTCAGCTAGTCGAGATAAAAGGAGTTTGATTTGGTATCTCAATAAAGTTAAAGAGAATATGAGCGAATTTTCTGATGAAGAGATAGATAACCAGTTTGAAAAGATAAATGAAATTGCTGACATCATTGATAAGGTCAAAATAGTTCGTGATAAATGGGTTGGTCATCGTGATCCAGTAGCTTTCAATGATCCAGAAGGTTTCTTGCAAACTTATAATGTAAATCTTAATGAACTCGAAACATTGATAAGATGTGCTGAAAAGATTATTAACGAACATTTCGGGAGATTTGAAGATTCACATGTGATTTTCGATTTACCAATAAATGGTATTGATCTTTTAGTTAAAGGAGAAAGTTCGAGAGTTGATATTATCCGTTTCGCTGAAAAGATTATTTTATCAAGAAGAAAACCAGATTTTGAAGAACAGAAAAATAGTGCAGTTGAAGAACTCTTAAACAAACATAATCTTAATTATTAATCTTGGATATCAGAAAGATTTTAAAGGGAATAAAATGACAGCAGTAAAAGAAATGAGCAGTTTTGATGTAAATAAAATTCGTGAAGATTTTCCCGTTTTATCGCAGACGGTGAACGGGAAGCCTTTGGTTTATTTGGATAACGGCGCGTCTTCGCAGGTGCCGAATTTGGTGATCGAGCGCGGGACACATTATCTTGAGCAGGAACATTCCAACATTCATCGCGGCGTTCATTATTTGTCGCAGCACGCGACGACGGCTTATGAAGCGGCGCGGGAAAAGGTTAAAAGATTTATCAACGCGAAAGAAGCGAAGGAATGTATTTTCGTGCGCGGCTGCACTGAGGGATGCAATTTGGTGGCTTATTCTTACGGACGCAAGTTTATCGGTGAGGGCGACGAGATTATTTTGTCGCAGATGGAGCATCACGCCAATATTATTCCGTGGCAGGTTTTGGCGGAGGAAAAAGGCGCGAAGATTCGCGTGATTCCGATGAATGAGCGCGGCGAACTCATCATCGAAGAATACGAAAATATGTTGAATGAGCGGACAAAACTTGTTTCGGTTATTCACGTTTCCAACGCGCTCGGCACGATTAATCCCGTGAAAGAAATGATTGCGACGGCGCACAAATTCGGCGTTCCGTTCTTTTTAGACGCGGCGCAATCTGTGCCGCATTTTCCGGTTGACGTGCAGGATTTGGACTGTGATTTTATGACGTTTTCCGGTCACAAAATGTTCGCGCCGACGGGCAGCGGCATTTTATACGGTAAAAAGGAATGGCTCGACAAAATGCCGCCGTATCAAACCGGCGGTTCGATGATTCGCACCGTCACGTTTGAAAAAACGACTTACGCCGGACTGCCCGAAAAGTTTGAAGCCGGAACGCCCGCCATCGCCGCCAACATCGGACTCGGCGCGGCGATTGATTATCTGAACTCGATTGATTTTGAAGCCGCCGCCCGATACGAACACGAACTGCTCGCATACGCGACCGAAAAACTCTCGGCAATCGAAGGCGTTCGCATCATCGGCACGGCAAAAGAAAAAGCGTCGGTGCTGTCGTTCACCATCGAAAACGTTCACCCGCACGACATCGGCACGATCCTCGACCAACAAGGCATCGCCATCCGTGCCGGACACCACTGCGCCCAACCGATTATGCAGTTTTTTGAAGTTCCGGCGACGGCACGCGCTTCGTTCGCTTTTTATAACACGCGCGAGGAAGTTGATAAATTAGCCGAAGCCGTGCAAAAGGTGATTGAGGTTTTTGCGTGAAATGATTTTGAAAGAGCAAATGTTGCCAATGATTGCTGAAACTTGTCCCACTTTTGCGGACAAATGGGAAGAGCATAAAAAGGATTATGCAGATGAAAAGAATTATTTGCCTTATGTTGCATTAGGCGAATTTGCGCGACATTTAATTGAACTTGAAAAACAAAATCAAACAAGCGAATTTGAAAGTATTTTTAAGTTGGTAGAAAAGTTTCATACAGAAGGCGAACATTATGTCAGAGAAGCGGCGACTATTGGTTTACTCGAAAGTTTGCAAAATAATTTGGGAATTGACGAGAAAAGATTCGTTAAGTATTTAAAGCCTGAAACTTTGAAGTGGTGGAATGAATTGAATAAATTCTGGAACGGCGAAAATAAATTTGTTGGAGAAACGATAAATCAAAAGTGCGCTAAATAAAGACTATTGGCAGATTTGCTGCGCTTTAGGACTATGTAATAAGTCGGAACCCTGAACGGTAGCGACGGGTTGAACTTTGCTGACATTTAACAGGTCGCTACCGCTCGCTGTTCTGACTTGGCGGATTAATTTTATGATTTGGATAAAATCAGCGTTTATCAGTTGTTTGTTTTTGACGGCTTTCGGTTGTCAAAGTCAAACGGTTTCAAATTCATCCGACAAATCAAATTCAAATGTTTCGTCGAATAGCGCGAATCAGTCGAATTCTCAAACAAAAATTACTGAACCGCAGACGATAAAATTTGAATCGGCGGAAAAAGTCGAGATTGTCGGCACGTTTTATGAATCGCCGAAAGCTAATTCACCGGCGGTTTTACTGCTTCATCAGTGGCAAAGTAATCGCAAATCTTACGAGGAATTTGCGAAGCGTTTGCAAAGTAAAGGTTTCGGCGTGTTGGCGATTGACGGGCGTGGTTTTGGTGAATCCGTAAAAACGACGGACGGCAAAACGGTTACGCCGTCACGCACGGATGAAACGGTCAAAGGAATGTTGGCTGATGTGGCGAATGCGTTTGATTTTTTGGCGAAACAGAAAAATGTTGATGCAGCAAAGATCGGAATTGTCGGCGCATCTTACGGCAGTAGTTTGGCGATAATTTACGGTGCGGAAAATCCGAAAGTCAAAGCCGTCGCGCTGCTTTCGCCCGGACTGAATTATTTCGGAAATATGCCGACCGAACCTGCCGTGAAAAGTTACGAAAATCGTCCGTTGCTGCTCGTTGCCGCCGATGACGACAAAGAATCTGCCGATTCGGTGAGAAAATTAAAAGCATTAGGCGATAAATACGAAGTTCAAATTTATCCAAAAGGCGGACACGGCACAGAACTTTTTGACGCGAAAGTCGGGTTGGAAGATTTGCTCGAACAATTTTTGACGAAAAGTTTGTAGTAGCGTTCAGAGTTCAAACTTTAGTTTGTTCCGCCGCGCTTTGCCGTCGGTTTCACGCTTCGCTGGCGTGGCAAATTGAAGTTTGAACTCTGAACGCCGGGAAAATTATGTCACTGGCATATTTAAAGGAAGCAATAGAAAACGGTGATTCGGAGAAATTGATTCGTTATGTGCGGCTTCATTTCGGCGACGGCAATGAAGAAAAAGGCGCGTTGGAAATTGATAAGGCGTGGATTGAAGCCTTGAAACCGATGCTCGAAATTCCCGCTACTGACCGCGAATTTATCTTAAAAACTTTAGCCGAAAAAGACGTAGCGACGCTGGCGCATCTGTTTTTTCATCTTCATTTTTATTTCGTAAAGCGTTCGGGAGAATGGATTCACGATGGCAATCTCTGAAAAATTTAAGCAACTTCGCCCGGGTTTGTGGCAGACGGTCAACGAGCGTTATCCGGGTTCGATGATTACGAAAACCGACTTCGTGAAATTGGCGAAATTGTCAAAACCTCTGTCGGAATCGCGTCTGACATTTGTTAGCACGGCAGGCGTTCAGCCGAAAAACACGATGCCGTTTGACACGGTTCATCCGGTCGGCGATTATAGTTTTCGGCGCGTTCCGTCCGATTCAAAAACGTCTGATTTAGAGATTCATCAACTAAAATATCCGACGTTTGGAGCGAATCGTGATTTGAATGTGATTTTTCCGATTGAGCGTTTGCGCGAATTGGTCGCGGAAAAATTTATCGGCAGTTTAACCGAAAATTTCTTTTCCTTTATCGGTTATAATATGGATGCGGAAAGATTTGAAGAGACGCTTGCCGAAGATATTGCCGAAGCCGTCAAAGCGGAAAATGCGGACGTTGTGCTCCTCGCGCCTGCCTGACCGATTTGCCATCAGAGCATCTCGCTGGTTCAGCGGGCGATTGAAAAAAGAGGTGTTCCAACGGTTTCTTTATCGGTTTCGCTTGATGTAACCGAACATATCAAACCACCGCGAGCGATGTTTCTGCCGTTTATGATGGGACATCATTTTGGCGTGCCGTTTCATAAAGAATTGCAGAAAAACATTATCTGCACAGCTTTGTCGCGCATCGCGGACGCGGAAACGAGCGGCGATATTCATTTTTTCCCGATGACTTGGGCGGAAGCAAGAAAGGAAGGCAAGGAAATTGAAAGAGAGTTAGAAATTTCGGATGAATAAAATTAACCTTAGTGAGAAATTTGCGCTGATAAATGAACATTGGCGACCGAAAGTTGTCGGTGAATTAAACGGTCAGGAAGTTAAACTCGTCAAATTTCAAGGCGAATTTCCGTGGCACAAACACGAAAATGAAGACGAAATGTTTATGGCGATGAAAGGAAATTTCCGCATCGAATTTCGTGACAAAACCGTCGAACTTTCGGCAGGCGAATTTGTTATTGTTCCGAAAGGTGTTGAACATCGTCCGGTTGCCGACGAGGAAGTCGAGGTTTTGCTTTTTGAACCCTCGAATCTGAAAAATACGGGAAATGTCGAGGACGAAAAATATACCGCGCCGATCGGCGATAAGGTTTAACGGCGATTGCAAATTGCAGGACGAAACTTGAAAATAGAAGTATGTCAGAATTAAACGATTTATATCAGGAAGTAATTTTAGATCACAACAAAAATCCGCGAAATTTCCGCGAAATCGAAACGGCGACGCAGACCGCCGACGGCAAAAATCCGTTGTGCGGCGATGCGCTGAGAGTTTATATTGAGATCGAAGACGATAAGGTGAAGGATGTCGCGTTCAAAGGTTCGGGATGCGCGATTTCAAAGGCTTCGGCTTCGATGATGACGCAAACCGTGAAAGGAAAAACTAAAGATGAAGCAGAAATTTTATTTAATGAATTTCACAAAATGGTGACGGGCGAATTAGATGTCGAAACGGACGAAAATCAACTCGGGAAATTGAAAATCTTTGCCGGAGTTTTGGAATTTCCGGCGCGTGTCAAATGCGCGAGTTTGTCGTGGCACACGCTTCAAGCCGCGCTCAATGATGAAGTGGAAATTTCTACGGAGTAAGAATTTTTAACCGCCGAGGCGCGGAGACGCAGAGAAATGTAAGCCGAAGAAAAAGAGCGAATTTTTTTTCATTTTGTTAAAACTCTGCGTCTTCGCGTCTCTGCGGTTTGATTTTTACGAAAAATTTTTCCTGCCCGATACAACTCATTCAATGTTTGCCGAATCTGTTCAGACATAAAAGATTTGCAAAAACCTTTTGAATGACTCTTCCCGAACCATCAAAAAATTTTACCCTAAGGAGATTGAGGTATGAGAGTATTCGGTTTTCGACATTTTGCGTTAGCTTTTTTCGGCGTGTTCGTGTGTTCGGTTATAAATGTTGCGGCTCAGGAAGGTTTATCGTCGGCTTCGGTGTCGCGCGGTCGGGCGATCTCGAATAATCAAACTGTTGCTTCGCCGCGTAACGGTTCAACGAATGCGCGCCGTTCGACTTCAAATAATTATTCAAATAATGCAGTAACATTTACGCCGCCCGATGAAGTCGCGGTCGAGGAATTTGTCAATTATCACCGTCATCGTCTGCCACTGCCGAAAGCCGGACAAGCCGTGGCGATGGACGTTCGGTGGGGCAACGACGAGATTTCCCAAAATCAGCGCGAAGCGGTTTTGCAGATCGGTTTTACCACGCCGAGCGTCAATGAAAGAACGAATTTAAAACCGCTCAATCTCGCACTCGTGATAGACAAAAGCGGTTCTATGGCGGACGAAGATAAAATGTCGCGTGTCAAAGAATCGCTGCGGACGATGCTCGACAAACTGCGTTCGGACGACATCGTTTCAATCGTTGTTTTCGACACCGACGCAGAAGTTCTATTTCCGGCGCAGGCAATCGGAAACGGCAACGCGATCAGAAACGCCGTCGAATCAATTCAGCCGAACGGCTCGACCAATCTGCACGCCGGTTTAATGCTCGGTTATCGTGAAGCGCAAAAGAATTTTGAAAAAGATGCGACCAACCGCGTGATACTTTTGACCGACGGAATTGCCAATGTCGGCACGACCGATCCGAAACGCATCGCCGCCGAATCAAGCGGATATAACGGGCGCGGCGTTGATCTTTCGACCATCGGTGTCGGTTTGGATTTGAATAACGATCTGCTCCGAACGCTCGCCAAATCAGGTCGCGGACTTTATCATTTCGTTTCCGATTATAAAGACATTGACAAAGTTTTCGTGACCGAAGTTCAGAGTTTAATTTCGTCAGTGGCGCGAAATGTCAAAATCAATGTGGAAGTTGATCCGAATTTAAACGTCGAAAAAATTTACGGTTACGATCCGCGTTTTTTGAGAAACGATTTTTCGATGAATCTCGAAAATATGAATAACGGCGTAACGCAGGCGATCATCGTCCGTTTTCGTGCTAATAATGCGAACAAAAATTTCAATTCGGTAAAAGTCAGACTTTCTTATTTCGATGTGAAGAAAAAGCGAAATGTCGAAGATGTGCAGGAAGTGATTCTTAATTCTTCAAGCAAAAACCGCACGGAAATGTTGGTTGATGAAGAAGTAATGAAAAATTATACGATTGCCGAATTAGCAAATTCGCTCGATGTGATGAGCAAAGCATTCAAAAACGGAAAGCCGACCGAAGCCGAAAGATTTTTAAATCAGACGCTTGCCGAAACTTACAATCGTTATCCGAATATGGAAGACAAAGACATCCAGTTTGTTCTTGATATTGTCGAAAATTACCGAACCGATCTGCGAAACTATAATCGCCGGAAAGATAACGGAAGATGAGCAAAGGGAAGATACAAATGTAAAAATAATTGCAAATTACAGCAATGCTGATCTCAAGAAGTTGATTGGCATTGTTTACCTGAGCGCAATATTTGGTAAAAGAACATTTACTGTTCTCGTTGTGTATTCTTCGTAAATTCGGATTTTTTCTAACGTCATCGGAGAATGCTCGTCTGCGTTGTATGGATATTTCGTCATTCCTTTGAACGGCAACGGGAAAACTGCGTCGGGTGAACCGGAATTGATATCCATTTCCTTGCTATAACCGTCGGCGTAAAGCAGGAAAGTGTATTTTTTGTTTTTCGGCAGTTCAGGCAATGCACTAAAACTTAATACTAATTCGTCGCCGGTTTTTGAAATAACAAAGGTATCGTCAATCGTATCGAGTAGGAATTTTACATCCCCGGTTCGCGTAAATTTTCCGGCGAAATATTTCCAACGACCGTCGTTGACGACCTTTGCGTAATCCGGCACGATCATTCCGCTATATTTCGATTCGACGGAATAACCGCGTTCACGCAGTTCGGCTTGCGCCGGTTTGATGTCGGTTTTCTGAATTTCCGATGCCGCGCTAGTGTCAACGGCGATCTTATCCCAGAAGGTTTTGAAATTTGTGACAATGCGAACTTCACGCGAATCGGTCAGAAATTTGCTGGTCAGATCAACGACTAGAGTTTGCGGGCGACCGATGGCGATACCGATGCTGTCAATGACCGTCTGCCATTCGCCTTTTTTGTTTTTGACCTGTAAATACGGCAGAAATTGCGACTTTCCGCTCTGCGACGCAGCCAGATTATCCGATGAATAAGCGTAATCCGTCCAACCCGTTAACAACAGTAGAGTTTTGCCGTTGTAACCATTTTTGTCGTCGAGTGTAATTTTTAAATCATGCGTTTCGGCGTAACCGCGAATCGGCAGTGATTTGAATGAGTCATAGAAAATACGATCGAGTTTTTCGATAACCGGCAGAACGCTCTTGCCGTTCGTATCAATCGCCGAAAGCGGCGCGTGTTCTCCGTGCGTCGTGTATAAAATCTGCTGTCCGGCAGTCGGGATACCCAAGCCTTCGTTCGGGTAAATCTCCGTGTCCGCGTCGTGTGCGACGGCGACGAGTTTTAATTTATCGAGAAACAAAACTTCTTCGAGTTCATTGGTTATGCGAATTTCGTATCTGCCGTTTTTCGGTTTTAATTGCCCGGACGTGATTCGCACGAATTCATCGGATTTCGGCGTGTTGAAAACGCCGTTGCCCTGCCAATTACCCATTTCGCCGCCGCCCAAAAAGTCTGTAATAAATTGAAATTTTTCGCCGTTCCAAGTGTAGAGATACGGACAGGAAGAAGGTTTGCGGTCGAGTTCTTCGATTTTGAACGGCGGCATATTTTTCGCCGTTTGATTTTTATTTTTTTCGGGGAAATCAACTTCCGCCTGAACTGTCCCCGAAGCCCATATAACGCGGACGGCATCAGGTTTTTCGCGGTTTCCCAGACCGAAAATAATCTGCGAAGGCGCGGGCATCGGACTTGCAGAATAACTTTCGAGTTTTTGCGCCAGACTTCCTGAACGCAGATCGATTTTTGCACCGATACCGGATTTGTTGCTGGCGCGTCCCTGTAAACGCAAAACCTCTGAATTATTACTATTTCCGCCTTCATTTTGCAGATATTGCAAATTACCGTTTTTGTCAATTGTAATAAGGTCAATATCACCGTCGGTGTCAATATCGCCCGACAAAATTTGTTTCACATTATTTGTGTCGGTTTTTGTTTTAAAGATCGAAAAGTCGGCTTTTGCCCAACCGTCGCCCACATTCCGAACAATGGCAAAACCTTTATCGGTATTGACAATCAAATCCAGCAAACCATCATTATCATAATCAAGAAATTGTGCGGACGCGACATTTTCCGTTCCGACAGGTGCGTTCTGCATTACAAATTTTCCACGCCCGTCGGAAAAGGCGAAAACACCTGTGCCGTCCGCTTTGCCAAAAAAGAAATCAACGAAAGTATCCTTGTTAGAATCCCCGACTGCCGCGCAAGTCCAACTGCCGCTTTGGTTTAACCCGACTTCAGATGCAACATCCTTAAAAGAACCATCGCGCAAATTACGAAACAGATTCGGTTTGCCGCTTCCATTGACGACAAGAAAATCAATGTCGCGTCGGTTATCGTAATCCGTCGGAGTAACGCTGATCGACGAATTTACAATATTATTGACCTTTGCCGTTTCTGAAATATCAGTAAAAGTTCCGTCACCGTTATTTCGCCGGAGTTCGTTCGGAGCAGATCGTGTTCCGCTGTTACCGCTCATAAAACCGGCGATGAAAATGTCTAAATCGCCGTCGTGATCGGCATCGACAAAGGCGGCTGAAATTGAAACATTATGATATTCCGATAAGTTTGCTTTGACCGTGTTATTTGTAAATCCGTTCTTCCCGTCATTATGAAAAATCTGTGCCGTTTCTTCGCCAAAAACGAATAAATCGGCTAGTCCGTCATTGTCATAATCTCCTGCAATAATTCCAAAGCCGTGTGTTTTTAACGGTTTTGCCAAATCACCCGATGACTGCGTAATGTCGGTAAATTTTCCATTGTCATTTCTGTAAAGTCGTATCGGCTCAGTCCCGTTAACCAATTGCGCTAAATCCAAATCACCGTCATTATCCAAGTCAATAAGAGTCGCTCCGCGTCGTTTATTCGCATTTTCAACTGACTTTTTTGTATTAGCAACCGGTTTAGAAACTGCTAAACCGACATTGACGTTTTGAAAAACGACTTTAGGAGTTGTTTTATCGACAAGATCGTCTTCTGCGCCGGTCGAAGCGATTGCTTCGGCGTAGCGTCCCTGTTCGAGATAATTTTGCCCGATATTTGTCGCCGCGCCCGACTGCCGCAGAGTTTGAAAGCGCGTAATCATTTGTTGTCCTTCTTCGCGGTCGCCACTTCGCAAAAGCGCGGTCGCCAGGGCATACATCGCCGTCGAATTATATGGTTCGGCATCGAGCGCGACACGGCAAACTGCGACTGCTTCGGCATATTTGCGCTGTTGAATATAGATTTGACCAAGATTGACGTTCGCCCCGACATCTTGCGGATCAATTTGCAAAACTTTGGTGAACGCATTGATAGCATCTTCAGTCCGGTTCTGCGTTTTGGCGATCAGCCCGAGAATATATTGCGGCTGCGGCGATGAAGGCGAGCTGGCGACTGCGGTTTTTGCGGCTATAAAGGCATTATCTAAATCCTGCGCGTTAAAGAGCGCGATTGCCAGATTGATCTGCGCGATTTTCGACTGCGGATCGAATTCCAGTGCTTTTTGAAATTCCGTCACACCTTTTTTGTGATCAAACTGTTCAAGATAAGCCACGCCGATGTTGTTGGCGCGATATGCTTGCTCGCGCTGTTCCGCCGAAACTTTTTTATCGCCGTCAACTGCGGCTTGAGCAGAAAAATTCACCGGCAAAGTCAGCCACGGCAGAATCAAAAACGCTAATACGAAAAGATTTAGTATGTAAAAACGCAAATTCATAAACTTATAATAGCAGTTTTAACAGAAGAAATTAATGTGTAAAACATCAAGCCGTTACCAATTTTTCCAGTCTTTCGCAAACCTCGTCAATCTGGACATCCGTAATTCGATTGAAAAACGGCAGTGCAATGACACGTTCGGAAGCGCGTTCGGCAAGCGGAAAATCACCGACCTGATAACCGAATTTTTCAACGTAAATCGGTTGCAAATGAATCGGTGCAAAATACCGACCGCAACCGATTTCTGCCTGACGCATCTGTTCGATAATAGTGTCGCGCCGTTTGCGTGTAAATTCTTCGCTCAAACGCACGACGTAAACAAACCAACTGATTTTTCCATTTTGAAATTCGACTTCCGGTAAAATCAGATGCGGATTTTTCTTCAATCGTTCGTTGTATTTCCGGGCTACCGTTTCTCTTTGGTGCAAAATTATTGGAAGTCGTTTAAGTTGTTCGATGCCTAACGCGCAATTGATGTCGGACAAACGATAATTATAGCCGAGCGCAATATGTTCAAACCATTCAACTTGGGCATCGCGCCCCTGATTTCGCAAGATTTTAGCTTGGTTGGCGATGCTGTCATCATTCGTCACAATGATTCCGCCTTCTCCTGTCGTTATTTGTTTATTCGGATAAAACGCGAAAACACCGCAATCGCCCAGATTACCGACTTTCCGGTTTTCAAATTCCGCGCCAATGGCTTCGCACGCATCTTCGATGATTTTTAAGTTATATTTCCCCGCAATTTCGCGGATTTCACGCATCGGCGACGGGCGACCGAAAACGTGGACGACCATAATCGCTTTTGTCTTTGGGCTAATCGCCGCTTCGATCTTTTCCACATCGATATTTAATGATTGCGGGTCGATGTCAACGAATACCGGAACGGCATTTTCATAGAGTAAAACATTGGCGGAAGCCGCAAAACTGAACGGCGTGGTAATAACTTCATCGCCCGCTTTCAGTCCGAGCGCACGGACGCAGAGATGCAAACCGCTCGTGCCGGAATTGATCGCAATCGCGTGTTTCGCGTCTGTATATTCGGCAATTTTGAGTTCAAATTCTTCCAATTTTGGACCTAAACTCAAACGGGGTGAACGCAGAACATCGACGACCGAAGCGATTTCTGCTTCGGTAATGTCAGGGGCGGAAAGCGGAATTTTCATTATAATTCATAACAGAGAAACGGAATGTTTTATTAAAAGTTCGTCGCCTAAAACGACATTCGCCAAAACTTCGACGATTCTTTCCGAAGCGTGCCCGTCGCCGTATGGATTTGTCATTCCGTCCAGAGATTTTCTAAAATCCGCACTCAAACCTTTTTTAATTGCTTGCAAAATCGCGTCCGCTTTCGGCGCAGCATTAATCACATTCAATGGGCGTTCACGACCTTTTTGCCGCATTCCGATATTTATCGTCGGAAGCGCAAGCGATGCCGTTTCCATAATTCCGCTACTCGAATTTCCCAAAAGCAGGTCGGAATATTTTAGTAAACTCCAGTATTTCAAATGATTTAAGTTGACAAAAAGATGCGCGTTCTTTCGTTTTTTACAAAATTCGCGTGTGCGCTCGATAAGCTGATGACTTCCGGCATCGGAATTCGGATAGCAAAAAATTATCTGTTGCGGAGTTTTTCCCAGCGAGTCAAAAACCGCGTCGGCTTCGGAAACCGTATTACGCTGAATCGTAACCGGATGATAAGCGACGACGACAGTTTTTTCGTCAAATTTTAGATTTAAATCGTTTTCCAATTCTTCACGCGAATAAAGTTTTCGCCGCCGCAAATTATCGATTGACGGCGAACCGACAAGATGAACGCGCCACGCTTCTTCGCCCATTGCCAAAACTCTTTTCCGGGAATTTTCATTAGTCGTAAAATGCAAATGACTCATCTTTGTCAACGCATTGCGGACCGCATCGTCAATCGCACCTTCGCTGACATCGCCGCCTTCGATATGCGCTATCGGAATCCGCAATGCCAGCGCGACCGTCGCCGGAGCCAGCATTTCGTAACGGTCGGCAATAAGCAGCAAAATATCGGGGCGCATTTTCCCCAAAATATCCGCTAAACCGAGCGTCGCCACGCCGATAGTTTTTGCCATTCCGACATCGGAATCCGAACTGAGCAGACATTCTATGCGCTCGTTAATCGTAAATCCGTCCGCTTCTATTTCCGTAAAAGTATTACCGAATTCGGGAGAATAATGTGCACCCAGCGCGATGAGTTGTAAGTCGATTTCAGGACGCGCTTTGAGTTCTTTCAATGTCCAATAAAGATGACCGTAATCGGCGCGTGAGGTTGTAACGACGACGATTTTGCGTTTTTTCATTTATTCGACAACTCTAAAAAATTATCCGTCCAAATCCGTGTAAAACTGCGGCTTTAATAAAATCTTTATTGAACATGGATAATCATTTCCCGACAGAGTTATTTTCACCCGCAAATTCCGCAAATTTTCGCCGAGTTTCTTTTGACCAACCGGAAATTAAATCTGTTACGATGCCTTTTTCATTAACCAAAATCGTCAGCGGCACGGCTAGTTCGTCGGTCGCATAAATTTTCTCGATTGCCGTTGTTCCGCCGACTAAAATCGGATATGTAACCTGTTTTTTCGCCACATAGCCTTTAACATCGACATCTTTTTCAGCATCAACACTCAAGCCGATCAAATCAATTCCGCGGGCGGCGAGTTTTGTCTGCATTTGCTGTAATTCCGGCATTTCGGCAGCGCACGGGATGCACCACGTCGCCCAGATATTTATTAAAGTTTGCCGTCCTGATTTCAGCGATTTTCTCATCGAACCCGGCGCACCCGCCAGAGTTTTCAAAGCGAAATCGGGAAGCGGTTTGCCGATCTTGATGTGCAGACTCTGCGCGAAGATTTCGGCTTTTGTCATCGGATCGGGTAAATTTGTTTTTGCCAATTTTACCGTTTCGATTTTGCCGTTTCCTTGCTTTAAGACGAGTGTTGAATTTGCCAACGCTTCACCTTCAAATTTTTCAACTTTGCCGTTCGACCACGTTACTTCGACCGATTCGGCTTTTACATCTTTGCCCAAACCGAACAGCAATCGCGGATCATTTTGCGAAATAAAGCCCGAACCGCCGGATTTTATTTTCGTTTCAATTCCGCTTGAAGTTTTCACGCGAACGACCGAATCGAATGCGTCGCGGGAAATTGTTTTGCCGTCGCCTTCTAAAATTATCCGCAGAAAATTATTATCTTGTCCGACATTATTTCTAAACAATAAATGCGTCTGATTCTGAATCGTCGTTGAAAAAACATCCAGATCGCCGTCGTTGTCAAAATCGGCAAAAACTCCGGCGCGTCCGTCGGTTATCGAGTCAATGCCCGAAACGCCCGAAATATCGGTAAATTTTTTACCGCCCAAATTCAAATATAAGGGATCGCGTTCGTAGCCGCTGAAGGAAAATCCCTGACCGAACATCAATTGATTTTGGTCTGAACGAAGTGCGCCTTTTTCATCTTTTCCGTCGTTTGATTGCGTCACAACTTGACGCCAGAACTGCGATCAGGTGTCCTTCATTGACTTGCCGGAAATAAATCCGTTCGGCGTGTAGATGTCTTCCCAGCCGTCGTTATCAAAGTCAATGAAACCGCCGCCCCAAGCCCATCCGCCGCCGAAACCGCCGACGTCAGACGTTACGTCTTTAAATTTTCCGTCGCCCGTATTTTCGTATAAATTGTTGCCCGCCGCGAGCTTTTTCAGCACGTTGTCTTTCGCGCTCACATTCGGAAAAAGCCTCGTCAAAATGCGGTTTCCGGCGGTCGAACTCATATTTGTAACGTGCAGATCGAGCCGTCCGTCATTGTTGTAATCGCCGAACGAAACGCCCATTCCATTTCCCGGATCGAGAACGCCGCGCTCATTGGCTTCGTCAACAAATTTGTCGCCTTTATTGATGTAAAGTGCTTTTTCGCCGAAATCATTGGCGACATAAAGATCAATTTTTCCGTCGCCGTTGACATCGGAAAATTCCGCCGCGTAACTCCAACGCTTGTCGTCAACGCCCCATTTCGCGGCGGCTTCGAGAAATGTGCCGTCGCCCTGATTCATAAAAAGCAGATTCGGTGTGCCGTTCGTCGCGCGAAACCACGAATCCGGCGTGATCTGTCCGTAACGATTATATGAAGTTACATAAACGTCTAAAAGTCCGTCGCCGTTGACATCTCCGGCAACCGCCGAAAATCCGATGGCATTTTTTGCCACGTTCGCTTCGAGCGAAACGTCGTCAAATTCGAGTTTACCGGTTTGTTTGAAATTATTTTTTAGTAAAATCTGCTGCCCGACAGCGGAAATAAAAATGTCCGCATCGCCGTCGTTGTCGTAATCAAAAACGAGCGGCGCACTTCCCGAAGCTAAAATTTCAACGCCAGCTTCGCTCGAAACGTCTTTGAAACTTCCGTTTTTGTCGTTCAAATAAAGATAATTGCGATTTGCACCGACGACGAAAAGATCAATCCAGCCGTCATTATTAAAATCGCCAGCCGCCGCGCCGTGCCAGATAAAACCGTTATTTTTCGCCGTGCCGAATGCAGGTGTGAGTGCGCCGACCCCGGCTGGAACACCGACTTCGGAAAATAAATCTCTCGCGCCAACCAGCGAATCAAAACTTATTAATTCAAATGAATCGAACTGCCAGTGCGTATTTTTATCGGCGCGAACATTAGTCCAAAAACTGCCTCGCGCCCATTCGCGCTTGCCATTCAAATCACGCCCGATGACGTAAAAAGCGATCCGCGCTCTGCCGGTCGCACCGATTTCCGCCGTCGGTTGTTCCGCTTTTGCCACTGATTTTGCGGAAACATCAAAATTTGCTTCTTTAACCTTAAATCGGGCATCTTCGATTTCCGAAAAATGATCTAAAAAATTAGCCCAACCGCGCAAAAATTCCTTACCGCTGATTTTGTTAGTGGCGGACGCAGCAATGTTTTCGACCGCTTCCCAATTGTGCGATTCGATCCATTTAACATTAATTTTATTTGCCACGGGACGTGATGGAAAGGGTTTAGCGGCGAGTTCATTCGGAAAATAATTTTCCGTCATACCTGAATCACGATCCCGCGTCGCGGTCGAAAGGGTCAACAGATCATTTGCCAAAGATTCCGATAAATCTTCGGTTATTTCCAAACGATTAATTGGTGTTACAGGTGTTTTGTCGGCAGAACTTACATTACCATTCTGACCGTAATTCGTTACCGATCCGACCAAGCAAACCAGCAAAGTTAATTTTAATGCAACTGAATATAATCGTTGGCGATAATTTTTTTTAATATATAAATACTTCATTAATCTTTCTAATTTTTAATTCTCAACCGGTATTTTTATGGAATTTATATCGAATGTAGAAATTTTATCACAAATGCTTTGTCGATAATAATCAAATTCTAATCTGCATAATATTTCATTTCAGATAATAAATTTAACATTTATCTTTAAAAAGATTTAATTTGCGGGTTAAACTCTTTGGCTTTTTTGAGCGTGGCATTAGCTTCGGAAATTTTGCCTTTTAGTTTTAACGCTTTTGCCAGATTGTAGTAACCATCGGCACTATCTGGAACTAATTTAACGACATTTTGGAATTGTGCAATCGCTTCGTCAATTTTTCCGGCTTTGAGATTGGCGATTCCCGTGTTCATCGAAAATGTCGCCGCCTGACGATTGGTTTTGATCTTGTTGAGTCGGGCAGCTTCTTGTAACTCGAGTTTTGCGCCTTCGATATCACCTTTTGACCGCAGAGCCGCACCGAGCGTATTGTGGATTTCAGGTGCATCCGGCAAATATGTGAGAGCCGCCCGAAAGAATAAAATTGCTTCATCGTAATTTCCTTGTTGTTGTTTCACCGAACCGAGCGTGTAAATCGCTTCGCCGTAGTCGGGTTTTATATCGACTGCTTTTTGGAACGACGCGGCGGCTTCGTCGAGCTTGGCTTGTTGAAGCAGGATCACGCCCAGCGTGTAGTGAATTTCAGGCAAACTCGTAGGCTGTAATTCACTCGCCTTTTTGAGAGCAGTGACGGCTTCATCTAATTTATCCTGATTTTTTAAGGCAAGTGCGAGATTGTAAAAGGCGACAGCATCGTCGGGCGAAAGTTTGATTAAATCTTCATAGTTGGCAACCGCAGCGGCAAAATCAGATTTTTGAATGAGCGCAATGCCGAGATTCTGCCGAATGTTCAGATTGTTCGGTTCGATTGTCAGGGCTTTGCGGAAAACCTCTATCGCTTCGTCGGGCTGACGGCTATTGACGAGTGCCAAACCGAGATCGTTGTAGCCTTCGAGAAAATCCGGTTTGAGTTTGACGACTTCGCGGAATTCGATAATTGCCGAATCCGCATCGTCATTAGCCAGATATGCCTGCGCCATTGCCTGCCGCGCTTCGATCATCGCTGGTTCGAGTTTGACGGCTTTTTTGAGCGATGCAATTGCCGACGGTAAATTGCCTGTTTTCCCGTAAGCAATACCGAGAAAATAATACGTGTCGGTATTGGTCGGCATCATTTTCGCGGCTTGTGTCAGGGCTGCAACCGCACCCGCCGCGTCATCGGAAAAAAGTTTCGCTGTCCCCAGAAAATAATGCGCTTGAACGAGTGTCGGTTTTAATTTTATCGCTAATTCAAATTCTTTGATCGCTTCGGACAACTGATTGGTTGAAGCCAACACGAAACCAATCGACGAATGGGCTTCGGCAGAAGTCGGCGAAAATTTTGACGCTTCCCGATATTCGGCTAACGCCCCATCCGCATCGTTTTGCTGCTGATATAAAGACCCCAAAAGCAAATGCGGTTCAGCAGATTTCGGGCGCAATACGACGGCTTTTTTGAATGATTCGGCGGCAGAATTAAAATCCTGAATTTGTTGTTGGGTTAAACCAAGTGCGACAAATGCTTCATAGAATTTCGGATTCGACTTAACTGCTTTTTGAAATTCGGCTAACGCCCCGCTAAAATCGTTTTTCTTCGCTGCCGCCACGCCTTTTTGATAAAAGACGACTGCCGAATTTCCGCTTTTCTGCGCGAAAACCGGCGTAAAAATGATGATTAAAAATAAAATTGCGAAAACTGATTTTAATTTCATATTTGTCGGATTTTAACTTACTTTTTCAATAAACCGCTACCTTCTTTAACCGTAATAAATTGGTTTACGGCAACATCAGTTAAAACATCAATTTGTCCGCTTGTCCATTTAACCTCAAGTTTTATAACGATTTTATTTGCCCCAAGACCGAAATTCAGGCGCGAATCATTGCTGGAATAATAACTGTTGCTGCTTCGTGCTTCGTCAATTTGTGTGCCGTCTTCGGTCGTAATTTTGACTCGTGCGCCGATTCCATCGCGGTTTGATTTTACACCGGCAAGTTTTATTTTCAGCCAATTATTTCCACTTTTTGAATCATTGCGAATCAATTCGGGTGTAGAATTTACAGTATTTATGACAACATCGATATCGCCGTCATTATCAAAATCGCCGAACGCCGCGCCGCGTCCCGCAGTATTTTCCATCACCGCGCCGCCCACTTTAACCGAAACATCGGCGAATTTTCCGTTGCGAAGATTTTGATATAAAACTTTGCGCTGCGCGTAACCGGCTTCGGTCGTCAATTTTTCGACTTCGGGATAAACGTGACCGTTGACCTGAAAAATATCGAGCCAGCCGTCGTTATCAAAATCGGCAAAACCCGTTCCCCAACCGAGCCATTTTGTATTCAGCCCGAGTCCGGCAGGGAACGAAACGTCATCGAAAACTGATTTCCCGACATTATGATAAAGCGTCGTCGTGTCGCCCGCAAAATTTGTTTTGACAAGATCGAACCAGCCGTCGCGGTCGTAATCTCCTGCGGAAACGCCCATTCCCGCCTGCGGTTTGCCGTCAACCGAATAAGCGCAGCCGGCTTCGAGCGCAATGTCGGTAAAAGTTCCGTTTTTGTTGTTGCGATAAAGCGTCGCCGGCGCGGAATCGTTGGCAACGTAAATATCCGAATATCCGTCATTGTCAAAATCGGCAACGACTGCGCCGAGTCCGTAAGTTCCGTCGGTTTTGCGAATTCCGGCTTTTTCAGAAACATCTGTAAAAGTGCCGTTCCCGTTATTATGAAAAAGCATATTCACACCGCCGATCAATCCGGGCGGACCGCAAGCAACCGTCAAACCTTTGTAAAGACATGGACCTGTTTCCGGCAAAGGTGCTGTTTTTAAGTCCAAATCAATATAGCTCGCCACAAATAAATCGAGATTTCCGTCGTGGTCATAGTCCAGAAACGCGCTTCCCGAACCCCATTTTGAAGCATTTACAGCGACTCCGGCTTTCTCTGCAATATCGGTAAATGTGCCGTTGCCGTTATTTTTGTAAAGCGCATTTTTGCCGAAACACGAGATAAACAAATCATCGAAACCATCGTTGTTAAAATCGCCGACGGTTACGGCTTGTCCCCAATTCGTGCGCGTCAAACCTGCTTTTTCTGTAACATCTTCAAATGTTCCGTTGCCTTTATTGCGAAAAAGGCGATTACTCGGCGGCGTTTCACCTTTCGGTAAAGCATCAAGCCGCGTGCCGTTGACAAAGAAAATATCCTGAAAACCGTCATTGTCAAAATCAATAAAAGCGACACCAACACCTGTTGTTTCAAGTAAATAGCGATTCTTTTTTGCGTCGCCGTAAACCGTCGTAAAATTTAATCCGGCTTGTTTGGAAATGTTTGTCAAAGAAACTGCAAACGGGTTTATTGTTGGCGGTGTTTGGGCGGAAATTTGCAAGAAAAAGACTAAAACCAAAATTAATTTGCCCGCGAACAAACGCGGAGAAACGCGAAAATATTTTGAAAAAAACTTAAATCGCATATTTTTACTTTTTACTTTCTATTCCGCTTCCTTCTTTAACCGTCACAAATCGGTTTCCTGCGACATTTTTGACCGTTTCGACCGCGCCGCTTGCCCAACGAATTTCAATTGTATCAGCTTGTTTTTCCGCGCCTAAACCAAAATGCAAGCGAAAATCGTTGTGCGAATAATAACTCGTCTGCGCCGTAACTTCTTGCGATTGAATACGTTCGCCGTTTTTAATGACAACCCGCGAACCGATTGCCGAACGGTTAGATTTTGTGCCAATAAGTTTGATAGTTAACCAATTATTCGCAGATTTCAAATCATTTCTCAGCAAAAGCGGCGGTTCGTTCATATTCATCACCAACACGTCAACATCGCCATCATTATCAAAATCGCCAAACGCGCAACCGCGACTCGATCTCGGTTCGGTAATTCCCGTGCCGCCCATTGCCGAGACATCCTTAAATCTTCCGTTATGCAAATTTTGATACAGAAGGCGCGGACTGCGATGCGGATATTCTTTGAAAAACTTCTCGACTTCGGGATAAACATTGCCTGTTACCGTCAAAATATCCTCCCAACCGTCATTATCAAAATCGGCAAAACCTGTTCCCCATTGGACATATCGTGTGTGATCGAAACCCGCCAAACGCGATGCGTCGTCAAAAAAATCCTTGCCGCTGTTCTTATACAAAATCGGCAGATCGTCGGCAAAATGTGTCTTAAAAATATCAGGAAAACCGTTGTTGTCGTAATCACCGACGGTTACGCCCATTCCGGCTTGCGAGTTGCCATCTTCGTTGTAAGCCGTTCCGCTTTCAAGACTTACGTCCGTAAAAGTGCCGTCTTTGTTATTCCGGTAAAGCGTCGAAGAAGTCGAATCGCACGCCACATAAATATCAGCCCAACCGTCATTATTAAAATCGGTTACGATAGCCGTCATCGAATATCGTCCGGTTATTTTTGAAACGCCCGATTTATCCGAAACGTCGGTAAAAGTTCCGTCTCCGTTGTTGTGATAAAGCAAATTCGTGTCGGTCGGCAGACCTTTCGGACCGCAATTGACGGCGATTCCTTTCCAAAAACAAGTCACACCTTTGCCCGGTTCGGGCGTTGTTTTGACATCAAATTTTAGATAGTTTGCCACAAATAGATCAAGTTTCCCGTCGCGGTCGTAATCAATAAAAGTCGCGCCCGAACCCCAACGAACATTGCCGACCGGAAATCCCGCTTTTGCTGTTACGTCCGAAAAAGTGCCGTTGCCGTTGTTGCGATACAAAACATTCTGCCCGTAATAAGTTAGAAATAAATCTTCGTTGCCGTCGTTGTCATAATCGCCGATTGTAACGCCCGAACCCCAACCTGTATGACGCAGATTGGCTTTGTCGGTAACATCTGAAAATGTTCCGTTTTTATTGTTTCTATAAAGATGAATAGTCGGTTCTTTTCCTTTCTCAAATCCTTCAAGCCGTGACCCGTTTCCGACAAAAACGTCCATCCATCCGTCGTTATCATAATCAA
>JANMAA010000058.1:0-7798 GCA_031359215.1 Acidobacteriota bacterium | reverse complement strand
CTAATAGGGACGGCATTTTTACCGGTATAACAAATTAAAATTATGTGGCACTCAAATTGCAGTATATTCAAATCGTTGGATGGTTTATGTGAAAAGAAAAGGTTAGCGATGAATAATTCAAAAATTTTACAAAATGATGTTTTACTAAATTTGGTCAGTCACAAAGTTGTGGCTTGGACTTTTATCAAACTTTTCTCTGCTTGTAAATATGCCGGATTATTTGTTTAGATATTTTTGCTCCTAAAGATTGTATTTGTAAAAAAACGGTGAATCACTCACCGTTTTTTGTTTTAACAAAAATTAGCAGTTAAAATAAGTTTATGAAAACAAGCGAGATAAAAGAAATTTTAGCTTCACACAATAAAGGAACAATTTCGACCGAAGATGCCGCCGCAAAAATAAAAAATCTTTCGTATGAAGATATAGGTTACGCAAAAGTTGACCACGCCCGCGAATCTCGTCAAGGTTTTCCCGAAGTAATTTTCGGTCAAGGAAAAACTCGTGAGCAGATTTTAGGAATTTTTGAACTCCTGCTTGTCCGCACCTCGAATATTTTAATAACACGAACTAATTCAGAAGTTTTCGGTGCCGTTCGCAACATCTTTTCAGACGCAGAATGGCACGAATCTGCCAATTTAATTCGTATTTGGCGTGATAAAACAAACTTAGGCATCGGGGAAATCACAATTGTAACTGCCGGCACGAGTGATATTCCGATTGCTGAAGAAGCTGCACTGGTTGCGGAAACAATGGGAAATCAGGTAAAAAGAATTTGGGACGCAGGTGTTGCAGGAATTCATCGAATTTTGGCGGAACGTGAAATTCTGCAAAATTCAAGGGTGATTATTGTTGTTGCCGGAATGGAAGGCGCACTTCCTTCTGTTGTTGGCGGTTTAGTCAAAGTTCCGGTCATTGCCGTTCCGACAAGTATCGGTTACGGTGCTTCCTTTAACGGGCTTGCGGCACTTTTAGGAATGCTTAATTCTTGTTCTTCAAATGTTACGGTGGTAAATATCGATAATGGTTTCGGTGCAGGATTTGTTGCAAGTTTAATAAATCGGCGTTGGGAAATTGAAAAACTCCAATGATGATTTATTTTTAAGGATTTAGTAAGACATAAAGTCGATCTGCCCAATCAGAGCGTGAGCCGCGCAAAATTTCATATTGAATGGCGGCTGAATCACGGTCTCCTAGTTTGATATAAGCTCTTGCCAAGTTATACCGCGCTTTATCGAAACCCGGATTGTAACTGACCGCATTATTAAAAGCCTCGACGCTTTCCTCTGCTTTACCCAATTCAAAATAACTTTCGCCCAAATAGTTGTAAGTTTTGGCATCCGGTTTGTAAAGTTTTAATTGATCGAAAGCTGTTACCGATTCGGAATAACGCTTTTGCTTGAAAAAGGCTAAACCTAGTTGTTCAAAAGCATTAGCATAATCCGGTTTAAGCGCAACTGCACGTTTGTAAGCCAAAATCTCTTCGTCCGTGCGTCCTAATTTATTAAGAGAAAGTCCGAGTGCGTAATTGGAATCGGCATTACTAGCATCGAGTTTTGTCGCTTGCCGATAAGCATCAACCGCATCTTTGTATTGTCCGAGGGCAAAACTCGATGCTCCGATATTCACAAATGTTTCAGCCCACGCCGGTCGAAGTTTGGCGGCTTGTTTTGAAGCCTTGAGAGCGTTGGCGTGTTGTCCGAGAACACCATAGCAATAACCCGCCTGATACCACGCTTCGGCATAATTGCTGTCAATTTCGACCGCTTTTTCAAAATAAGGTAAAGCACGGGCATATTCATCACGCGATAAAATTCCAAGTCCTTGCGAATATAAACTTTCGGCAGCGGCTCGTCTGTTTTTCTGCGTTTCAGTGTTCAGAGAAGAAAAGGTTTGCAGTTCGCCGATCTTTAATTGCAAAATTCTTTCTGAAGAAACGGCAAAGTTCAGACTTTGACCTTCAGCGGCTTGCAAAGTTGCAACGCCGATAACCTGTCCACGCATATTGACGACGGGCGAACCACTCGAACCGGGCGAAATCGGGGCAGTAATTTGAATAATTTTTCCATATCCCGGAATTTCCCGCACCGCTGAAACGATTCCGTTTGAAATCGATCCTTCCAAACCGTAAGGGTTTCCGATAACAACAATACTTTCACCTTCCTGCGGTATTGTGCCGAAAATCTTAAGAGGAATTGCCAAAGACGATGGAACATTAACTTGCAGCAATGCCAGATCGCCTTCGCCATCGATTGCTAAAACTCCTCGAACCGGAAATTTTTTGCCGTCAACCAAATGAATTTCGACGCGGCTCGATTTTTCGATGACGTGCCGATTAGTAATAACCTTGTCGCCGGAAACAAAAAAACCGCTACCGCGTGAAAGCGTGGCACCATTCGCATCAAAAGTCTCGATAGCTACTGCCGAAGGTTTTACACGGCGCACGAGTTCCGGCAAATAATCTTGTGCAAATAAAGAAGTAACGCAACTGTAAAGAAGTATTATTACGAATAAAATTTTATTGGCGGTGAATTTCATCTTTATTCTTTCCCTGTAAGTATAAAGTTTTTATTACTTTCAAACAAATTTTAATTGTAATAAAAAAGGTTTCGTCAGGTAGATGCAAAACCCCGACGAAACCGTTGCCGTATAATTGGAAATTTGTAAATCTTATCTTGAATACGGATTTCTCGATCGATCCGCCGATTTCGGATAAGGAATTGATGGAGATGAATCCTGACTATCCATCGGTAAATCATTCGAATCAGCCAACAGACCATTCTTTGACGCAGCCCGCATCACTCCATCCTCACTTGAAAAATAAAACGAGCGTGTTCCGTGCGATTTCGTCATTGGCGTAGCATTTATCGCAACTCCTCCGTTCATAGTCGGTAGAATTACAATGATAAACCGATAACCGTTTTTTTGTCCGCTCGCCGTAACCTGATCGATCAAACCCGCTGATTGAAGGGCTTTTAAATCCCCGTATCTTCCTGCACCGACAGTAGCACGATATGTTTCTTCCGCACCCGAAATCGTTCTTATGGTTGAAATTGCAGAAGCCTCATTGGCTGAACGCCGAGCCGCCATAAGATTCGGAATTGCAATAGCCGCAATAATCGGGATTACCAAAATTCCGATTGAATTAAGAATTACCCCGGCAATAGCAAATCCTTTTCCACCATATTCGTATGGACGTTTATTGGCTCTTTTAAGCGAAACTATTCCCAAGATCAAACCAATCGGCGCGGTCAAAAAACATCCGATAATACCAAGCACCATCGAGGCTATCGCCATCCCGGATTTTAACTGCGGTTGTTGATAATATGTTTGTTGATGCGCCTGATAATTCGGTTGTGACCAATTTTGCTGATAATTAGGCTGATAACCCGGCGATTGATATTGAGTATTATCGGAGTCGGGTTGATATTGTTGGTTGCCGAAAGTTGTATGCGTAGCATCACCTTCAGGCATTCCGCCTTCAAACGATTGAAGGTCTAAACCGCAACGCTTACAATTTAATGCGGTTGCCCAATTTGTCAGATTGCATTGTGGACATTTTACACTGCTCATAGTTTTATATAACGACGAATTTCAATTGATTTGAATTGTTGAGTTACAATTTGAAACCCGTCATTCTTTTATTGAAGTTCGACCATATCTCCCGTATGTATTTCTGTTGTATTTCTTGTAATAACTGCCGTTGCAGTTTTTTCTTTGACATTTAAGATCACGAGTTCACCAACAACTCTTCGCAGATATTTAGGACGACGTGATTTTGCATCTTCTGTGGTAACAACTGCTCCCATTGCCTGTTCACCTTTTTTACGCCCTGTCTGGTTGGAAAACTTTCCACCTTTATATTCTTCACTTTGATAACCGCCTTCCTTGTTAAGAACTTCTTCCTTCTCCACTTTGTCAAAAATATTTCCTGTTCCAAGCGGTCGAAAAACGGTCAGATGATCGCCAACTTTAGCGTTATCCTCAGCACCCAAATCGATATAAACAATTTGTTCGGTAGAAAGTAATTCCTGATTATCCCGTGCCATCACGATTCTGCCTGAAGATTTTCCCGATGGTTCACCGAATAAATCGAGTGCCGGTCTTTTCTCGAAAACCGGACTTGTTCGTTGCGGCACGGGTTGCAGCAAATCACCGAGTAAAAGATTGTCGCAAGAGGTTTTGACACGCGCCACGGAAACCTCATTCTTGACTCTGACAATCTCGACCATTCCGACTTCTTGCACATAAAAGCCTAAATTTCCTTTTCTGGTCCATTGTCTCGTAACCTTACCTCGTGGGCGGATAACTGAAAAAGTATCACCGACCTTAACCCCGACATTTGCACCCCCGGTGATGTAGAGAAAATCGCCTTGCGAGAAAATGTATTGATCTTTTTCATTTTCCGCACCGACGATTTCATAACTCGTGTTGACTGAGCCGGATTCGATATATCCCGCGCAATATAAATTATTGCTGCCGGCAACCGGCAAATCCCGATTTAGTTGATTGAAAATCACGGTTGGCGTGGCTTTAGGTTGCGGTTTCTGGGCTAAACAAATTGCCGATAAACCGATTAAAATAATAAAAAGCGTTCCGAAGCTTCGTTTATAAAAATTCTGAAAACTCACAGTGTTCTCCTTTTTTGCTGGTTTGTAAATTGAAATTATTCTCTTGTGAAGAATAAAGGTAGCGGATATTTTGAAAAAAATTTTGCCCAAATTATCGGGCTAAGATTATCCTAACCTTTTAGTTAAACAATCGTCAACAATTATTTTTTCTGTTTGCAACATTTTTTGAAAACTTTCAATTTGAAAATTCTTGCCAAATAAATGAAAATCTTTGAATCAATATAAAACTAATAAACAAAAAAGTAGTAACCTTGATTTTTGGTGCATAAATAATCATTAGGAGAAAAATATGTCTCAATTACATTATCGAACCTGCAACTTATGTGAAGCTATCTGCGGCATCGAGATCGAGCACGCCGACGGCAAAGTTATCGCTATCAAAGGCGACCGCGAAGACCCGTTTTCGCACGGACACATCTGCCCGAAGGCGTTGGCGATGAAGGACGTTTACGAAGACGAAAAACGTCTGAAATTTCCGATGAAAAGATTCGGTAATGAATTTAAAGAAATTTCGTGGGACGAAGCGTTTGATGAAATAGCCTCTAAAATCAGCGAAATTCAAACTGAACACGGCAGAAATTCGGTCGCGGTTTATCAGGGAAATCCTTCCGTGCATAATTTCGGAACTCTTTTAAATAGCGGTTCACTTCTCAAACAGTTAAAAACGCTAAATAATTTTTCGGCGACTTCAGTTGACCAATTACCGCATCATTTCGCGGCGTGGACGATGTTCGGTCATCCGCTGATGATTCCGATTCCCGATATTGACCGGACGGAATACTTTTTGATCTTGGGCGCAAATCCCCTCGCCTCGAACGGCAGTTTGATGACTGCGCCGGACGTGATTAATCGTCTTGAATCAATCAAAAAACGCGGCGGCAAAGTTGTTCTGATTGATCCGCGCAAGACCGAAACGGCACGGTTGGCAAGCGAGCATCATTTTATTAATCCGTCGAGCGATGTTTATTTTTTGCTGGCGATAATTCACACGCTTTTTACGGAAAACCTCGTGTATCTCGAACGGCTGGCGGAATTTACGGACGGCGCGGAAGATTTTTGGGAACTCGTCAAAAATTACGCGCCTGAAAATGTTGCCGAAAAGACAGGTATTGCCGCCGATGAAATTCGCCGCCTCGCCGTCGAATTTGCGAATGCAAAATCGGCGGTTTGTTACGGCAGAATGGGCGTTTCGGTGCAGAAATTCGGTTCGCTTTGTCATTGGCTGATAAATTCGATCAACATTTTAACGGCAAATTTCGACCGCGAGGGCGGCGCAATGTTCACGCTTCCGGCATTTGATCTTTTGCAAATCGCGGAAAGTAAGAATATTTTCAAACGCTGGCACAGCCGCGTTCGCCATCTGCCCGAATTTATGGGCGAATTGCCCGTCGCCGTTTTATCGGAAGAAATTCTAACCGAAGGCGAAGGTCAAATCAAAGCACTTTTCACAAGCTGCGGAAATCCGGTTTTGTCCACGCCGAACGGCGCACAGCTTGATAATGCGCTCGAAAAACTCGAATTTATGGTTTCGATAGATATTTACATCAACGAAACGACGCGCCACGCCGACATCATTTTGCCGCCCGCGACCGGACTCGAAACTTCGCATTACGACGTGATTTTCAATACATTCGCTGTTCGCAACGTGACCAAATATTCCGCGCCGCTTTTTGAAAAATCGCCCGACGCAAAATACGACTGGGAAATTTTTCAGGAACTCGCGCATCACTTGAGCGCATCTTCGGAACCGTTAAAATCCGTTCCGCCGGAAGCGAAATTAAATCTCGGTCTGCAATTCGGACGCTACAAATTATCGCTCGATGAACTGCAAAAGCATCCGCACGGCATAGATCTCGGTGCTTTAGAATCGTGCTTACCGGAACGTCTTTTAACGGAAAATAAACGTATTAATCTCGCGCCCGAATTTCTGGTCAATGATTTAAAAAGATTGAAAACAGAACATAAAAATCCGAACGAATTCCCTTTCGCACTAATCGGCAGAAGGCATCTGCGCGATAATAATTCGTGGCTGCATAATTCGGAAGTTTTGATGAAGGGGAAAAATCGCTGCACGGTGCTTATAAATAATGCCGATGCGGAAAAACTTCATCTGCAAACGGGCACCAACGTCAAAGTTTCTTCGCGCGTCGGAAACATTGAAATTCCCTGCGAGATCACCGACACGATTGCGCCGGGTGTGGTTTCGATTCCGCACGGTTACGGGCATCGGCGCAAAGATTTTCGATCACAATCGGTCGCCGCCGCCAACGAAGGAGTTTCGCTCAATGATCTGACCGACGATAATTTGATTGACGAATTAACCGGAAATGCCGCCTTAAACAGCGTCAGGGTAAATCTGGAAACTGTTTAATTATGTTAGGTAAGAATACGTTTTTCGTAAACTAATTTCAAAAATTTTAGCGGGCAGAAGATTTGTCAAGATTTCGCGTCCTTTAACGATAAGCGAATTTTCTAATTGCGCGATTTGTCCCATCAGTCTTGAGCGTTGCTGGATATGTCTGGTGCGAACAGTTCGGCGTTTTTCGTAGAGCCGGAGCGCAGATTCAACCGAACTTTCGGAATTCAAACTTTTTGCCAAAACGAGTGCGTCTTCGATTGCCATTCCGCCACCCTGTCCGAGATTCGGCGTGCAGGCGTGAGCCGAATCGCCGAGTAGCGCGACTCGCCCCTTTAACCATTTTTGCATCGGATTATGGTCGCACGCGCCGTTTTTCATAATTAATTCTTCGGGCGTTGAGACGATCAAATCAGCAATCGGCGAGTGCCAGCCGTCAAACATTTCGAGCAATTCCGCCTTTCTGCCGCGTTCGGAGTCTTGATGATTCTGAGGAACATTAACCGCCGCATACCATGTAAATTTTCCGCCGCCGGTGTTCAAAACACCGAAACGTCTGCCTTTGCCCCAAGTTTCGCTGCTCGTCTTTGGTGCGATGTCTGTGCCTTCATAACGACCGATTCCGCGCCAGATCGTGTAGCCGTGATAGATAGGTTCGCTCCGCCCGAAAAGCTGTTCGCGCACCTGCGAGCGCAGACCGTCCGCACCGATCAAAATGTCGTGTTCCGCCGAACTACCGTCGGCAAAATGAACGCGGGCTTTTTCTGCAAATTGTTCGAACCGTGCAAATTCGCCTCCCAATTCGATCCGCTCG
>JANMAA010000253.1:0-2564 GCA_031359215.1 Acidobacteriota bacterium | reverse complement strand
GAATTTGGCAATAATATTTCTCTGTCTGAAAATAATTACGGTATTTTCGACTGACGGATTTATCTTATTCAAGTTCACGTTGCTTTGTGCATCGTTCATCGAAGGCACAAAAGTCAGTGCAACATTTTTGAGGTTTAGTTTTTGCCCGATTGTTTCTAATGTTTTTTGTCTTTCATCTTTATCAAACTTGGTTTCGTTGCCGTAAACAAAATACGCTTTTAGATAACTGCCCCGCTTGACGCTTTCCTGTTCGAGAAAAACCAGCCAATTTTTTATTTCGCCCCAATTCGGATTGTTCCCGACAAAATAAATGATTCCGTGATAGCGTCCGTAGCGGCAAACAGGACAGGCTTTTGATCCTTTATCCGGTCCCCAGGCGTGAAACGGCGTGAATGAAGGATTGTCTTCGCCGATTTCGAGTCCCGATTGTTTTTCGGATTTTATCGTTTCGGGATAGTTCGGAATATTTAACCCTAAAATTATATTGTGTTCGGCAATTTGCAGATCATCTTTTATCAACACTCTTAAAACTCCGCTGCCGCCGCGATTTTCGAGCGGTTTTTTCCTGACGGCGGGAATCAAGAGTTTATCGTCGTCAAAGACAAATTCGTCAATATAATATTCATTGGAGATGTCCGGTTCTTTAATTGAAATATGAATATGAGCGGGAATATCTCTGTCGGGATAGGCGGCGGGTCTGATCGTGTAAATCGAGTATTTGCCGTTTTCATCCGTTTTTACCCAACCGCGAATATGTCCGTGCCGTTTTGCCTGCTCATCCATTCCCGGTTTGGGTGAATAAAAACCGTTATTGTCCGTCTGCCAGTAGTAAACAATCACATTCGGGGCGGGCGTTTGCCCGTCGAGTTTATAAACCTTTCCCGTGATTAAAAGTTTCTGACCTTGCTCCGTCCAGCCGGGACTGTAATCTACCGATTTAATATCTTTCGGCATTCCGATATACATCAGTTCGCACCCGTCGCATCCGCCGCCGACAATTTTGTTTTGATTAACCGAATCCGAGTTTTGGCTTTGTGCCGCCTGTCCGTGACAGGCACTGACCGTTAATAAATAAATGACAAATAAATATTGCAGGAAATTTACAAAGTTTTTCATAGCAAAATCACTTTACAAAAGAAAAAACCGTATTTCCAGAGAATTCGGCGTTGGACGGCTTAACCTGATGACTTTAGCTTTTAACCTGCGGATGGAATATTAAAGCGATGCTTAAACTCCGTGCTGTAATTGCGGCTCAGTCTGATCTCTTCGCCGTTTTCGAGCCGCAGATCATAGTCGCCGTTAAGCCGCGATTTGTATGAAACGACTTTATCGAGATTAACGATGGTGGATTTGTGAACGCGGATAAATTGCGTTTGGTCTAATTTTTCATTGATTGATTTCAAACTTTCAGAATGCAAAAAACGCTTATCATCGAGTTGAATCGCAATATACGGCGTGGCGGCTTTGATATACAAAATATCACTCACGGAAATCGGAACGTATTTTCTGCCGCTCGAAACCACGATTTTTTGAAGTGCCTTCGTTGGAGTTTTTAGATTATCGGTTATGTTTCCATTGTCAAAAGTTTCGACAGTTCGTTGATTTGCTTTGGCAAAGATATATTTAGACAGAAAAAAAGACGCACCGTATATTAACAGCAGTTTATAAACATCTTCCGAAATAATGTAGGTCAGCGTTTGATAATAAGAATAGGTATGGTCATAAAAGAACGCCGAAACAGCGAATATAATTAACGGTGTCAGCAAAAGATGAACCAATATCGGAACTACAACTGCCAAAACTGTGCGATGAATGATTTTTGTATCGGTATTTCTTAACCACTTCAACTGAAAAAATAAAAGCGGAAAAAAAAGAAACCAGAATGTTTTGAATAAAAGAGATTCGGAAAAATAGAAATGATAATTATTTAACCGCGAATGAATCAAATCCTGCAAAATTGTTACAATCGTTACCACAGACAAACCCAAAGTCAACTTTAGTAACAATTTATATCCATTCGATATTTGTTGCTGATAGTTTGTTTGCTGAATATAATTGCTCATAATTTTGAGAATATCAATGCTTTTTGATGTTATGAAAATTATAAAGCAAAAAACAACAAAGCCGAAACTTCATCCAATTTCGTTTTAGATATTCGGCGTTGTATTTGGAACTTAAGACTATATTTGCTTTGCGGCAAACCCTTTATAAAGTAAATCGCATTTTTAGCTAAAACTAAATTTGTTTTTTTGTGGTTTCACCAACTTTTAACTTGATTTTCAGCTGAATTTTGAGTTTCAATTTAGTTTATTTTTCGCAGCTTTCGCAATTGCTTCGGGGATATTGTATCCAAACAACTATCATTAACGCATATCAGCTTGAGTATCGGGTGCAAATCATCAGCAATTGCGTCGCATCACCTGAGTCGGGTAAGGAAGTGATATTGCTACCACTCCCTCCCCTAAGAACCGTGCTTGCGACTTTCACCGCACACGGCTCAAGCCTTTCAAACGCTCTTTGACAGAACGCACCAACTACAACCGTTGATTCAACAATACTTAAAA
>JANMAA010000026.1:0-24287 GCA_031359215.1 Acidobacteriota bacterium | reverse complement strand
AAAGTTCAAGGTTTTGTAGTAAAATCCAAACCTTGAAATTTGAACCTTAAACTTTGAACATTTAAAAGACCTGAAAACATATTGATTTCAAGCAAAACTCGGAAAATTCTTTCAGCCACTCATAATCGGTGCTGTAATTTTTCCATTGCTCGACTTCATCGCGGTAAAGCGTGCCGACATCAGGCTTATCGGTAACGGACAAATCCATCAACATCCGTTTGTTCGGTTCTAATTTCGGCAAAATAACATCGCGGATTTTTTCGGCAATTAGATGTGTTTCTTCTATTTCCAACTTTGCGCCCGTGCCGTTGTAAGTCATTTGCCGAAGTTTTCCTTCGCTGACGACATCTAAACTTTTAATAATTTCCAACGCCGTTTTCCAATTCCAGACATTAGCGCGAAATTCATATCCTTCAGAACCCAAATCCATCAAAGTAAAACTCATTTAATTTTCTCCCAAGAAAAATGCTAAACGCGAAAGGTTGATTGAGTCAACAAGGTTTCACAAAAGTTTTGACATTCTGACAATTAAAATTTAATTCGATACAATTTTATTCGTAACTTCTATGAACGTAAAAAAATATCTAAACAGGATTGATGCCGAAAAATTCGATTTTGTTCCGACTTTAGAAAATCTTAAATTTCTCCAACGCCGGCATCTTTTAAATATTCCGTTTGAAAATCTCGACATTCATTGGAAAAAGCCGATTGCTCTGAGTAGTGAATCTTTATTTCGCAAATTAGTAGAAAATAAAAGAGGCGGTTTTTGTTACGAATTAAACGGCTTATTTTTCGAGCTTTTGGAGAAACTCGGTTATGAAAGCAAAAGAATTTCTGCACGGGTAAGTGATGGAAAGGGAAATTTCGGGCAGGAATTTGACCATTTAGCGATAATTACAAGAATCGAAGGCGAAGATTTTTTAGTTGATGCCGGCTTCGGTGATTTTATTGCAGAGCCGATAAAAATTGTTTTGGACACAGAACAAATAGACACAAACGGCACATTTTTAATCAAAAAGTTCGACGAAATTTTTTATGAAGTTTGTAAAAAGACTGGTGAAAGATTCATCAGTCAATATATTTTTACGCTTCGTCAACGAAGTCTATCTGAGTTTGAAGATATGTGCCTATTTCATCAAACATCACCGGATTCGCATTTTACGAAAAGTAAAGTTTGCTCTTTAATGCTTAAAAACGGGCGCAAAACTTTGACTGGCAAGAGGTTTATTAAAACGAAAGAAAACCAAAAAGAAGAAGTTGTCATAAATTCCGAAGCCGAGTTTAGAGATATATTGCAAAGAGAGTTTGACATAAAATCGCCCGATTAATTTACGTAAAAATGTTCCCCGCAAGATGACAGCGAACCGAAAAAGTTTATAATCATTAACTTATGTCAAACTCGATTTCATATTCGGACGCAGGCGTTTCGATTGATAACGCAAACAAAACGGTGGCAAAAATCAAGGAATTTGCCAAAAATACTTTTAATGAGCGGACTCTGACCGAAATCGGTAGTTTCGGCGGGATGTTCGACGCGAAATTTACCGATATGCCGTCGCCGATTCTGGTTGCCTCGGCTGATGGTGTCGGCACGAAACTGAAAATTGCCTTTCTTGCAAATATTCATAATACAATCGGGCAAGACCTCGTAAATCATTGCGTCAATGATATTTTAGTGCAGGGCGCACGACCTTTGTTTTTCCTCGATTATTTTGCCACCGGAAAACTCTTGCCCAACATTGCGGCTTCGGTCGTCGAAGGAATTTCCATCGCTTGCCGTGAAAATAACTGCGTTTTGCTTGGCGGCGAAACTGCCGAAATGCCCGGTTTTTATGCTGATGGCGAGTATGATTTGGCTGGGTTTATTGTCGGTATAGTTGACCGTGAAAAGGTCATTGACGGCAAAAACATCAAGGCGGACGACGTTGTTTTGGCACTTGAATCAAACGGCTTGCATACCAATGGTTATTCCTTGGCGCGAAAACTGTTTTTTGAAGTCGGCGGTTATAAAATCAATTCCGAGGTCAACGGTGAAATTCTTTCCGATGCCTTGCTGAAACCGCACCGCAGTTACTACAAACAACTCTCGGTTTTGATTGATCAAAAGAAAATAAAAGGTTTAGCACACATCACCGGCGGCGGTTTGCTGGAAAATATTCCGCGAATTCTGCCGGATAATGTTTCGGTCGAAATAAAACGCGGAACCTGGAACGAATTGCCGATTTTCGGTGTGATGCAAAGACTCGGAAATGTCGAAGCTAAAGAGATGTTTCGCGCTTTCAATATGGGCATTGGAATGGTGATAATATGCGCCGAAAGCGACAAGGAAAGCATCATTTCGCACATTGAAGAATTAGGCGAGAGATGTTATTCCATCGGTCGTGTTGTTGCGGGAAACAAAGAAGTTTTAATCGACTATTAATCAATCAAGTGTTTTGAGCAAAATCAAATCCCATTAAAAACTTGGGATTTGATTTTATTTTCAATATAAAGGAGTTGTCAGGATTTTGATCCAAAAATCCTGACAACTCCTTTGTATTTAAGAGCTGAACAGGAACGAAAGAAAATGTATGAGTAAGGATCAGCCTCTCTCGCTGAAGCAATTTTACTTTGCATCAATTAGAAAGTTAAGTTTGCAGAGTTGAAGTTATTCGGGGAAAAGTTTATTAGAGTTCAGCGCATAAATGTAGTAATCTGTAAAACATCAGAAACGATTGGCTAAAAAATTCCTATCTTTAAGTTGAGATTCGTTTCAAAAAATACATTTCAAAATAATTAATCGGGTTGTGCGTATTTTGTATTTTCAACGCTTCGATCTAATCCGATTCTGTAAAAATAATAACTTATGAAACTGCCAAAAATTTCACTGACTTGGAAAATAATGATCGGGCTGGTGCTGGGAATTTTTATCGGCTGGCTGGTCGGAACGCTTGACGGACAATCGGGCAATAATACGGTTTTTGGTATTCAAACCGCGACGATATTGGCTTTTTTTCGTGCGCTTTCCACATTGTTTTTGAATCTTATCAAATCGATCATCGCGCCGCTGATTTTTGCGACTTTAGTTATCGGAATCTCCGGCACGGGCGACATTAAACAAGTCGGACGGATCGGTGCAAAGTCATTGCTCTACTTTGAAGTAGTAACGACTCTGGCTTTAGTTATCGGTTTATTGGCGGTCAATTTAACGCAACCGGGCAAAGGTGTTTCCTTGGCGGGAATTGCCAAAGGCGAGGACAAAGCGGTTTTGGCACAACGCGCTCAAACTTTTTCAAAGGAAGCAAATGATGCCGCGAAACTTGCTGAAGAATTACGCGCTCAAACGGCTACTAATCCGAATGCTTTGACGGAAGCCAACGCTCAGTCGGCAATCGCCGCGCAGAAAGCCGCCGATGCTGCCGATGCCGCCGCTAAGGGTTTGACCGCGCCCGATCCGCCCGCCAAACCGCAAACTTTCGGCGATATTATCGCGCATCTTTCGCCGACTTCGATTATCAAGGCGATGGCGGAAGGTGATGTTTTGCAAATTGTCGTATTTTCGGTTTTGTTCGCCCTTGCCGTTACCGCTATCGGAAAAAAAGCCGATGCCGTCGTCAAATGGTGCGAATCCTTAGCCGATATTATGTTCAAATTTACCGAGTTCGTAATGAAATTTGCGCCCATCGGAGTCGGCGCGGCGATGGCTTATACGATTGCACATAATGATCAAGGACTTGGCGTTTTGAAGAATTTGGGGGCATTGGTTCTGACTCTTTACGGTGCGCTAATCGTTTTTACATTAATTGTTTTATTGCCGATTGCTTTACTTTTCAAAGTTCCGCTGAAAGATTTTATCAACGCCGTCAAAACTCCTGCATCGATCGCTTTTGCGACGACTTCGAGCGAATCTGCGTTGCCGAAAGCAATGGAGAATATGGTGCGTCTCGGAGTTCCGCGTCGTATCGTCGGCTTTGTTTTGCCGACCGGCTATTCGTTTAATCTCGACGGCACAACACTTTATCTGGCATTAGCTTCGGTATTTGTCGCGCAAGCCGCCGGTATTCAGATGTCTTGGGGCGATCAGATTTTGATGGTTTTGGTTTTGATGTTGACCTCGAAAGGTGTTGCCGGCGTGCCGCGTGCATCACTCGTCATTTTGCTCGGAACACTGGCTTCCTTCAAACTTCCGGTCGAAGGTGTAATTTTAATTCTCGGCGTTGACGAGTTGATGGATATGGCGCGAACTGCTATTAACGTCATCGGTAATTGTCTGGCAACGGTCGTTATCGCCAAATGGGAAGGCGCGTTTCGTAATGACGAATGGGAGCGTGAAGAAGCTGAACTTGAAGCCGTTACAGGACAAGGCGCAATCGTCGCTACTTAACAGGAAAAGATATTTTTTGTTTTGAAAAAATCGGTTAAAATCATTTTGAGGTGAAATTTATGATGGATGTTCAAGCACAACCACAGCCGCGACGACTTCGTTTTTCGGTTGACGAGTATTACAAGATGATGGAACTCGGAATGCTCAAAGACTATGAAAAAGCCGAAATAATCGAAGGAGAATTGATACAAAAAACGCCGATAGGAGACAGACACGCTTTAATAGTTGATATTTTAACCGAGTTTTTTATCAGAAATGTTTCTGATAAAGTTCGGGTAAGAGTTAAAAATCCTGTTCGCATTTCCGATTATGACGAACCCGAACCTGATATAACGCTGGCAGATTTAACCAAATATGACGGCAAACGTCATCCGCGTCCGGCAGAAGTTATTTTGATCGTGGAGGTTTCGGATTCGACTCTAAAATACGACCGAGACACGAAACTTGCGCTTTATGCCGAAGCGGAAATTCCCGAAGTTTGGATCGTTAATTTGAAGAACGAAATTATCGAAGTGCATCAAAACCCAAGCATCGGTATTTATCAGTTAGCGCAGATTTTCAAACGCGGTGATATTCTGCAATCCGGGAGTTTACAGAATATAAAACTGGAAGTTGATAAAATTTTAGGTTAAAACAAGGAGTATTTACCAAATGTTTCCCATAGGCGATGACAATTCTGACAGAATAATCACACCGTATGTTAATTATGCGTTTATAGTTATTAACATCTTAGTTTTCGTGTTTTTGCAGGGACTTGGCGGCAATGATGCGTTTAGTTACGCCTTTTCGCTCGTTCCGAAAGAGATCACGACCGGCATCGACATCATCGGCGCTCAAACCATCCGCGATTCACTCGGCAATGTCGGGCAAATCCAGCATTATGCGACTCCGCTGCCGGTTTATTTCAACTTTCTGAGTTCGATGTTTATGCACGGCAGTATTATGCACATCTTCGGCAATATGTTGTTTTTATGGGTTTTCGGCGACAATATCGAAAATCTTATCGGGCATATTCGCTACGCAATTTTTTATATCGTTTGTGGTTTTGCCGCCGCTCTCGGTCAAATCTTGATGGGACCCGATTCGATTATCCCGATGTTGGGCGCGTCAGGTGCAATTTCCGGGGTGCTTGGCGGTTATATGCTTTTGTTCCCGACGCGTAAGGTGCGTGCACTGTTATTTAACATTTATACGACAATTCCGGCGTATATTGCACTCGGCATTTGGATCGGTTATCAGATGCTGCAAGGTTATTTGACACCTGCCGGAACAGGCGGCGTAGCATATGCGGCGCACATCGGCGGATTTATCGCCGGTTTGGTATTGATTAAAGTTTTTGCCATTGGAACGAAGAAATAGATGTTTGAGCAGCCGATAAAATATCTACGAAAATATTATGGGATTAGCAAAAATAAAAACAAAACCCGTTTTCACGGTTCAGGAATATTTGGACATCGACCGTTCCGAAGATGAACGCTACGAATTTCTCGATGGCGAAATTTACGCAATGGCGGGCGAAAGCGGAGCGCACGGCGATATTTGTATGAATGTGGCTAGGCTTATCGGCAATGATTTACTGGATACGCCTTGCCGCGCCCGCATTAAAGACACAAAAGTCCGCAGTGGAATGTTTCCGCTCAAGCGTCCTTTAGTAAAGGGAATGATTTCGTATCCTGATCTGGTCGTTATCTGCGGCGAACCTGAATATCACGACGAATTTCGGGATGTGGTTTTGAATCCGAGCGTAATTATTGAAGTTCTTTCCGATTCAACCGAACAATTTGACCGCAGCGAAAAGTTTCACCGTTATCAACTTTGGAATCCGACGCTGACCGATTACATTCTCGTTTCGCAAGACAAGCCGTTGATAGAACATTATATTCGCCAATCGGACGGCAGTTGGAAATATCTTTTTTATAGAGGATTAGATAGTGAATTTGCCATCGAATCTATCAACAGTCGCTTGAAATTAGCCGATGTTTTTTATCGAATCGGGTTTGAGGAAAGCGACTTTTAATTTTCCACATCTTAATTAAAAATCATAAAGGCATCAAACGCCCAGCCTGATTGCCCGTTGTAAGTTATCTGACACCAGCGTCCGCGCATTTTCCCGACATTTGACGGTCTTGGGCAACCAACCACGGTAACGGTTGCTCCGTGCGGAATCTTTGTAATTCGTTCACCTGTTTCCGAACTCGGTTCGGTTCGCAAGGCAAGAAACCCATCGCCCGGTGAATTTACCCGTGCCGTTGTGATTGTGGATGATTGCGGGGTTGAAAAAGTTTCGACAGTGGTTTTATTCTTTCGATTTTTTTGATCCTGCACCTGTTTTTCCAAGTTAGCCAATTTTTCTTTCAATTCGGCGTTTTGATCGTCAGGTGTAGCAGTTTGCGAAGCTGTCGGAGTTGGTTTAGTTGAATTTGCGACAATCGTATTTTTATCACCGTCCGATTTAAATGCAACAAAAGCGGCAAAAGCGGCAAAACCAATAATCATTATCACCAACAAACCAACTAAAATCCCGACAACCGCCGGACTGACACCTTTTTTGACCGGCTGATTGGAAATTGGCGGCGTGAAAACTGTCGGCGTAGAATCGGGCGGAATGTTTATTCGCACCGGATTTTTATCGAAAGACATTTGCACGGTTTCCGCCACATCCGGTAAAGAAACTAAATTCGTGCCGTCATTCAAGCAAAATCTCAGTGTTTCATCAGTATAAGTTGTTTTGCAAACCGGACATTGTTTCATAAACTCAGCCTCAAATTCTTAAAAGATTCCGCTATATTTGTAACTTTATTTCTTTTTGATGGCAAGTTATTCAATCAATTTCGTTTGATTCGATTATGCGCCGTTTGACCGGCGAAGAAAGCACGATGGAGGTTGTCGTGATGCCGTAAGGCGTAAGTTTGTCAATAATAGTTTGAAGATGTTCGACGGAAGCAACGGCGACTTTCATAATAAATGAATCGTTTCCGGTGCCGCGATGACATTCCAAAACTTCCGCAGATTTTTCGGCGACTTCGATAATATGCCAATAATCAACGCCCGAAATACTCATTCGGACAAATGCCGTAATCGGCAAACCGACCTTTGCCGTGTCAATTTCGGCGCGATAACCCGTGATAATTTTCGCGTCCTCTAATTTTCTGATTCTTTCGATGACGGCTGGAGTTGTCAAACCGACGCGGCGACCGAGTTCCGCAAAACTGATTCGTGCGTTTTCTTGTAGTTGTTTAAGTATTTTCCAATCGATTGCGTCTATCATCTTAGATTTTAAAGTAAATACAGCAAACAAACTGATAATCTAAAGTAATTCTATTATACAAACTAATGTTACCTATTCAAATATCTTGCCGTTTCGATTATGATTGGTAATGTGTCGGACAAACTCTGTTTGAAAAACTTAATCGTATTATCGGAAGGAACTGAAAATTATGTTGACTGAAACTTTAATAACTAAAGATGCACCTGTTTTTTTTACTGCAAACAGCGATCCCGCACCTGAATTCGTGGATATGCCGTTTGAGGATATTGAAGAACTTCCAATCGATCATCCGGGCGCACACGACGAAGATTATCGAACCCGCCGCGATTATATCGCTTCACTTTCCAAACAATTTCGCCTTGATCCCGAACATAAAATAATTGACGTTGATTATTCGCCCGAAGAACAAAGAATTTGGCAAATAGTGGCGACAAAGTTGGAAGAATTACACAAAAAATATGCTTCCGAATTTTATCTTGGAGCGAAGAAAAAACTCGGCATTACGAATGAACGCATTCCGCAGCTTTCGGAAATGAGCAAGCGTTTGACAGAACTGACGGGTTTCAGGCTTGCGCCGATTGAAGGTCTGGTTGACACACGCGCTTTTCTGAGTTGGCTGTCGTGGCGGACGATGCTTTCGACGCAGTATATTCGCCATCATTCGCGCCCCGAATACACGCCCGAACCCGACATCGTGCACGAGGCAATCGGACATATTCCGATGTTCACCAACAAAAATTTCGCCGACTTTTCGAGTTTTATCGGCGACGGCGCACGGGTTGCGACGGACGAACAACTCGAAGAACTCGGACGGCTTTACTGGTTCACGGTCGAATTCGGCTTGGTCGAAGAAAAAGGTGAATTAAAGGCTTACGGCGCAGGCTTGCTGTCGAGTTTCGGCGAACTCGAACACGCTTTTTCCGGCAAAGTCGAACGCCGCCCGTTTGATTTGGAGCAGGTTATCAATACGCCTTACGATTATTCGGATATGCAGCCGATCTTGTATGTTATTTCTTCATATTCCGAATTAAAAGAAGTTACCCGCAAATATATTCAGAGTTTTTAAGCGATTATTACGCTCGATTTATTAAGTGTAAGCGACGGTTTCTTGATTGTAATCGGCGATTTCTTGACTGTAAGCAGCGAATTCTTTAATGTAATATGCAATTTCTTCACTGTAAGCAAGAGTTTCTTGACTGTAAGAAGCAATCTGTTTGATGTAAGAGAGAATTTCTTCGCTGTAACCAACAGTTTCTTGATTGTAAATAGCGATTTATCGGCTGTAAGCAACAATTTCTTGACTGTAACGGTTGATTTCCCGGTTGTAAAAAGCTATTTCTTCGATGTCAAAGAGTTTTTATCAAGGAATAATTGCTAATGAATGATGAATAAATCTGCTTTCCCAAACTCATTCTGATATATCTCGATCTTTTACATATTTTGCGTAAGTTGAATTTGTAATATAAACTCTGAAATTTGGAATTTGAAATCTGAAATTATTTTATGTTACAAGCTGGAATCGTCGGATTGCCGAACGTCGGAAAATCCACTCTTTTTAATGCCTTGACCGCACAGGAATCTGCGCTGGCGGCTAATTACCCGTTTGCCACGATCGAGCCGAATATCGGTGTCGTTGCCGTGCCTGATGACCGTTTGCCCGTTTTACAAACGATTCATAAAGCGCAGAAAATCGTTCCCGCAACGGTCGAATTCGTGGACATTGCAGGTTTGGTGCGCGGTGCGTCGAAAGGCGAAGGTTTAGGCAATCAATTTCTCGCCAACATCCGCGAAACCGATGCCGTTATTCAAGTCGTGCGCTGTTTTGAAGACGAAAACATCGTTCACGTCGAAGGTTCGGTCAATCCGATTCGGGACATCGAAACGATTCAAATCGAATTGGCTTTGGCAGATTTAGCTTCGGTCGAGAAACGGCGCGACAAAGCTACGCGCGGCGCACGCGCCGGCGATAAAGCTGCTAAAGCCGAACTCGAAGTTCTCGATAAAATTCTGCCGGTTTTAGAAGAAGGTCGTCCGGCACGTTCGGTTCAACTTTCAAAAGAAGAGTCGTCGATATTAAAACAATTTTTTCTTTTAACCTCGAAACCGACGATTTACGCGGCAAATGTTGATGAAGAAACTCTGCTTGCGCCTGACGAAAACCCGCACGTCAAAACTGTCAAAAAACACGCCACACAGGAAAACGCCGAAGTCGTCGTAATTTGCGCGAAACTCGAAGCCGAACTCGTCGCGCTGGAAGAAGAAGAAAGCAAAGAATTTTTAGCGGATTTAGGCGTAACCTCAAGCGGCGTTGATAAATTAATCAAATCGGCATATAAAATGCTCGGTCTGATGTCGTATCTAACGGCGGGTGAAAAAGAAGTTCGCGCGTGGACGATTCCCATCGGCACGAAGGCACCGTCGGCGGCAAGCGTCATTCATTCGGACATCGAACGCGGCTTTATTCGCGCCGAAATCATTTCCTACGACGATTTGGTGAACTGCGGTTCGAGAAAATCGGCGAGCGAAAAAGGCTTGGCGCGACTCGAAGGCAAAGAATATGTTATGCAGGACGGCGATGTCGTGGATTTTCGGTTCAATGTTTGATTTGACTAAAAATAACTAGACAGAACATTAACAATCGGGATATTCTTATACAAATGAAATTTCGGCAAATTACAAAACGCACTTTTACCGCCGCACTTGCTATTTGGATGAGCGGCATAGTTTTGGTTTTTTGCTGTAATATGCGGATAACAAAAGCGGAAACGATAAGCTGTCCGCTTGCTAAAAAAAGTGATTGTGCCAAATCTTCTAAAAAAGACCTTCGGGAATCTTTCATAGTTGAATCGCCGATCTTGGATTGTTGTGCATACCCGGTTCAGGTTTTTGACAAAGCGAGAAAGATAGAGTTTCAACCGCAAACCGCGGAAGTTGTTAAAACCGTAAAAATCGTCGCGCCGAAGATTACATTTTCCCGGACAATTGTTAAAAAAGAACGAATTTACCAATCTTTCGTTCATAATCGCGCAAACGCGCATTTGCAAAATTGTGTGTTTAGAATTTAAAGCAAAGCCAACAAAAAGCGTCAATCAAGCGTTGATTGGCAAAACCTTTAACTTAAATTCTGAGGAAATAAAGAAATGAAGAAAAAATTTTTAACGATATTGAGTCTCGTTTTCGTTATGGCATTTGCCGTCGCGGTTTATGCTTTAAATCAAACAAATAAATCAGTCGAAAAAACGGCTTCGTGTTGTGCGAAAAGCGACAGTTGCCCGTTGAAGGACGCAAACGCGAAAACCGCACAGCATAAAAGCGTAGATTCGTGTTGCGGAAACGCTGATTGCTGTTGCAAAGGCGATTCGTGTCCGATGAAGTCAAGCAGTGAAAATGCTTCGGATTGCTGCGATAATTGCTGCGGCGGTTCGTGTCCGATGAAGGAAAAACAAACAGCCGCAACCGATGTGCAGACGGAAAAAGAAAGTTGTCCGTATAAAACTGCCGGAAGTTAGTTATTTTCAATTTGCATAGAAAGAAGGCGGCGTATGTTAAAATTACGCCGTCTTTTAATTTTAAATAACAACGAAAAATGCACGGAACACTTTATCTCGTCGCTACGCCAATCGGAAATCTCGCCGACATTTCCAAACGCGCCATCGAAACTCTGCAAACGGTTGACCTAATCGCCTGCGAAGACACGCGCCACACGGGAAAATTGCTTAATCATTACGGCATCAAAAAAAAACTCGTCAGCTATCACGAACACAACGAACAGGCGCGAACAGAAGAACTTGCAGAACTTTTAACACAGGGAAAGTCAATCGCCGTAGTTAGCGATGCCGGAACGCCCGCGATTTGCGATCCGGCTTTGATAATTGTGCGAAAAGCGCACGAAATCGGCGCAAAAGTAACGGCAATTCCGGGCGCGGTGGCTTTTGTTAATGCACTGATTGTTTCGGGTTTGCCGACTGATTCTCTATTTTTCGGTGGTTTTCTGCCGTCAAAAAAAAATGATAGACGTAAGCGTTTGCAAGATGTTAAGGGAATTCCCGCTACTCTACTTTTTTATGAAACGCCGCATCGTCTTACAAAAAGTTTAGCGGATTGTCTGGACATTTTAGGTAATCGAACTGCCGCCGTTGTCCGCGAAATTACCAAACTTCACGAGGAAATAGTACTTGGAACTTTGGAAGAATTAGTCGAAAAACTTTCGCAAACAAGTGTTAAAGGCGAGATTGTCCTGGTCATTGACCGACACGAAATCCAAAATCCAAAGTCCGAACCCCAAAGTCCAAAATCTATCGTTTCCCGTGTTGCGGAGTTGGAAGCCGTAGGAATAGACCGCAAACTCGCACTTAAAAAGGCGGCGAAAGAGTTCGGTTTACCTCGTTCTGAAGCATATCGGATTTTGCAGGTGGAAATTAAAAAGTAAAAATTTAAGAAGGGTCTTGTTTCTTGGTGATTTGAGATTGATTTTATTACCGAAATTTTATCTTTTTATGTTTGATTTGTTTTCGGTAAAAAATGGAATAGATAAAGTAAGAAAAGGAATTAAAGTAACAGTAGAATTTATTAGCTAAGGGGAAATCTATTTTGAAAGACATAACCATTACGAAACAACCCGCAAATGATTTGGTTAAACGATATGTCCAAATTTTGCATCAGGGGGTTGATTTGCTTCAAAATCTGACAGATGACGTTTTTATATATCAAGGAGAATCTGATCGAGGCAGTATCGGCACGCATTTTCGGCACACACTGGATTTTGCCGCCAATTTTCTAAATGGCGTAGATGTCGGAAAAATCGATTACAATCGCCGTGAAAGAGATATAAATGTTGAGCAAAAAAGTGACTCAGCGACGGCGCGATTTAAGATGGTTATAAGTGAATTAAACGACTTGCCTGCGGGCATAGCCAATAAACAGGTTTTGGTTCGTTTAGAAACAAACGAAAATGCGGACGGCGATGCAAATTGGTGCATTTCCAGTGTTTTGCGCGAACTCGAATTTTTACAAAGCCACACTTTGCATCATTACGCGCTAATTGTCGCAAAACTTTCCCGGCTCGGGGTTAAGGTTGATAAAGAGTTTGGTGTTTCGCCTTCGACTTTGGAGTTTTGGGAACAAGAGAAGACGCGCAAAAAAAGTATGTCGGCAAATAAATAACTTGGGAATAAATTGGAGAAAATAATATGACTATATTAAGTTGGATTCTTCGGATAATAGTAGCAATAATCTTAGTGCAGACGTTATACTTTAAGTTCACCGGCGCGGAAGAATCGAAGTATATTTTTACAAAACTGATGGGCGAATCGGAAGCCGTCGGGCGCATTGGCTCAGGCGTGGTGGAACTCATCGCTTCAATTCTTTTGCTAATTCCAAGTACGGCTTGGCTTGGTGCATTGATAGCGATGGCAGTCGTCACCGGCGCGATTTTCAGTCACTTAACAAAACTCGGAATCGTCGTCAAAGATGATGGCGGTTTGCTGTTCGGTTTAGCTGTAACGGTCTTTATTTTAAGTGCCGGAATTCTTTTTATTCATCGCCGCGAAATTCCGTTTGTCGGAAATTTCTTTGTCAATTCGTAAAATAATTTCAAATTTTATAACATTAAAAAACGCCGATTTCATTAAACTGTCGGCGGTTTTTTACTGTTTAATCAAATGTGTCTAATCGTTTTTGCTTACAAATTACATCCGAAATATCCTTTGATATTACTTGCAAACCGCGACGAATTTTATAATCGCCCGACAAAATCCGTGCATTATTGGGAAGACGAACCTGACGTTTACGCCGGTAAAGATTTGGTTGGCGGCGGAACATGGCTGGGCATAACGCGCACGGGACGTTTTGCCGCAGTTACGAACTACCGGGAAGTTGGGGCAGAACGCGGAACTTTTTCGAGAGGTGATTTAGTCATTGATTTTCTGAAAAATACCATATCGACAAGAGATTATTTGGAAAGTGTTAAATCTTCTGCGACCAAATTTTCGGGTTTTAATCTTTTGGTTGGAACTTTTTCCAAAGAAAATAGCGAGTTCGGTTATTTTTCAAATCGCGGAATGGAAATAAAAATTCTCGATACCGGAATTTATGGATTGAGCAATCATCTTTTAGACACGCCGTGGCAAAAAGTTACAAAAGCGAAAGACGATTTATCGGAAATTTTGGCAAGAAACGAAGAAATTCAGTCGGAACGATTTTTTACTGTTTTACAAGACAAAACTCAGGCATCCGAACACGCATTGCCCGACACGGGCGTTGGATTAGAACTTGAAAAGACATTATCCTCAATATTTATCGAAACGCCCGTTTATGGAACTCGTTGCTCAAGTGTTGTGTTGTATGAAGATATAGCCGGATTGACGTTGGCAGAGCGCGTATATTATTAGACGAGATTTATGAATCAGGCAAAAAACAGTTTGTAGTATTTTTCCGGCATCGCTTCGACATCGAAAATCATAAAAAAATCAATGGTTTTAAAATTGCGGTCAATCGCCGGTTGACTACAAACTTTTGCGCCCAACCGCAGATATGTGCCGAAAAGTTTCGGCAGATTTATCTTGTCGTTATTATCGGAGATGATTTTTTCTTCGGCTTTGAACAGATATTGCCGACACGCCGAAACACGCAATGTTTCGTGAAAATGACCTTCTTCTTGCAATTGCTGCAAGGCTTTAATCGCATCGGTGTAATATTGCGAAAAAATCGAACAACAACCGAAGACATATCGTTTCTGCATTTGTGTCAGATAAGTTGCCAAACCTTTCCAAAGCAAAAAAAGCACCTGTCTGTTGCGGTGTTCGGGGGAAATGCAAAGCCGGCTTATCTCGATTGTTTGCCTGAGAAATTCCATCGGCAAATCGTCTAACCGAAACTCCGACGATGAACAAAATCCACCGGTATTTTTAGCCATTTCCAGCGAACTTATCCGGTAACTTCCAACTATTTTATCGGTTGATCTTTCTATAACGAGTAAATATAAACAATTTGTCGGGAACAAATCTTCACCCGAAAAGTCCGGTATCGGCGCAATAAATTCAACATTTAATTCAAGGTTGAAAACCTCGTATTGCAGCCTAAAAGCGGCGTTTATTTCTTCCAAAGTTTCAGCAAATCGCGTTACATATTTTCCGTGCGATATTTTCTCGATGGGAATTTGATGATTAAAAGAATTACGAGCGGAATTATCAAACACGGTGACCATCTCGGATTTGGCAAATGAAGTGGTTTGGAATGGGATTTCTCGCATAAAATTTTTTCTAAATCTGACTTTATTGCGGTTTTCTTTACATCTTTTGGAAAACGAAGCAAATAATTCTAACAAAAAACACGTTTCTTATTTGTTAAATGATATGCCTGTTTTTGAAATAATTATTCCAAATCGACTATCCGCATAATTTTACAGCGAAAAATTTATGTATTTGAACCCGTTAAATATAGTTATTTTCCAAAAAAAAGGCAAAGGCTTTTGAGAAAAATTCTCTAATGCCTTTACCTTTTGTTTTAAGAAAAAATAGTTTTTACCAACGCGAATAACCGCCGCCGCCGCCGCTACCGCCGCCGCCGCCGCGATTTCCGCCGCCGCCGCCGCCGCGATTTCCGCCGCCGCCGCCGTATCCACCGCGTCCGCCGCCGCCGCCGCCGCCGCCGCGATTTCCGCCGCGTCCGCCGCCGCCGCCTTCTTCACGCGGACGTGCTTCGTTGACGACCAAACTGCGCCCGTCTAAATCTTGTCCGTTAAATTGTTCTATCGCCGCCTGTGCTTCATCCGAACTTGACATCTCGACAAATCCGAAACCGCGTGAGCGTCCTGTGTCGCGGTCTTCAACTACTTTGGCTGATTCGACCGTTCCTGCTTGAGCAAAATGCTCTTGTAAATCGTCGCTGGTAACACCGAACGACAAGTTTCCGACATAAAGTTTCGTACTCATTATTTTTCTCTATCTTTATCTATTTGAAATGAAGCAAAGGCAGGCTCAAAATTTGCCGAGAAGGAAAACTTCTAAAATAATTTTTTTCTACCCAGATGCGACGCGCCCGACTTTTCACGGTAAACCCAAACGCTTCTTGAACTGTAACCCAAACTCCCTACCGAACCGAAATCGTCGCCATCTCAATATGAACGGGCGCATCTACCAGAGATACCTGAGAGTAAAACTTCTGTAAGTATGCCTATCTTTTATATTTTAGGCAAGGGAAAAAGGCGACAGTCAGCAAGTTATGCTTGTGCAGTCAAATTTATCCGGTTTCTTGTGTTCTAAACAACGAAACGAATCTATAAAATTCATGCTTTTATAAACCGCAACTTTCCTTTATCTTTGTGCTACAATCGCTTTATGAACAATACTTTACTGCGCTGGCATCAATTTATCGAAACGCCGGATGATGGAATTTTGCACGAAATTCTTGCCGACAACGTAAAATTTCATTCACCTTTTGTCTGGAAACCAAAGGAAGGAAAAGAAATCACAACGCAGATTTTATTAACCGTTTCGCAGGTGTTTCAAAACTTCCGATACGTCCGCGAAATCACGAATAATAATCAATTTTGTCTCGAATTTGAAGCCAATATCGGCGAATTAACACTTCGCGGGATTGATCTCATCGCGCTTAATGAAGAAGGAAAAATTATTGATTTTGAAGTAATGATCCGTCCTGCCAACGCTTTGCAAATTCTCGGAATAGAAATGGGCAACCGTCTTACGAACTTGTCAGAACAGCCTGCGTGAAGGGGCTGTCAAACGTTTGCAAAGAGGTTTTAGTAAGCAAACTTTAGAACAGCCCGCTCACGCAGACTGTTCTGACTTTTCGCGCAAAATGTTCAAAATCTTGTCGTGAATTCCGCCAAAACCGCCGTTTGACATAATCGCCACAACATCATCGGACTTCAATTCGGGCGCAAGATGTTCGACTATCGAATCGGCATCGGGAAAACTCATCGCTGGTTTGCCCTGTAATTTGATGTCTTCGACGAGTTCGGCAACGTCCAAAACTTTACCGAGTTCGCTCGCTTTTGAAGTGTTATAAACTCCCGCGATGACGACATAATCGGCGTAACTAAAGGCTTTGGTATAAGGTTCTTGGAAAACCGCTAACCGCGAAGACCACGAACGCGGCTCGAAAACGGCGATCAGGCGATTGTTTTTATATTTGGTTTTTAGTGCCTTCAAAGTTTCTTCAACCGCCGTCGGATGATGTGCGAAATCGTCAATCACCGTCACGCCGCCGATCACGCCGCGAATTTCGACGCGCCGTTTGACCGATTTGAAAGTGCGGAACGCTTCCTGCATCTGCTCCTTTGAAATGCCCCAAGCGTCCGCCGCGATAATCACCGCCAAGCAATTGCGAACATTGAATTCGCCGATCAGATGTGTCTCAAATTCGCTCCACGAATGCCCGTCTTTAAACACCGTAAAGCGTGTCACATCGCCCGAAAAATCAATATATCGCGCCTGCCATTTCGCATCGTCCGACGTTCCGAAAGTCTCGATATTCGTGTGCAGTTTGCCGTGCATTTCGTCCAAAACCTCACGCACAATCGGCGAATCAATGCCGCAAATCAAACGCCCGTTCGACGGAACTAAATTCATCAGCCGCGAAAATTGATATTTGATTTCCCAGATGTCGCGGTAAATATCGGCGTGGTCGAATTCGATGTTGTTGACGACGGCAATTTCGGGCAGATAGTGCATAAACTTCGGCTTTTTATCAAAATAAGCCGTGTCGTATTCGTCGCCTTCGATAATAAAATAATCACTTTCCGCCACGCGAAAACTCGCGCCGAAATTCTGCACAATGCCGCCGACGAGAAACGACGGATTCAATCCGCCGACTTCCGCCACCCAAGTTGCGATACTCGTCGTCGTCGTCTTGCCGTGCGTTCCCGCGATAACCAAGACACGCCGTCCGCGAATAAATTCTTCCTTAACAATTTCTGCCTGCGAACGATAAACGAGTTTGCGGTTCAAAACTTCTTCGAGTTCCGCATTTCCGCGTGAAATCGTATTCCCGACAATCGTGCAATCCGCGCCGATGTCGGCGTTTTCCGCTTTGTAACCGTTAATAATTTCAATGCCGAGTTCCTCAAGCTGCGTTGACATCGGCGGATAAACATTTTGATCCGAGCCGGTAACTTTGTGTCCACGCGCCTGCAACATTCCCGCCAGCGAAGCCATCGCCGTCCCGCAAATTCCGATTAAGTGATAATGCATATATTAAATTATTAGCTTGCGAGGGTATTGAATTTCACCTCTCGCATAGATTCTAGCAAAATGTCATTTAACAATCATTCAACCAAAATGTCATTCAACAATCATTCAAATTGAACGATAGCTGAATGACGAACATTTCATTCTGACCTTTCCGCCTCGCTGCAATCTTCGACTAAACCCAATAAACCTTTTTTTTAGAACATTTAATTCTGCGGCACGCGACGTGATATAGCAACAGTTATCGAAAGGTGTATTTCTACACATCTTTACTAAACAGACTTGAAAGAAAAATGATAATGAAAAATAAATTAGAAAAAATGATTCGGTTCGGTTTAATCGCCCTAAGTCTTTTGATGTTCACAATCACCGCGATTCAACCGGTCGGCGCGGCTCCGAAACAGAAAAAAAGCGAAAAGCTGCAAAAGAAAATGACGCAGGTTGCCGGCACGGACTTTATTGACGTGATCGTCAAACCGACTGCTGTCTGGACGAGCGGACTGACGACTGACTTAAACGGCAAAGGCGCGTTACTGAAAACAGAATTTACGAACTTTGCCTTCAAAGTTTATAAAGTCAAACAGAGAGACATAGATTCGATTGCGGGACGTTCCGACGTGGATTTTATGACGCTCGACGATACGGTCAAAACGCTCGGTCATTTGACGGCGACGACCGGCGCAAACGCCATCCGCAACTTAAACGGCAGCTCAAACCCGCTCGACGGCAGCGGCATCGGTATCGTCATTGTTGATTCGGGCGTTGATTATCGTCATAACAATGTTTTGGACGCTTCAGACTATTCCAGAGTCGTTTACAGCAAGGATTTTACGGGCGAAAACCGGACTGACGACCCATACGGACACGGCACCCACGTCGCTTCGATTGCGGCGGGAAGTAACAGAGTGTCAAACGGCGCGTATCAGGGAATTGCATCGAACGCCAAAATTATTAACCTGCGGGTTTTAAACGGAACCGGAACCGGCAATATCAGCAGCATTTTAGCCGCGCTCGACTGGATTTACACGAACCGCTCCAACACGACTTACAATATGAAGGTCGTCAACCTGAGCCTCGGCGCAAATGCGGTTGACAGTTATACCTTAGACCCGATTTGTCTGGCTGTCCGCAAACTGTCTGATGCCGGAATCGTCGTCGTCGCCGCCGCCGGAAACGAAGGCAAAGACGAACTCGGCAACAAAATATACGGTCAGATTCATTCGCCCGGCAACGAACCTTCGGCAATCACGGTTGGCGCATTAAATACTTACGGAACGGATGTTCGCTCGGATGATGTGATGGCGACTTACAGTTCCAAAGGTCCGACGCGCTCTTTTTATACCGATACGCTCGGAGTCAGACATTTCGACAATCTCGTCAAACCCGATTTAGTCGCTCCCGGCAATAAGATTATTGACGGTCAATCGTATGCCGCAGGTAGAAACTATCTGGTGACAAATAATCCAGCCCTCGATGCCAATGTTTCCTCAGATGGCGACGAAGATCAGATGTATCTTTCGGGAACATCAATGGCGACACCGGCGGTTTCGGGCGCAGTTGCATTAATGCTGCAAGCGAATCCGAAACTGACTCCGAATCTCGTCAAGACGCTTTTGATGTATTCGGCGCAGACGATGAATGGAGCCAATCAATTTGAACAGGGCGCGGGAAAATTAAATATTGACGGCGCAGTACGACTGGCGAAAATTGTTCGTCAGGATTTGACGGCTTCAACACTCGTCGGCTCGCCGCTTTTGACCACGCCTGCTCCGGCACCAACCAGCACGATTGCCGGACAGACTTTTACCTGGGGACAGGGTGTGGTGATGGATCACACGTTTGCCACGGGAAGCAACCTAATTACCAAATATCAGGGCATTTACAAACTTGGTGTCTTGATAAGTGACGGAACGGTTGAATCGAACGGCGTTTTAATCAGCGACGGCGTTCTGATCAGCGACGGCGTTCTCATCAGCGACCACATCTTAACCGGAAACGGCGTTTTAATCAGCGACGGCTACGATTTCTTGAGCTGCGGCGTTTTAATCGGCAACGGCGTTTTAATTAGCGACGGCGTTTTAATCAGCGACGGTGTTTTAGTCGGTGACGGCGTTCTGCTCGGCGACGGTGTTTTAATCAGCGACAGTGTGCGGGCAAACGCGATTGCCGCTCAAGCCAACAATGCGCTTAACGGCGATCCGACCGCTTATATGTCGCCCACACTCGACACCGGTCCGAGTAGCTCGCCGACGAGTTTAACGGCGACGTCTTATTCAACTACGCAAATTAATCTGGCGTGGACGGAAACCTCGACCAACGAAACCGGCTTCTACATCGAACGCTGCATGGGCACAACCTGCACGAACTTTGTTCAGGTCGCCACAGTTGGTGCCGGTGTGAATACTTATTCAAGCACCGGATTAGCTTCGCGCACGGCTTACCGTTTCAGAGTTCGCGCCTACAACGGCGGCGGTTACTCGTATTACTCGAACATCGGCGCGGCGACGACCAGATAAACAAGCTAAAGAACCATTAGAAAAAGGAGCAGAAATCATGTCATTAGAACAGATGATGCAGACCGTAATGGAAGAAACTGCTTGTTTACCGCAGTCGAACTTGGCATTAACAGTCAGCGAACTTACCGAATCGGAAACCAACGAAGTCGTCGCGTATCTTTCCGAACGCCCGATTCACACGGTAATAATGATGGGAATGATCCGCGACAACGGATTAATCAGTGAACATAATCGCGGCACTTTCTACGGCTGCCGCAATTCCGAAGGAAGATTGGAGGGCGTTGCTTTAATCGGTCACGCCACTCTAATCGAAACCCGCACACGCGGCGCGATTCGTGAACTCGCCCTCATTGCTCAAATCCATAACAATTTACATCTGTTTATGGCGGAGCAGGAAAAGGCGGAGATTTTCTGGAACAGTTACGCCGACGACGGACAACCGATGCGTCTTGTCTGCCGCGAATTGCTCTTTGAACTTAAAAAAGCGTTGGAAACTCGCGGCAGCGTCGAAGATTTGCGCCTCGCAACGCTCGACGACCTTCATCTGATTGCGCCGGTTCACGCGGCAATGGCGGAAGCAGAAAGCGGAATCAATCCGCTCGAAACCGACCGCGCAGGTTTTTTAGCCAGATGCAGCCGACGCATAAACAAAAACCGCATTTGGGTTGCGGTAAAGGACGATGAACTCGTTTTCAAGGCGGACATTCAAGCCGAAACTCCAGAACTGATTTATCTCGAAGGAGTTTATGTTTGTCCTTCAGAACGCGGAACGGGTTTAGGCAGAAGATGTTTGACACAATTAACCACCGATTTGCTGACCCGCACTCACTCGATCTGTGTACTGGTCAACGAGGAAAACGAAAAAGCGCAGGCTTTTTACCGAATGTGCGGTTTCCGCTGTGTCAGTCATTACGACACAATCTTTCTGAAAAACAAAAAGTGAATTGGTTCACTAAAATAGTTTCGTATAATAATCATTTTTTCCAAAATCTGCCGAAAGGCACGTCACTGTTAACTGTTAAATGATGTATTCCTTTTTGTTAAAAAATCAACTTTGTGCTAAATAATCTAAGAATTTACCTTTTAGCTTTGAGTTTCGCTTTCCCGACAATCGTGCAATTCGCCCAATGTCGGCATTTTCCGCCTTGTAACCAGTGAGAATCTCGATTCCCAACTCCTGCAACTGCGTTGACATCGGCGGATAAACTTGTCTGTCCGAACCCGTCACCTTATGCCCACGCGCCTGCAACATTCCCGCTAGACTAGCCATCGCCGTCCCGCAAATTCCGATTAAATGATAATGTAATTTTGTTGATTTCATTGCTAAAAAAGAAAGATTATTATTGGTTATTGAGGCTGATTTGGCAATTTGAGAGATGAAATTTCAATGAGTGTTCACGATTTTATTCGCAATTCTTTTAAGTAATCACGAATCGGCGTGACTGTGTTTCGTTCGGCTTTTTGTTCAGACAAATGTTTTTCTAATTTTTCCATTCTATCAATTAAAACCGCGCTTTGCGGCATTGTTTCGACAAGGCGAACTCGAACGACAAACTCTGCTGTCGAAATAATTTCGAGCAAAAACGCATCTTTTAAAAACCGAAAATCCTTTTCGCGTCCGGCAATTAATTTGCTGACGGCGATGTCGTGAATTTCTGCGCAGTAAGCGACAGTTTCGCCTTTGTCGTCCAGAAGCGGTTGCAGTCTTTTTTCCCAATCCGTTGGCAAAACAACTGTTGCCAACCCGAGTGCGTCGGCATAATAACCGTGTTCGAGTTGAAAATTGCTAAAAACTCCGAGTTTTTTATTGATTGCGGCGCGTATTTCGCTTTTTCCTCCCGCCATTAGGAAATCGCATTCGATAGATTTTTGAGCGATTTCGGGTAGATTTTCCGCGACGGCGTGAATGGCTTGTGAACCGACAATAATCGGCTTTTCTTCCGAAGATATTTCGTTGATTTCACGAATTAATTCAAACAAGTCTGATTTCCGCACATTCGCTCCAAATTTTCTCGCGTTCCGTTTCAGACAAAACTCCGACAAACGGCGAAGACGAACGCAAACGCTGACCTTCATCAGTATCCTGCGTAATAATTCTTCTGATTTCTTCGGTCGTAGAATTTTCGAGAATTTCCTGCCATTCAAGCAATGCAAATCGTTCATTTCCAGCAAAACTTTCGCTTTTCAGCCAACGCGCCAGATTATTTCGTGCCGTCTGCAAAACTTTTGCTTCATCAGAAAGCATCTTTTCCACGACTACGCGATGAAGCATCATTGAAAAATAATCAACAAAATTCATAACAAGCCAATTATAACAAAAACTTACGCTCCTGCGTCTGTAATAGTCCTGTCCGCGAAACTGCCGCCGTTCCGCATATTCCGATTAAATGATAATGCATAAAGAAATTACAACTTTATTTTTTACTCAGCAAAAATGCAAACGGAAGATTGTTCGCTTTTCTATAAACATCTGTTTTTAAATAACTCTTATCTATTGTGTCCGGTTTTATAGTTTTCGGTTTATCCGTATATAAATCCAAATATTGAATAATTTTCTTCAAAATTTTACCTTTTTCATTAAAATAAAAACTTTGCAAAGCCACAAAACTTCCATAAAAAGTTCTGTGTTCAAACTCAATTTTAGCTAATCTGCCATTCTGCCGAAAATAATAATTAACATATGTAAACCAATCGCCCGATTGACTGGTCAAGGTAAACTTAGAAGTAATAATGTGACCGTTTTTTCGCCAAACGTAAGCAGCAATATCAACTTCGTGATCTTCCATGAATTTTTCCAAAGATTTTGTTGAGGAAAATTTATTCCACTTTTCTTTAGTTGTTTGTGAAATATCGGCAAAAATCAGATTCGGCTCTTTTTGCTTTCGCGTAATTCGATTAATGGTCTTTACATACCTATCAATTTGTTTGATTTCGTTGCTGACTTTGTTTTGAGCATAGGAAGCATTCAAAATGATTAAGTTAATTACAAAAATCATTAGTAGTTTTTTCATAGTTTTAACCTTCCTCGATTTTCAATTACTTGCCTATTAAAAACAATGAGGATGACCACAGTTTGAAAACCGCAAAATCCACTAACTTTATTTTTCTGAATGTAAAAATGAACTTTATCAAATTCTATTGTTTCAGCCATCTTTTACCATCCACCGAAAGGTTGCGTTTCCTTGATAATGACGCGGTGCATCAACGGTGTCTTCACACCTTTTGCTTGGGCGGCGGCGGTTAGCGGATGATCTCGATTACCTGTTCGATTGTCGGAGTCATGGTTTTACCTCAAAAATCATTTTCTTATAAAGATGTATTATCTGCAACATTTCCGCGAATGAAGCTATTGCTGTTTCGCAATTTCCAATAAGCTGATAGAGCAAAAAAACTCAATATATTTAGTAGAGTAATAGATATTAACTCAAATGTGTTATTTTTATTTTAGATTCTTGCGAAGAAATATAAATGAAAAACTATGGTAAAAGTAAAAAAAAGATTAAGTAAAAATGCGAAAGCGGCTTCGAAGGTTTTGGCTGATTCAAAACTTTTGGCGACTGCAAAAACAATAAACGATTCAAAAACCGAGCAGAATTTTAAGACGACCGATGTTGCCGGTAAAACAAGCGCACCCAATAAAATAAGACCGAATAAAAAGCGCGGATAAGGTTTTTCTAAAATCCCCGTTTTAAGCCATATTCGATTTATTAGCCGCAGATTAACGCGAATGATACGGATTATCTAATTGATTTATCCGTATTATTCGCCTTAATTCGCGGCTAAATCTCTTTAAAATTGGTTCTACTGGGAATTTAGTGGAAACAAGCTAAGTTTGCCGTAGAAAAAGAGTATTGCACTGCGGAAGTTTTCAAACTTCCGATAGCCTCTGCCGATTGATTTGAGCAGTTGGATTTTACCGTTCAATCTTTCTG